>DASSWN010000012.1:0-13118 GCA_035704905.1 Flavobacteriaceae bacterium
AGTTTTCATTTCGGCACCCAAGAATTTAAAATTATCGGGATGATTTCCCACTTGGGGCCACAACTGGGTGTTGCCGATGGAATTTCATTGGCGCATAAACTTCGACAAGAACAAAAAGTGACCGCCGTTTTCACGGGTGAAGGCGGAACCAGTGAAGGCGATTTTCACGAAGCGCTCAACATTGCTTCTGTGTGGCAATTGCCCGTTCTTTTCTGCGTGGAAAATAACGGCTATGGACTTTCAACCCCGACTTCCGAACAATATCATTGTGAAAACATCGCCGATCGCGGAAAAGGCTATGGGATGGAATCGCATATTATAGATGGAAACAATATTGTGCAAGTTTATTCCAAAATTTCCGCTATTGTAAAAGAAATGAGACAGAATCCACATCCGGTTTTGGTAGAGTTCAAAACCTTCCGTATGCGAGGACATGAAGAAGCAAGCGGCACCAAATATGTTCCGAATGAACTGATGGAAGAATGGGCTGCAAAAGATCCCATTGAAAACTTTAAGGATTTTTTGATGGAAGAAAATATTCTATCCGCAGAAAAAGATGAACAACTAAAAACTGATTTACATGCTGAAATCGACCAAAATTGGAAACATGCAAATGACGAAGAAGAAATTGAAGCCTCTGAAACAGAAGAATTAAATGACGTGTTTCAATCAGTTGAATATGAAGAAGTAAAAGCCAATGCTGAAACCAAAGAACTGCGGTTTGTCGATGCAATTTCCGAAGGTTTGGAGCAAGCCATGGAAAAGCATGAAAACCTTGTCCTGATGGGGCAGGATATTGCCGATTACGGTGGTGTCTTCAAAGTTACCGATGGCTTCACGAAAAAATTTGGAAAAGATCGAGTTCGAAACACGCCGATTTGTGAATCGGGAATTATTTCTTCCGCAATGGGGCTTTCCATAAACGGCATGAAAGCTATGGTGGAAATGCAGTTTGCCGATTTTGTTTCTTCGGGTTTCAATCCCATTGTGAATTATTTGGCCAAATCGCATTACCGCTGGGCGCAAAAAGCGGACGTGGTTGTTCGCATGCCTTGTGGGGCGGGAGTAGGAGCAGGTCCTTTTCATAGCCAAACCAACGAGGCTTGGTTCACCAAAACCCCGGGCTTGAAAGTGGTTTATCCCGCGTTTCCTTACGATGCAAAAGGCTTGTTGGCAACAGCCTTTAATGACCCCAACCCAGTTCTGTTTTTTGAACACAAAGCCCTTTATCGAAGCGTTCGTCAAAATGTTCCGACCAATTATTACACGCTTCCGTTTGGGAAAGCCTCACTTTTAAAGGAAGGGAACGATGTAAGCATTATTTCTTTTGGGGCGGGCGTTCATTGGGCCTTGGAAGTTTTGGAAAACAATGAAGGAATTGCTGCGGATTTGATCGATCTGAGAACGTTGGAACCCTTGGATACGGAAACAATATTTGCCTCCGTCAAGAAAACCGGGAAAGCAATTATTTTGCAGGAAGATTCCATTTTTGGTGGAATCGCATCCGATATTTCAGCATTAATTACCGAAAACTGTTTCGAACAGTTGGATGCCCCTGTGAAACGTGTGGCCAGCTTGCCAACACCTATTCCCTTCACTTCCCAATTGGAAAACCAATACCTTCCAAAAAATAGGTTTAAAAATGAATTGTTGAAATTGTTGGCTTATTAATGGGGAAATTATGTTCTCTTTAACATGATGTCGTTAAATAATCATAATGTTTAATTGATTAAAAACAGGTTGCATTAAATTTGAAACAGTAACCAATTAAAAAATATTCATTATGCTACGCTGGACAATCATTTTCATTATCATTGCAATAATTGCTGCTATTTTTGGCTGGGGAGGAATCTCCGAAGGAGCCGCGGATATCGCAAAAATACTTTTCTTTATTTTCATTGTGTTGTTCGTTATCTCCCTGTTGAGCCGACTTTTCCGAAGATAATACGTCACAATTTAAAATTTACCCTTAATTAAATTATTATGAAAAAAATAGTTTCATTGCTTTTTGTTGCCGTTTTGTTAAGTAGTTGCGGCGCTACAAAAGTGGAACGACAAGCTCAAAAAACCTTAAAAGGAAACTGGACTTTGAACCGGATAAGTTATCCGAACAGTCAGGGCATTTTTAAAGTTAATTTGTTCAATGACGTTTCCGCTTCCTGTTTTACAGGCTCGGACTGGAGTTTTATTCCAAACAATAATCACGGAACCTATACCATTACGGATGGCAGTTGTGCCACGGGAGACAGAAACTTTATTTTTGATGTGATTGAAACGGTGCCAGATAGTGGCATCTTCGATTTCACGTTGAAACCGGTTGGTGAAGATGAAAACCCTCGAAAAATAAATACAGGGTATCGTTTGAACCTTGTTAGCCTTTCTGAAATGGAAATGGTTTGGGAACAAAATGTAAGCCTCGAAGGCAAACCCTTTACCATTCGAATGCATTTTTCTAAAAATTAAAATAGAACATATTATGAAGACAAACTTTTTAAAATCAATTGCAATAATTTTCACGACAATACTCGTTTTTGGCTGTGATGCGGTAAAAAACGCGAACAATAGCCAGAAAGGAGCCGTTATTGGTGGAGCCAGCGGAGCCGCGATCGGTGGCGTCATTGGTAACAATGTTGGAGATGGCAACAATACGGTTCTGGGTGCAATTATTGGTGGTGTTGTGGGCGGTGCCGCCGGTGCCTATATCGGAAACCGGATGGATAAACAGGCGCAAGAAATCGAAAATACCGTTCCTGGAGCAGAAGTTACCCGGGTAGGCGAAGGAATCAATGTTACGTTCGATGAATCAAGTGGTGTTTATTTTGCTACGGAATCCTATCGTTTGAACGAAAAATCAGAAAACACATTGAACCAATTGGCCAAAATTTTTAAAGAATACCCAAAATCCTTGATTTTGGTTGAAGGCCACACCGATAATACCGGAAGCGAAGAATACAATATGACCCTTTCCAAAAATAGGGCACAAGCCGTAACAGATTTTTTAGTGAATCAGGGAATAGCCTCAGGAAGGTTCACAACAAAATGGTATGGCGAAGCCCAACCAAAATACGACAATTCCACAGCCGAAGGGCGATCCAATAACCGCCGGGTGGAATTGGCCATTATTGCCAGTGAGGAGTTGAAACAGGAAGCCGAACAACAGACCGATTAAGATATGCTCCATCGTTTTTAAAAAAATCCGCACATAGTTTATGTCGCGGATTTTTTTTTCATAATTTCCCAAAATGAAAAAATTTCAAGTGGCCATAATTGGTGGGGGATTGGCAGGATTAACTTCTTCCATCCATTTGGCGCGATGCGGATTGAAAGTCATTCTTTTCGAAAAAAATCCCTATCCCATTCATAAAGTTTGCGGGGAATATTTGTCGAAGGAAGTTTTACCATATCTGAACTCATTGGGAATTGATTTAAAAAAAGAAACCAATCCACAGTTTTTGAACAAATTACATTTCAGCTCAGTCTCGGGTAAGGTATTAAAAACCGACCTTCCTTTGGGCGGACTCGGGATAAGCCGATTTTGTTTGGATGATTTATTGTATAGAAAAGCCACTGAAAATGGCGCGATGGTGAAAATTGCCTCAGTAGAAAAATGCGATTTTGAAACCGGTTCCTTTTTTATAAAAACCACCGATGAAGAAAATTTTCAAGCTGAAATTGTGCTCGGAACATTCGGAAAACGTTCGAACCTCGACAAGCTGTTGAATCGAAAATTCATACAAGAAAAATCATCTTGGCTCGCCGTAAAAACACATTTTGAAAACCCTGATTTTCCAGATGATGTAGTAGGTTTGCATATGTTCGATGGAGGCTATTGTGGAATCTCAAGGACAGAAACAAACGCGGTAAATTTTTGTTATTTGAGCAGTTATGAATCGTTTCAAAAGCACAAAAATATACAAGAATTCAGCAAAAATGTACTTTCAAAGAATAAGTGTTTGGAAGAATTTCTGTCCAATTCCAAACCACTTTTCGAAAAACCTTTAAGCATTGCACAAATTTCTTTTGCAAGAAAAAAAGTGGTTGAAAACCATATTTTGCTCGGTGGAGATGCCGCGGGTTTAATACATCCACTCTGCGGAAATGGTATGGCAATGGCCATTCGTGGTGCCAAAATAGTGTCAGAATTAATAAGCGGCTATTTCGAATCGAACCAAAAAAAACGAACAAGTTTGGAAAATAAATACCAAATACAATGGAACAAAGTTTTCAAAAAACGTCTTTGGGTAGGCAATCAATTGCAATTTATAATGCTTAAACCAAAATTATCCGATTTTTTAATTTCATCAGTTTTGAGGAATGAAACTTTGTTGCAAAATATGATTCGAAAAACTCACGGAAACCCTTTTTGATATGAAATCCGTGAATACCAAATTTCGTTCTTCCGAAGCAGAAATAATGGACAAGTTCGATTTCAATGGCGAAAAGTTGGAAAATACTTTAAAAGATTTGGAACGTGTGAATCGGTTTTTGGGGGGAAATAAAGTCACATTAAACGGACTCGAAAAATTTATTTTAAAAGGAAAGGAAGTAGTGCATATTGCGGATATCGGTTGTGGAAGCGGACAAACTTTGCGCGAAATCGCGAAATGGGGACGGAAAAGGAATTTGAAATTGCAGCTGATCGGAATCGATGCTAATCCTTATACCATTGAGATTGCGGAAAAATTATCGATGGACTTTCCTGAAATATCATACCAAACACAAGATATTTTCAATGGAAAGTTTCCTGAATATCAGTATGATATTGTATGCATCTGTTTAACCTTGCACCATTTTTCCACAGAAAAAATCAAAGAATTATTGCTTAAATTGTCCAGAAATACCGATTTGGGAATTATCATCAACGATTTACAAAGAAGTAGGGTTGCTTATTATTTGTTTCAACTATTTTGCTTGGTGTTTGTTCGCAGCAAAATTGCAAAAAAGGACGGCCTAATTTCCATCCTTCGAGGATTTAAACGTACTGAATTAAAGGCAATCTCTGAAGAATTACAGTTTAAAAAAATTAAAATTACGTGGTGCTGGGCATTTCGGTATCAATGGATTATCAAAATGTCTCATAATAATTAAATAGAAAACAAGAGCATGAGCGTACGAATTGTCGATGTTGCCACTCAAAATCCTGCCTATTCACGGGAAACAAAGGATATTGTTCCTTTGGTGGAAACATGGCTCGGTGGACAAGAAGAACGTTTCCGGCGAAAAATAATTAAAATCTTTGAAGGCGCAATGGTCGATAAACGCTATTCCATAATGGCACCCGAAGAAGTTTTTACTGCAAGTTCTTTTGAAGAAAAAAATGCCATTTATTGCAGGGAAGCGAAAAATCTGGGACACCAAGTGCTACAAAAATCTCTAAATAATGCCCAGTGGGAACCAAGTTCCCTCGACTTCATTATAAGCGTCAGTTGCACCGGTTTCATGATCCCGTCCTTGGACGCATTTCTGATAAACCAGCTGAATTTAAAAAATGATATTGTTCGCCTTCCGGTTACCGAAATGGGTTGTGCCGCAGGTATTTCAGGGATTATTTATGCCAAACAGTTTTTGAAAGCCAATCCGGGAAAACGTGCGGCCCTAATTGCTGTTGAGGCGCCAACCGCTACCTTTCAACTCAACGATATGTCAATGGCAAATATGGTCAGTGCGGCAATTTTTGGTGATGGTGCGGCGTGCGTGTTACTTTCTTCGGAAGCAAATGCCACTGGTCCGAAGATTTTGGCGGAAGAAATGTACCATTTCCCAAATAGCACGCATTTAATGGGTTTTGATCTGACAAACAGCGGATTAAAAATGGTTTTGGATATTGATGTGCCTCAAACGATTGTAGATAATTTTCCAACTATTGTTCATCCTTTCTTGCGAAAAAACAATACAACAATTGACGAAATCGATCATTTTATTTTTCATCCCGGCGGGAAGAAAATCATTCAGACCGTGGAAAAATTGGTTGGGGAATTGGGAAAAAACATTGATAATACCAAGGAAATCCTACGATTGAACGGAAATATGAGCAGCGCAACCGTTCTATATGTGTTGGCAAAAACGATGGAAAATGAAATCCCAAGCGGAAAAAAAGGATTAATGCTGAGTTTTGGCCCGGGGTTTTCGGCACAAAGAATTCTTTTGGAATGGTAAGCGTTCTTAAAATATAAAAATGGAGAAAGAATTTAATAACAATTGGGCAATTATTTTGGGCGGAAGCAGTGGTTTTGGACTGGCATCTGCTCAAAAATTGGCATATCACGGAATGAATATAATTAGCATTCATCGCAGCCGAAAAAACGATTTAAAAGAAATCGACCGCATTTATGACAGAATGAGAAAGGCCGGAACCCAAGTTCTTTCTTTCAATATCGATGCACTGAATACAGAAAAAAGAAAAGAAACGCTTGAAAAAATTTCCGAAAAAATACCAAAAGCAAGTGTGAAATTATTGCTGCATAGTATCGCAAAAGGAAATTTGAAATCCATGCTCGGAAACGAACCCACTCTAAAACACGAAGATTTCGTGTTAACCATCGAAGGCATGGGAATTAGTCTATATGACTGGGCAAAAAGTGTTTTCGAGGCACAAATGTTTTCGGAAAACGCTCGAATCCTTGCATTCACCAGCGAAGGAAACAGACGTGTTTGGAAAAAATATGCTGCGGTTTCTGCCGCAAAAGTTGCTTTGGAAGCCATTACCCGAAATATTGCTTTCGAATTTGCCGCATATAAAATCACCGCCAATTGTATTCAATGTGGAATAACCGAAACAAATTCGTTCAAAATGATCCCTGGAAACGAAAAGTTGAAGAAAAATGCTTTAAAACGCAATCCGAACAAAAGGCTGACCCAACCGGAAGATATTGCCAACGTGGTCTATTTGTTATGCCGCGAGGAAGCGAATTGGATAAATGGAACCATTGTGAAAGCGGATGGTGGTGAAAGTTTACAATGAAATGCTTCCTGCAAGGTTTTTTGAACCTTGTAGTATTGTCGATTTTAGCTATTTTTGTTTAAGGTGACTTCGATGAAGAAAAAAGGGAATGGCTTTGTTCCATTTAAAAATTAAAGCTTTCGATTTGTTAAGTGATCCCGAAAAAAATATTTATACCCTTAAAATTTTTCATTCACAAAAGTAATAACGTATTATGTTTGCCATCGGATAATAGGACCGTTTGATGAATATTTATAAATTTATCTTTTTGAACTTCCAAGAAATAATCTCAAATCTGCCTTTTACCGAACCATTTTTGTTCGTGGATGAAATTGAAAGCGTTTCAGACACAGAAATCTGGGGAAATTACACCTTTCCTAAAAACAGTTTTTTCTACGCCGGTCATTTTAAAAACAATCCGGTAACACCGGGCACGATTTTATCGGAATGCATGGCACAAATCGGCTTGGTTTCTTTCGGAATTCATTTACTTCGGGACGAATTCAAAACCACTGAAAATTTTCAACCAAAAATAGCATTAACTTCCACAGAAATAGAATTTTACCTTCCGGTTTACCCAAATGAGAAAGTACGGGTTTTTTCGAAAAAGGTCTATTTTCGGTTCAATAAATTAAAATGCGCCATAAAAATGTACAATCAAAAAGGAAATTTGGTTTCCAAGGGGGAAATTTCCGGAATGATGAAATTATGAGTTATGAATTTCCGCAAATCAATTGACTTACGACTTTTGACTAATTGACCAAAACATGAAACACCGTGTCGTCATAACCGGAATGGGCATCGTTTCGCCAAACGGTATTGGAATTGAACAATTTTCCACTGCAATCCGTAATGGAAAAAGCGGAATTCGTTTTCATCAGGAATTGGCCGATTTGAATTTTGGTTGTCAAATAGGAGGAAAGCCCCAGATTTCCCAAGAACAAGTTGAAAAACACTTTACTCCTTTGGAATTAAAAGATTTGAATGCAAGTGGCATAAAATATGGCGTTCTTGCCGGAATGGAAGCATGGGAAAATGCGAAACTTCCGACGGATCTTGAAATTCCGGATTTTGATAATGGAATTATTTTTGGCGCCGGAATTTCAGGAGTGGATAAGTTTCGGGAAGCAATTTTGAAAATTGACGCCCGAAATGTTCGTCGCTTGGGAAGTTCAGCGGTAATTCAAACCATGGCAAGTGGAATTAGTGCTTATTTGAATGGAAAATTGGGTTGTGGAAATCAGGTAACAACCAATTCTTCGGCTTGTGTTACCGGCACCGAAGCGATTTTGATGGGCTACGATCGGATTAAAAACGGACAAGCCAAACGCATGCTTGTCGGTAGTTGTGGCGACTTTGGTCCATACATCTGGGGCGGTTTCGACGCATTGCGTATTTTGCCAAGAAAGTATAACGGCAATCCGCCACAAGCTTCGCGGCCAATGAGCGCGAGCGCGAGCGGATTTGTTCCAGGTAGTGGAGCGGGAGCCTTATTGCTCGAAAGTTTGGAGAGCGCGCAGGAAAGGGGCGCAACTGTTTATGCTGAAATTTTGGGTGGAACAATAAACAGTGGTGGACAGCAAAATGGAGGAAGCATGACGGCTTCCAATAATTTTGCGGTTCAGAAATGCATTCACGAAGCAATGCAAGTTTCGGGTATTGCACCCAAAGAAATTGACGCCATCAACGGCCATTTGACGGCCACGCGAAACGACCCGGTTGAAATAGAAAATTGGAAAACTGCATTGAATTTGAAAGCAGGCGATTTTCCGTTTATAAATTCCCTAAAAGGAATGACCGGCCATTGTTTGTCGGCAGCGGGAAGTATTGAATGCGTGGCTTCGGTTTTGCAACTTCATGAAGGGTTTCTGTTTGGAAATATAAACTGCGAAGATCTTCATCCGGAAATAAAAGCTTCAATTCCCGTGGAAAAAATTCTATATAAAACCATTGATTTTTCACCGAAAACCATCATAAAGGCAAGTTTCGGTTTTGGCGATGTGAACGCTTGTGTAGTTTTTAGAAAGGAAGTAATTTAGGAAACTCAATGCTTCCCTATATATTCTCCTAATTTTTCAAAATAAATTCTATGGAAAAAAGCGAAATCCAATCACGTTTAAAATCGATTATTAAAAAATATTTGCCGGAAGATGTCTCTGAACGCCAAATAAACCCGGAAAGCAATTTAATTGCTGAGTTGAATATTAATTCAGCAAATATGGTTGACGTGGCTTTGGATATCGAAGATGAATTTGGAATCGCTTTGGAAAACGAAGATTTGGAGAACATGCGCAATCTTAAAAGCGCCATGGAAATCATTCAAAATAAACTTTCAGAAGAATAAAGGGGAAGCTACTTTAACGATAAATTAGGTGATCGGCTTCAAAACAAATCGTAGTTTTAAAATGAAAAAATTAAAACCGCTCTGTTATGGATTCCGAAGAGAAAGATCGCGAAAAATCCAAAAAATACGATAAGCTCAAGAATTTTGAAGGTAAGCGTTACAGCGGAATGAAAGTTGGCGCTTCTCACAAATGGTATTATGACAAAGGTGTTTGGCGTGAACGAAAAGTGAGTCCGGATGAATGGGGAATTTATTTCAAAACCACCAAGCGACGAGCCGGAAAAGCTCCCAAAGGAACCGGTGCAGCTGTGGGGACGGGCTATAACTGGTTGATTGTTGCCCACCAGCGTGTCGAAAAATTGGATGCAAATTCATATATGACTTTTTTGGAAGGCGAAAAGTTTAAGGTGGCCCATAAACGCGCCAGTAAAGGAACGTGGAACATCAAAGAAAAAACCCAGCAGAAGAAGGTAATTCAGTTTTTGGAGAAAATAATCGAAAATCTAAAGAATTCAGAAATTGGGGAAGAGCCGTTTACAGTTGGTGAACATGAACGAATTTATGGATTGGAACAAAAAAACAAAACGGAACTTTATGAAATTGCCGCCGAAATGAAAATTCCAAACCGGTCGAAAATGAGCAGAAACACGCTTTACGAAGCCATAAAGAAAAATTTGAAAGAAACAGATGAAGAATAGTAAATTTACACCATTCCAAAAGAGCGAAACCATAATTTCTTTAAACTTCAAAAAAAGAAACGAAATTTGTGTTTCTAACGGCTCTTTTCCTCATCATCCAATTTCCGAAATGCTTCTTCTTGTTCATCGCCGTATTTTTTCAAATCCTTTTCATCTTCTTTGGCAGGTTTAATTAACAATGATGCCAAAATTCCGGCGGCCAAAGAGACACCAATAACTAGTAAAGAGACCCAATGTGGAATATGATATCCGAGGCTTTCGAGGTAATGCACAAACAGAAACTTAAGCCCTACGAATGCCAGTATGGCAACCAAACTGTAATTAATGAACCTGAATTTTTCCAACATTCCCACAATCAGGAAAAACATGGAACGAAGTCCCAAGATGGCCAAAATATTGGAACTAAAAACTATAAATTCATCTGTTGTAATTGCCAAAACGGCTGGAATACTATCCAAAGCAAAAAGAATATCGGTCAATTCAATGACCATAAGTGCCATGAAAAGGGGAGTGGCGTATTTTTTTGAATTCCGGACAATAAAAAAATCATGTCCACTTATTTCATTCGTTATAGGAAATAATTTGGACAGTTTTTTATAGAACCATGAATTTTTAGGATCTACTTCATCGTCATTCTTCAACATACTATAGGAGGTGTACAACAAGAACAAACCAAAAACATACACCATCCAATCAAATTTGCTGATTAAAGCAATTCCAAAAACGATCATTAGCGCACGAAATACAATGGCGCCCAAAATTCCCCAAAAAAGAACCCGGTGCTGGTATTTGGCCGGAATTTTAAATGAGCTGAAAATAACGGCGATTACGAAGACATTATCAATGCTTAAAGAAAGTTCGGTCAGATATCCGGCGAGGTAAGCCAGAACTGCATTATTGGGCGACATATTTGTGGGATTGGCGACTTCCCCCGAATCGAACAGCCACCAAACCACGCCCGCGAACAATAAGGCCAAACCAACCCAAACGCTGGTCCATTTTGCTGCTTCTTTGGTTTTTATAACATGATCTTCTTTATTGAAAACGCCCAAATCGAGCGCGAGGCAAAGTATAATAAAAGCAATAAAAAGAACCCAGACCCACATAATTTTTTTTTGCAAATATAGAAATAAAGTGCCTTGAGTTTTTCTAAAAATGGCGGAAATAACAACAAATTGCAGATTATAAACGCTAAATTGATGTTAAGAATCCTGTTTTTCAAAACATATTAATTAATTTGAACGCGCACTTAAAATGGAAAGATATGTCTGCACAAAATGTTGCCCAAAAACTTATAAAAACGCATTTATTGATCGGTGAAATGCTTCCGGGAAAGGAAATTGGGATAAAAATAGATCAAGCTCTGTTGCAAGATGCAACGGGCACTTTGGTTCAGTTGGAACTGGAAGCCATGAAATTGGACAAAGCCAAAACCGAGGTTGCGGTGCAATATGTCGATCATAATTTATTGCAAACGGATTTTAAAAATGCAGATGACCATATTTTTCTACATTCTGCGGCGCAACGTTTCGGTCTGTGGTTTAGCCGGCCTGGAAACGGGGTTAGCCATCCGTTACACATGGAACGTTTTGGAAAACCCGGAAAAACCCTGGTCGGTTCCGACAGCCATACTTGCGCAGCCGGTTCACTGGGAATGTTGGCAATTGGGACCGGTGGTTTGGATGTGGCTTCAGCGATTGCCGGACAACCTTATTTCGTGAAAATGCCCGAAATTATGGGTGTGAAACTCACAGGGAAAATGCCCGATTGGGTCAGTGCAAAAGATGTTATTCTGGAAATGCTGCGAAGATATGATGTAAAAGGTGGCGTCGGAAAAATTATCGAATATTATGGCGATGGCCTGAAATATTTAAGTGCAATGGATCGACATGTAATTGCAAACATGGGTGCAGAACTTGGTGCAACAACCACCGTTTTCCCCAGTGATGAAGAAACCAAAATTTTTTTAAGGGCACAGGGCAGGGAAGAGGACTGGGTTGAAATCTTGGCTGATGAAAACTGCACCTATGATTCGGAAGAAACCATTGTTCTGGATGATTTGGTCCCCTTAATTGCATTGCCCACCAGTCCCGGAAACGTGGTTCCGGTTAGGGAAGTGGAAGGACGGCCCATAAGCCAAGTGGTAATCGGCTCTTCCGCAAATCCCGGTTTGCGTGATTTTTGGGTTGCCGGTGCCATTGTTCGTGGCAAATCCATCAGTCAAGATGTATCATTCGACATTAATCCAACTTCCCGCCAAATTATTCAAAATATGGTGGATAATGGCGCGTTTGGAAATTTAATAACAGCAGGCGCGCGCTTCCATCAAAGTGGTTGTATGGGCTGCATTGGAATGGGACAAGCTCCCGCAACAGACACTATTAGTTTGCGCACGGTTCCACGTAATTTTCCAAGTCGCTCGGGAACCAAAGATGACCAAGTTTACCTTTGCAGTCCGGAAACCGCTGCAGCTTCCGCACTGACCGGAAAAATCACCGATCCACGTGATTTGCAGTCATTGTACAGCATGGATTATCCAAAATTTGTTCAACCCGAATTGGAAATCATTAACACCGATATGTTGGTGCCGCCTCCAAAAAATGGCATGGAAATTCCACTTAAAAAAGGACCTAATATTAAATCATTACCAGAAATCGGCCCTTTACAAAATGCGTATGAAGTACCGGTATTGTTGAAAATGGGCGATAATATTTCAACGGATGAAATCTTGAAAGCCGGAGCGGAAGTCTTGCCTTTCCGAAGCAATTTACCAGCTATCAGCAAATACGCATACATTGTGATCGACGATACTTTCTACGACCGGGCTATGGAAAGCAAAAACAATTTTGGTGGGCACATTGTAGTGGCGCGCGACAATTATGCCCAAGGATCGAGTAGGGAACACGCGGCGATTGCCCCGAAATACCTAGGACAAGTTGCGGTAATTGCAAACTCCTATGCACGAATTGCTTGGCAAAATTTGGTCAATTTTGGGATTTTGCCATTGGAATTTATAGATATAACCAATTATGAAAAAATAGAACAAGGCGACTTGATTTCATTTTCCAATCTTCGGGAGGCGGTGAAAAGCAACGGAAATATTGAAGTAGTGGTGAAAAAAGCGAACGGTGAAGAA
>DASSWN010000088.1:0-8167 GCA_035704905.1 Flavobacteriaceae bacterium
TGCTCATAAAGTGCATACTTCTCATGAAGGTCTTTCTTAACCGACGTCTTCGAGACCACCTCGACAACCAGGTCGGGCGCGCCCGTGCACCCTTTCTCAGTGATCTTAGACAGGTCGCAGATCACAGAGATGTCCGGCTGGACGACATTGTCCTGCTTCCCTGAAGACGACGGAAGGACAACATCAAACGGCGCCGGAAAAACGCGGCAACTTTTGTTTTTCAAATATTGATAAATATTGCTGTGAAGGGCCGAAACAATCTGCTGATGCTCCGAAGATGGCGCCGGCGACATCCGGAATATCTTTCCCATGATCAGCTCAATCCTTTCCTTTACGCGCCATGTAAGATAGTCGGCATAGGTGTACCGCTTTGACTGGTCCAGTTTACTGATGTCGGTGATGTAGTCCATTTTGCGAGGGTTTTGTGAGTACCAAAAGTAATAAATCCGCTTAAACCTTGAACCTTAAACCTTGAACCTTAAACCTTAGACCTTGAACATGGTAACCGTCAGCCGAAGAGCGCATTTCAACGCGGCGCATCGTTTATTTCGAAAAGAATGGAGCGATGAAGAAAACCAGCGGATTTTCGGAAAATGCAGCAATCCCAATTATCACGGGCATAATTATGAATTGGTGGTTTCTGTAACCGGGGAAATTGATCCGGAAACCGGGTTTGTGATCAGCCTCGATTTTCTCAAGAAGCTTATCAAATCAGAGATTGAGGATGTTTTCGACCATAAAAACTTGAACTTGGAAGTGCCGGAATTTGCCGAATTGAATCCAACGGCCGAGAATATTTCTCTGGTTATTTGGAAAAAATTGCGCAAAAAGATCGATGAAAAATTCGCTTTGGAAATAAAACTTTATGAAACCCCACGAAATTTCGTGACCTATCGGGGTTGAAAATTAAAAGGTGTATTTTAGGCTTCATCGGGTTTTTATCGAAAAATACTCCAGTCCAAACTCAATGAAAAAACATTGGAATACAAGGCCACACTTTGGTCACCAATATCGGTGAAAGCATAATCCACTTGAATTCCGCGGTATTTGAACCCAACTCCAAACCCAGGTTGAAAACCAACATTTACGCTGCCATCAAGTTGGGTCACATTTTGAAAATTCCCCATTCCGCCCCGCAAATAAATCATATTTATATATCCCAGTTCAAATCCGAAAGCCGGGGAAATACTGAGCGACGAAGTGGAAATAATATCATTGGTTTCGGCAAAACGCATATTCAGATCCAATTCGGTTTTTAGGTTGAAATTTCGGTGGATCATAAAATTCCGCGCCATTCCCATCTGCAATTTTGGCAAAGTTATTTCCGTGGTTTCGGGCAGTTCTTGGTTTTGTCCTTCCACAGCTTGTTGAATTTGGGCGTATTTTTCTTTATCGAGGCTCCATGTATTGAAAGAAGTGGTGATGTCGCGCGCCATAGCGCCAAAATGCCAATTTTTATATTCAAACTGAACGCCGAGATCGAATCCAAATCCCCAAGAATGTGCAAAATCCCCAATAATCCGGCGAATAACTTTGGCATTTACGCCATAGCTGAAACCGTCCAATGGCAACCTTCTCGCATAAGAAAGGGTGAACGCATAATCGGCGGTTGAAAACTTGCTGATCCTGCTGTAGTCGATGTTTCCTTGATCGTCGATTAATTGCGTGGTGTTTAAAATGTCATCGACCCCAAACCGGATAATGCTAAAACCAATGACGCTTTTTTTGTCCAACGGCATCGCGCCACCAATATAATCGTAATTGGCAATATTGGCGAAATAACTTGCATGCATCAAACCGAGTTGGTTGTCTTTTAAATGCGTCAATCCGGCTGGGTTCCAATATCCCGAATTCACATCGGAGGTCGTGGCCACAACAGCGTTTGCCATTCCAAAAGCATTTGCGCCAACCCCAATGTTCAGAAATTCATTTGAATATTTTCGTACACTTTGACCCGAAGCCAAACCGAAAACCAATAGCAGCAAGACGATTATCTTGTTTCTCAAGGACAATTTTTTAATGAATGTGAATTATTTCTTAAATGTATAAACTTTGATATGCCAATGATATTGCATAAAAAGAAGAACAAAAGTTTGGAAAAGACCAGACATCGAACACTGAACATTACTTACTGCCAACTGCCACTGCTTACTGCTCACTAAGACTTCCCCAATTGGCAATTTCTTCTTCAGACCAAACGTTTGGAAAAAATTTTCGTTGCTGATATTTCGGATGCAAATATTTTTTCCATTCAGAACCGCCGGTCGCCGCCTGGGTAACTCCTTTTTTGTCCAAATAGTGTTGGGCAGTGTTCAAATGAACCAGTGGCCAAACCACATTGAAAAAATGATCGAATTTTTTCACTTGTTGAATCAATTCTTCTGAAGGGTTTCCAATTTTTTCAAACTTGTCCATCAAGGTTTTGCCCTGCATTTTTTTCGCCAAGCCAATAAAATCGGACAAATATTTTTCTTCAAAAAGGCGTAGGGTCAAGGTTTTCGTATCAATTTTTCGATCATGCCCCGCATCTTTCCAATAAATATGATCAAAATAATCTTCGATGCCAGGGTTTTCTGGAAGTCGGTCTTTTCCTTTTGAATTGATTAAATTCTGCAATGGCGTACAATAAATTTCCAAAAACCGAAATTGTGCGCTTTGAAATCCGCTTGCCGGGGTCAAACTAGATCGAAACGTGTTGTAATCGTCATAATCCATTCCATCTTTCATCACATCGAAAGAAGTAATAAGCATGTCGGTATAACGCAACATACGGGTAAGTTTATCAATAAAAATAGCTTCGGAAGGGTCATTTTCCCCAGTCAATTGTTTCACTTCGTGGATCATCAATTTCAAAGTAAGTTCAACCACTTGGTGGTACATGATGAAAATTTCTTCATCCTTGAAATTCGTTCTGGGTTTTTGTAGGGTCAATAATGTATCCACTTGAATATAATCCCAATATGTGATTGGTTTTGCTTGCAGCAACCCCTTCAAATAGGTTTCCGGATTTTCACCCAGATTTCGATATTTTTCCCTTATTTTCTCGATCAATTCCTGATTTTCCATGCTCAATAATTTTTCTCGCCAAAGTTAAATAAATAATATGGTATTGTTTAGCGCAATACAATCATTGCAAGAGATGATATTCACAAGCCGAGGTTCTGGTCAAAAGTTCTTATTTTTGTGTTTTAAACTAATTTAATTATGTCAGAACAAATAGAACGTATTAAATGCCTTATCATCGGTTCGGGTCCCGCCGGTTATTCCGCAGCCATTTACGCTGCCCGCGCCGATTTGAAACCGGTTCTTTATACAGGAATGGAGCCTGGTGGCCAATTGACGACCACCACAGAAGTGGACAATTTTCCCGGTTATCCGAACGGAATTGATGGCCCGGCGATGATGGTGGAGTTGCAACAACAAGCCGAACGTTTTGGAACGCAAGTGCGAATTGGAATGGTAACCGAAGTGCAATTTGGAAAAGAAGCCGGAAGTATTCACAGGGCTTGTATCGATAATTCGACTTGGGTGGAAGCGGAAACCGTAATAATTTCTACGGGCGCGACGGCAAAATATTTGGGGCTTCCCAGCGAACAACGATTGCGCGGCGGAGGTGTTTCGGCATGTGCGGTTTGTGACGGGTTTTTCTATAAAAACCAAGAAGTGGCCATTGTTGGCGGGGGAGATACCGCAGCAGAAGAGGCAACTTATTTATCGAATATTTGTAAGAAAGTGACCATGTTGGTACGTCGCGATGAAATGCGCGCATCCAAAGCCATGCAACATCGGGTTGAAAAAACGAAAAATTTGGAAGTCCTTTTCAATACCGAAATCGACGAGGTTTTGGGAGAACAAGTTGTCGAAGGATTGCGCATGATCAACAATAAAACGGGTGAAAAAGAAACAATTGACATTACTGGTTTGTTCATTGCAATTGGTCATAAACCAAATACCGAAATTTTTAAAGGATTGTTGGATATGGATGAAGCCGGGTACCTAATTACCAAAGGAAAAACCACCAAAACCAATGTTCCGGGGGTTTTTGCTGCCGGCGATGTGCAGGACAAAGAATATCGCCAAGCCGTCACCGCAGCCGGAACCGGGTGTATGGCAGCCTTAGATGCCGAGCGTTATTTGGCTTCGGTGGAAAGTGCGGAGCAGGTTATGAGTTAGGAGAGGTGAGTGGTGAGTGATGAGTAGGTTTGTGTTGTGCATTTTTTTTATGGCTTACGACTTACAACTTACGACTAGAGATGGTTTTTTTTGAAATCAAAGATTTTTCAAATTTTCAAATCAAGCAAATCCCAAATCGCATCCTTCGGCGGGGGCGCAACAAAACTGATGGGTTCGTTCTTCACCGGATGAATTAAGCTTAATTTTCGTGCATGCAAATGAATGCCACCATCAGCGTTGCTGCGGTCGAAACCATATTTCAGATCGCCCTTGATGGGGCAGCCAATTGCCGCCATTTGTGCCCGGATTTGATGATGTCGACCGGTCTCCAAGTTGATTTCCAAAACGGTGTAATTGTCGAGTTTTTTAATGGTTCGGTAATGTAAAACCGCTTTTTTGCTTTCAGGCACTTCTTTGATATGTGCGTACGATTTGTTTTGTTTTGGATTGCGTTTTAGGAAATGGACCAAACTTCCCGATTCATTTGGAGGAGGCGTTTTCACTACCGCCCAGTAAGTTTTCCCGGTTTTCTTTTCAGCAAATAATTTGTTCAAACGCGGCAAAGCTTTTGAAGTTTTTGCGAACAGCACAATTCCGCTCGTGGGTCGATCCAAACGATGCACAACACCCAAATACACATTCCCGGGCTTGTTATATTTTTCTTTTAAATAAATTTTGACGACTTCGCTCAGGGGCATATCGCCGGTTTTGTCGCCTTGCACTATATCGCCCGCCCGTTTGTTGACCACGATCAGATGGTTGTCTTCGTAAAGAACTTGGAGGTTGTTTTTATTGGAAAGGTTTTTTGGCATATTTCATTCAATACTGCTCACTTTCATTCGGAAAATCGTTCGATTTCACATCATCCTTGTATTGTTTGAAGGCTTTTGTCATTTCCGAATACAAATCCAAATAGCGTCTCAAAAACCGCGGATTGAACTCGTGGGTCATTCCCAACATATCGTGGATTACCAATACTTGTCCGTCAACACCGCGGCCGGCGCCAATGCCAATCACGGGAATGGAAATACTTTCGGCAACTTCCTTAGCCAATTTCGCCGGCACTTTTTCCAAAACTATGGCAAAACAACCGATTCTTTCCAATAACAAGGCATCGCTTTTTAGTTTTTCGGCTTCCGCATCTTCTTTGGCGCGAACGGTATACGTTCCAAATTTATAAATAGATTGTGGGGTCAATCCCAAATGTCCCATTACAGGAATTCCGGCATTCAGAATGCGCTTGATGGATTCCTTTACTTCTTTGCCACCTTCCAATTTCACTGCATGCCCGCCGCTTTCTTTCATAATTCGTATCGCAGAACGCAATGCTTCTTTCGGATCGCTTTGGTAGCTTCCAAAAGGCAAATCGACCACAACCAACGATCGGTCGATGGCACGAACGACAGACGAAGCATGGTAAATCATTTGATCCAAAGTAATAGGTAAAGTAGTTTCGTGGCCCGCCATCACGTTCGATGCGGAATCGCCTACCAAAATCACGTCTATTCCCGCTGAATCCACGATTTTTGCCATGGAATAATCATAAGCTGTCAACATCGAGATTTTTTCGCCCCGGCTTTTCATATCAACCAATGATTTTGTGGTGACCCGTTTGTATTCTTTTTTTGCGGTGGACATAATTTGAAGTTTAAAGTTGGTGTAAAAGTACTAAATTAGCAACCTATCACAAATTCCAGCCAATGAAAAAACATGTGATTCTTCCGTTGTTGATGATTGCTTTTCCTATTTTCGTGCAAGCACAAAATAACGAGGTCTCTCCCGAAAATTCAGTAAAATTATTTTTTGAAGCTTTTCATGATCAAGACACCACAGCCATGCGATCTTTGACCTATGGGGAAATTTCTTTACAATCGATTGGAAAAGATAAAATGGGAACGGCCCAAATTTCTTCGGAAAGTTTCGATGACTTTTTAAAGTCAATGGCAACTATTCCCAAAACAGTGGTTTTCCAAGAAAAAATCGATTCCTATGAAACCAAAATAGATGATTCCTTGGCACATGTATGGACGCCTTATTCCTTTTTTTTGAACGGAAAATTGAGCCACTGTGGTGTGAATTCTTTTCAACTTTTTAAATTTGAAGGAGATTGGAAAATTATTTCTATTCTTGATACACGCCGTAGGAATTGCGGCGATTGATTTTTGAGGAAGAAAATTTGTTTATCTTTACAAAAAACAATTCGCTATGAGCACCACGGAAATCAAACAAGAATTGCACAAGTACATAGACATCGGAAATGATGATTTTATACAGCGCATATACGAAATTGTGAAGGCCCAACTTCATCAAATGGAAATGGACCGGATGATTGAAGAGGGCGAAGAAGACATTCGTGAAGGAAGGGTTCATAGTATGGAGGAGTTGAAAGAAATAATCAAGGATTGGAGGAAATAGACAAACCCGTAATAGCGACCACGAGGGCCTCCAGAGATTTGAATAAAATTGAATCCTTTTATTCGGAACTTTATGGAAGGGTCAGGGCAATAGAAATTATCGACAAGCTCGTTGCGCGAATGGATAGATTAAAAAAACCCATTTTTAGGAAAGATCCGGTAGATGAAAATTTTTCCCACCTAAAACATGAGTATCGTAAAATGCTGGATAATCATATTAAAGTTACCTATCGAATTGGTACAACAACAATATATATAGTTCGTGTATTTGACACCCGCCAAGACCCAAAAAGGAATTTGTGAAAAATCGTCAAAAAATACGCTTCAAAAACAAACAATGAACTACATCCTCTTCGACGGCCCAGCCCGAAATCATTTGTTGCCTTTTACTTTCACACGGCCCGTAGCCGAATTGCGGGTCGGAATTTTGACGATTCGGGAAAAGTGGAATCATTTTCTCGGTGAAAAAACTTCTGTTCAAACCGAAGTTTATTTGGAAGAAAAATGGCCTTTTCAGCAAATGGAAGAAAATATTTGCATCAACGCTTCTTATCTTCCCTCGGAAAAATTGGTGGAAGAAATCAAAAACCTGCAGGAAAATCAGGCGATTTTCGATGGGGAAACACCGGTGGCCTATTTTTCAATAGCGAAAGAGGAAGCGGATTTTGATATTTTCGAAAAATTTCAATTTCAAGAAAAAACCATTACCATAAAGCATACTTGGGATATTTTTTCCAAAAATGCCGAAGCTATCCAAGCCGATTTCAATTTATTGACAAAAGGACGAAAATCCGCTGAAATTCCGCCTTCTGTTTTTTGCGTCAACAAGGAAAATATTTTTGTGGAAGAAGGAGCAAGCGTGAATTTTGCTTCGTTGAACGCCAGCGAAGGCCCGATTTATATCGGAAAAAACGCCGAAATCATGGAAGGCAGCACCGTTCGTGGCCCTTTCGCGCTTTGCGATCATTCAACGTTAAAAATGCAAACAAAAATTTATGGCGGAACCACTATCGGCCCGCACAGCAAAGTTGGTGGTGAAGTGAACAATTCCGTGATTTTTGGTTATTCCAACAAAGGTCATGACGGTTTTTTAGGGAATTCTGTGCTTGGTGAATGGGGCAATTTAGGGGCGGACACCAACAATTCCAACCTTAAAAATAATTATGCCGAGGTCAAGTTATGGGATTATGAAACCGGTCGTTTTGCCAATACCGGCTTGCAATTCTGCGGATTGATGATGGGCGACCATTCCAAATGTGGTATCAACACTATGTTCAACACAGGAACGGTTGTGGGTGTGAGCGCCAATATTTTTGGAGCCGGATTTCCACGAAATTTTGTTCCCAGTTTTAGTTGGGGCGGAAGTGGGGGAATGATGACGTACAAAACAACGAAAGCTTTTGAAGTTGCCGAAATTGTTATGAACCGACGTGGAATCGAATTAACGGATGCAGATCGAAAGATATTGGAACATGTTTTTGAGGACACCAAAAAATTCAGGAAAACGGAATAAATTCAAAATTCCACATCGGTTATTTTTTCATTTCCGTAATAGAATTCGAAATCGGGATTTTCGGCTT
>DASSWN010000017.1:0-6302 GCA_035704905.1 Flavobacteriaceae bacterium
CATGGCGAGGGAAAGCCTGTTTCCTATTTTTATTATTTCTTGATCATTGTTGTCATTTGGATTGCATTTAGCTATTTTAGGAAGAGAAAGGAAAAATAAGATGTTTTTTTATTTGAAAAATTTGTACCTTGTAACTTCCAATGAATTGATTTATGATAACTATTCAAAAAATAAAAGAACGGCTCAAAAGAAAAATAGATAATCTTCCCGAGGATAAATTGGGTCGTGTATCGATTTTTTTGGAATCTTTAGAAATAGGAACGAACAAGGAAAAAATCCTTTCTTTTGCAGGAAGTTGGAAAGCCATGAACGACGAAGTTTTTGAAGAAATCGTTGATTTGGAAAGTCGAAGAAAAAGCAATAGAACCCGATTTTTTTGAAACCTACTTTAATAGACACGGATATTCTTTCCTATTACTTAAGGGGGAACGATGGTATTTCTGCTCGTTTCCAAGAATATCTTACTTATTACGAAACAATAAATATAAGCATCATTACTTATTATGAGATATTGAGCGGATTAACTTTCAAGAACGCAACAAAGCAAATTGAAATTTCCAATAATTTTGGCGATTCTCTTTCCATAATTAATACAACCAAATATTCCATCAAAAAGTCCGCAGAGATATATTCTATACAAAGAAAAAAAGGCCAAGCAATAGACGACATTGACATTCTTATTGCTGGGATTTGCTATTGTTAATGGTTTTAAACTTGTCACAAATAATACCCGACACTTCCAAAAAATAGAAGAACTGGAAATCGAGAATTGGAACAAATGATTGCCAATGACCAAAATTCTAATACATCCGGCGTATTTCGGTCCAATCGATCAGTTCAGCGCGATGGCTCATGCGGAAGAAGTGCTCTTCGAGAACGAGGACAATTACCAAAAGCAAACCTACCGAAACCGGCAATACGTTTATGGGGCCAATGGGAAATTATTGTTGAATATCCCAGTCAAGCATAATTCCAAGAAAGTTGGAAATTCCGATCACCGCAAGTACAAAGACGTTCAAATAGAAAACTCGTTTCATTGGCAGCGCGATCATTGGCGATCCTTGCAAACCGCATACAGAACTTCACCTTTTTTTGAATATTACGAAGATGATTTGGTTTCCTTGTATGAAAAACCGGTCACCTATTTGTTGGACTTCAATTATCGTTGTCTCGAAGTGATTTCTTCTTTGCTTTCTTTAGATTTCAACTATTCAAAAACCGAAAAATTCAGCGAAAATCCCGAGAATTGCATTGATTTGCGCAAGCTGATTATCGCCAAGCGCCAGAATGCAAGAGACCAAAAACGCTACCAACAGGTTTTTGCAGACAAACATGGCTTTCTAAAAAACCTGTCCATTTTAGATTTGCTTTTCAACGAAGGGCCACAGGCCACGGATTATTTGTGATTTAACTAATGGACGAAGCTTTCGAAGTTTTCGCGATTGACAATTTCGGTTTTGCCATCGGGATAATTTTCTAAAAAGGAATTTGGGAATTTCACCTTTTCCTTTTTCCACTTCATTTCAAAAGCGTTCAATTTGCCTCCTTCTTCTTCTATGTAATCAATTTCTGCCTTGTCGTGAGTTCGCCAAAAATAGGTGTTAACAAATCTGTTGTTGTATTCATTGACTTTAAGACGTTCGGAAATTAAAAAATTTTCCCAGATTGCGCCTTTATCCATCCGCATTTCCAACGGTGAAAAATTGTTGGTAAGCACATTTCGGATACCATTATCATAAAAATAATATTTTTTGCTTTTTTTGATTTCGTTTCTCATATTGCGATGAAAAGCAGGCAGTTTGAATATCACAAAAGTTTTTTCCAATAGATCTAAATATTTTTCGACCGTGGCAGTATCTATATTGCCAATAGTTTGAGCCAGTTCGTGGTAGCTAACTTCTCCGCCCACTTGAAACGCCAATGCCTTTAACAATTTTTCAATATGTTTAGGTTTTCGTACACTTTCCAGTTGTAGAATATCTTTATAAAGGTAACTCTTCGCAATTTCCATCAATAGTTCCCTTTCTTCACCAGGGTGGTTGACCACATCCGGATAAAAACCATAGATAAGCCGAGTATCTAATAATCTTTTAGCCTCACGCGGTGATGAATGATTCTCGATTTCAGTATAACTCAGCGGATAAAGATGAAACGTCTTTTTTCTTCCTGTTAAAGGTTCTTGCATTTTGTTTTGCAGATCAAAAGCCGATGAACCGGTGGCAATAATTTGTATTTCAGGGTTCGTATCATAAATAAGTTTCAATTTTTTACCTATATCAGGTATTTGCTGAGCCTCATCAATAATTGCCAATTTGTTCTTATTACCAATTAATTGTAATAATTGGGTGCTGGTCACAGCACTGCTGAATTCATTTAAAATATCAGCTTCATCTGCGTTCAACCATATAAATGGCATATTGATTTCTTTAACTATTTCTTTTAATAAAGTAGTTTTGCCGACTTGCCTTGCACCAATAAGCACAATCACTTTTTTTTTAAAACAAGAGGCTGTAATGCTTTGATGAATAGATCGCCGGATCATTATTGAATATTTTTTAAAAAGGAAAGATAATGAATTTTTAGATCGTATTCTAAAAATTACGCCTAATTTTTCGATTACAATCCAAAAATTAGGCGTAATTTTTCGATTAGGAATTTGAATGCGACAGGAAATAAAATAGAACTATATTTTAAAATTTCACTCGCGCCATAATCGGATAATGATCCGAGAGTTTTACCTGATAGTTTTGAAAATCGGTAACGGTCATCTCTTCCTTCACAAAAATCACATCGATCCGTAGAGGGATAAAATCGAAATCGAAGGTTTTTCCAAATCCATCCCCCGCCTCTTTAAACGCATCTTTGAAACCGTTTTCCTCAATTTGTCGATAGATATAGGAAAATGCCGAATTGTTCATGTCGGCGCAAATTACCACTTTGTGTGGGCTTTTTTTAACAGCATCCAATACTAATTTGACCTGTTCTTGTTGCATTACAAAAGCCTTTCCCACCCGATCGATCAATTGGTCGCTTACTTCTTCGCCCAAAATCTCTTCCGGAATAATTTTCAGGGATTCAAAATGAACGTTGAACACACGAATGGTGTCTTCCTTCATCACAATATCAACGAATATGGCATTATTGTTAGTGTTTGGAAAATTCAAAGATCCCTTTTCAATAATAGGATATTTTGAAAAAATCGCATGGCCAAAAGTCGATTTCTTTCCTTTTACCTCCACATAACCGTATGGAAAATCCATTTTAATGGAATCGGTTTTATAGAAATCTTGAATGCACAAAATCTGTGGATTTTCCTTTCTTATAAATGATTTGATTTTTTGCGGAATTTGATCGTCTTTGATCCATTGATAGCGATTGAATGAACGCACATTGTAGCTCATAATGGAAACTCCATCTTTCGAATTTTTTTGTTCGGTGGAATAATTAAAAAGCGAAAAAACATGGTGCAATCCAATGAGAAGCACAATCAGCGGCAATAAAACCTGGCGTTTCAAGCGAATCGCCCAATAAAATAAAAACAGCAAGTTGGCGACGATTAAAAAAGGCATTCCAAGACTCAAAAGTGATAAAAAAGGAAATGTTTTCGGTGGAATGAAGGGTAAAATATAGGCCAACAACAAGGCAAGGGAAACAACGGAGTTGATAAAAAAAATAAGTTTATCGAAAAAAGAAAGCCTTTTCATAGTTTTAATTATCCTTTCCCGCGTGGAACAAAAAATCCTTTTCTTCTTTGGTCAAACTATCGTAGCCACTGCTTCCAATTTTGTCTAAAATGGTATCGATTTTCTCTTGGTGATTGGAAGCGCGCCGCACGGCAGATTTCTGGGATTTTTTTTTCTTCTTTCGATGAACGGTTTTCAACGGACTCTTTTTTTCTTTTGAAAAAAGCCTAGAAAGCCAATCGATCGCATATTCCATCCATTTCCCAATATCGTTTCCTTTCTTAAGTTGAACGGTATAAACATAGCCCAAAAATGCACCGCCCAAATGTGCCAAATGTCCGCCCGGATTTCCAAAAGGAATTTGAATCGCATCCAAAACCACCAAAAACGCGGCGATCCACCAAAACTTCAAACTTCCCAAGAACATCAATCGAACGCGCATATTTGGGATATGGGTGGAAATTCCCACCAAAATAGCCATAACAGCCGCCGAAGCACCAATCAAATATGAATTTCCACTTCCACCGAAAACCGGAAATAAATTATAGCTGATCATATAAACCAAGGCACCGGCGATTGCCCCCAAAAAATAGTAATTCAACAAACGTTTCGGGGAAAAATAAGTAAGGAAATAAATGCCTGAAAAATAGAGAATAAGCATATTGGAAAGAATATGCCAAATTCCGGCATGCAAGAACGCGTAGGTAATAATCGTCCACGGTTTATAAATATATTCGGACAAATCTTTTGGGAAAACCAACCATTCCAGCATAAAGTCCGAGGGAAACTGAAACAAGAATGCAATGGTTTTCAACAGAAAAATAACGACAAACAATACCACGTTGATACCGATGAGTTTTTCCAACATCGTGGCCGTTTCGTATTTGTAACGCAATTTTTGCTGCCAAGTTTGCATCAATTCCAACGATTTTGATTAAACTGGTCCCGTTTCCACATCCACATCGTGATGAATCCGATAATCGCACCGCCAATATGCGCCCAATGCGCGGTATTTGCAGGGCCCAAAATTGAAATTCCGGTGACGGCGGAAAAAACATTCAGCAAGAAATACCCACCGATTAAATATTTGGCTTTAATGGGAACGGGAATGAACATAATATATAACGGAATATTTGGATATACGATGGCAAACGCCATGAGAACCCCAAAAATTGCACCGGACGCCCCGACCATGGGAGTCCAATATGTATTCAATAATTGCGTCGCCGTTTCTTTATCTATTCCAGATCCATACTGAATACTTCCTTGAGCCAGCATATCATAAATCTGGTCAGGAGTCATCCCTGCTTCCACAAAAGCCTCAAAAGCCGAATGAAATCCAAAATAACTAAACAAAATTTGAAGTCCGGCGGCACCCAAACCGGAAGAGAAATAGAGAAACAAAAAGCGTTTTTGCCCCAAATAATTTTCCAAGATGCTTCCAAACATATACAACATGAACATATTGAACAAAATATGCATCAATCCACCATGCATGAACATATGGGTAATTAATTCCCAAATATGAAAATTTGGATTTTGTGGAAACCATAGTGCAAAGAGGGCAGTTGCGCGATCACCAAGCAAATAGGCGCCCACAAAGAAAATAATATTAATGATAATAAGGGCTTTAACGGTTTCTGTGATCCTTCCCATTTAGATGAATTTTTTTGCGAGGTCTTCCTCGGTGATGGTGATAAAAGTAGATTTGTTGTTGGGGTCGGTACTGGCTTCGGTGCAGGCGAACAAACTGTTTACGATGCCCACTTGCTCAGCTGGAGCGAGACTGGTACCCGCTTTTACGGCCATGTTTTTTGCCAGTGATTTTGCCAATAAATCGGTTTGCTCAAAACCGCTTTTAGGAATTTCTTGATGAAAATCGGCAATTAATTTTTCCAGTATTCTCGGGACTTCGCTTTCTGAAATAGAGGTCGGAATCCCCGAAATCTGTATCGTTTCTTCGGAAACTTCCGCAAAAACAAAACCCGTTTGCTCCAATGACTCTTTGAGTTGCAACAACAATCGGGTTTCTTGTTTATCGAATTCCATTGTCAAGGGAAATAAAAGTTGCTGGCTCACGGCAGCAGAAACCGTGATGCTTTTCAGGAATTCTTCATACAAAATTCGAAAATGGGCGCGATATTGATCAATAACCAACATGCCATTTTTCAAACTGCTGACAATATATTTTTTTTGAAGTTGAAAACAGTTATTGGAAATTTCATGTTCACTTGCATCGAATAAATTCCCGGTTACCACTTCACTTTCCACTTCAATAGAATGAAAATTTTCGAAGGAATTTCCGTTTAATCCAACGTACAAATTTTCCCATCCGGAAGAATTTTGTTTTTGAAAATGCGGTTTTCTGGAATTTTCTTCATTGGAAAAATCATTCTTGAACGGATTGAAATCCCGGTCTACCTGTATGCTTGGCGATTGTGTCGGTTTATTTTTGAAGGTATAGGGCGTATCCAATGTCGGGTCACGTTCAAAATCCAAAACTGGTGCCACGCTAAATTGTCCCAAACTGTGCTTCACGGAACTCCGCAAAATGGCGTACAACGAATGTTCGTCATCAAATTTTATTTCGGTTTTTGTCGGATGGATATTAATGTCGAT
>DASSWN010000069.1:0-11168 GCA_035704905.1 Flavobacteriaceae bacterium
TTGCGGCACCACGGCGGTGGATGTTTCCATCATCGATTACCAAACCTTCTTCACCCCGAACGGCGACGGTTACAACGACACCTGGAACATTTTGGGTATCGGCAACCAGCCGGGCGCAAAAATTTATATCTTTGACCGCTATGGGAAATTGTTGAAGCAATTGAGCCCCACGGGCCCAAATTGGGACGGCACCTACAACGGAAGGCCGATGCCGTCCGATGATTACTGGTTCCTCGTGGAATATATCGAACCCTTGGACGGAACCCCAAGAACGTTCAAAGCGAGTTTTACGTTGAAAAGGTAAATTAACAGTTATAAATAGTTATTGATTAAAAAAAGTTTTCCGTATGTTCAAATAATGAACGTACTTGCATACCTCTCTAAAAATAAGTTTAACGTATGAAATTGAACAGAATTTATTTCGTCCTGATAGTGTTTTTGCCCTTTTTGTCCCAAGCACAAGAACGGGGAATACCGGTTTATTCGGATTATTTGACAGATAACCTTTATTTATTGCATCCATCGATGGCAGGTGCTTCAAGCACGAATAAAATCCGTTTGACCGCTCGGCAACAGTGGTTTGATGTTCAAGACGCCCCAAGTTTGCAAACACTCAGCATTAACGGTCGGATAGGGGAAAAGGTCGGTGTTGGTGCCATTATTTTTAACGATGCCAATGGGAATTTTTCGCAGCAAGGTGCTTACTTGACCTTCGCCTATCATTTAGCGCTTGGTGGCAATTGGTCGGACCTCAATATGCTGTCGTTCGGTTTGAATGTTGGCGTGGGACAAGAGAAACTGGATGAAACCGGACTTGTCGGTGGCTCAAATCCCAATGACCCGATTATTTCGGGTGGGGTGCAAAGCGATGCCTATTTTAATGTGGATTTTGGAATGTCTTATTACTATCAAGAATTTTTCGCTCATTTTACGGTGAAGAATGTTATTCCTCAAAAAAGGGATATTTATTTTCAAAACTCCCCAGAATCTGCCGAATTGACCAACCAACGTCAGTATGTGGGCTCTCTTGGGTATGTCATAGCTCCCAATGCTTCGGACTGGAGTTTTGAACCTTCTTTAATGGCACATTTGAAAGAACAAACCCGGGAAATGAATGTTGATCTAAATGCAAAAGTGTATCACGATGTGGATTTTGGGATGATATGGGGCGGTCTTTCCTACAGAAGAAGTTTGGATGGTGCAGAGTATGATTCAGGCTCCGGTGTGGTGGCAAATCAAAAGTTGCAGTACTTAACCCCGTTTCTGGGAATTAATTTCAAAAACTTCATGTTCGCTTACACCTATTCCTATCAGGCAAATTCGATTGTTTTATCGAATTCAGGATTTCACCAAATCACCCTCGGCTATAATTTCGGCGGAGAAAGCGATAGGTATGAATGTAATTGTCCGGCCATCAACTTTTAAAAAGCAGCCGAAATAATTTTTTCTCGATACATCGAATAAAAACCGGGCTTCGGAAATTCCTATTCTTTGCTGGATATTTCGAAGGGAGAAAATTTAAATGGAATGGTTAAGCTTTGGACTTTTCCGGTTTTTCCGAAGCATTGTTTTTTTCTACTGATTTTTCCTCTTTGGCGTCACGTTTCGTGAAAAACCCCGTGATATCCAAAGTATTTTTTTCATCTTCCGATTCATCTTTTTTCTTGGTGCTCAACATTTTATTGCGTTTTATTTTTCACAAAGTTAGGAAATAGGATTTTAAATTGGCATTCAAAATTTAAAAAGAAATTGGTGCCTTTGGCTTTATTTTTTAAGCTGAGCGGCGCGATAATTCTATGCTAATTCAATACTTTTCCCGTCTTAAAAGTACGGATGCTCTATAGCAAAGGCAGGGGTGAAGCGCACCTTGGCTTTTTTAGAACGGTTACGAACGAACAACAACTCTTCATAAATTGTGTTTTTCGCAAAAAGATGGGTTGTCATTTACTTTTTTTTGTAGATTAGCGAACCATTAACCTAATTCATAAATAATGAAACGATTATCACTTTCGCTTTTCGCGTTTTTGACCGTTGCTTTTTTTTGTGCACAAAGCTCATTTGCGCAAACAGACAAAGAGACAACTCAGAATTCAGAAGAAGCTTTTCCCGCAACTTTTGAAAACAATCAGGCTTTTTTCAAAGATTTCCTGCACCGGAGGGGAAATGCTTACCGAACTGCTTCCGGCAAACCGGGGCCTGAATATTGGCAAAACTATGCAGACTATGAGATAGAAGCTACATTGAACGATGAGGATCATACGTTAAGCGGAAAAGTTACGATTACTTATACCAACAATAGTCCGGAAACACTCGATTTCATTTGGCTTCAAATGGAACAAAATCGGTTTACCGAAACTTCACGAGGTACCATGACCACCCCAATCGGCGGAAATCGGTATAGCGGCGATATTTATGGCGGCTATGAAATCAGTAATTTGGAAGCCAATGTAAACGGCAAAACTTCTACCGCACATACCATCAGCGATACCCGAATGCAGGTTATGCTTGCCGAGCCTTTGGAGGGCAACGGCGGTGTGGCGACCATTTCAATGAATTTTAAATTTAAAATTCCCGAAATGGGAATGGATCGAATGGGCCGGCTTGATCGCAAACAAGGCACGGTTTATTCGATGGCGCAATGGTACCCGAAAGTTGCGGTTTTTGATGATATAAATGGATGGAACACCCTTCCTTATCTTGGGGCGGGAGAGTTTTATTTGGAATATGGCACTTTCGACTACAAAATTACCGCGCCATACGATCATATTGTAGTGGGTTCTGGAGAATTACTGAATCCGGAAGAAGTATTGACCGAAAAACAAAGGGACCGTTTGGAGCAAGCTTCAAAAAGCAATGAAACCGTCTTCATTTTGAAACCGGAGGAAATTGGAAAAAAATCTTCCAGACCTGCAAAGAGTGGTACGCTTACGTGGCATTTCAAAATGGAAAATACCCGCGATGTGGCGTTTGCTTCCTCTAAATCTTTTATCTGGGATGCGGCAAAAATAAATCTTCCAAGTGGCAAAGATTGCCTCGCGCAGTCGGTTTATTCAAAAGAAAGTGCAGGTGAGGATGCTTGGGGACGCTCGACGGAATACACCAAGGCAGCCATTGAATTTTATTCCAAAACTTATTTTGAATATCCCTATCCGAATGCGATCAATGTGGCTTCACATGTAGGCGGAATGGAATATCCTGGCATTGTTTTTTGTGGATGGCGTGCCAAAGGACAAGGTTTATGGGGCGTGACCGATCATGAATTCGGGCATATTTGGTTTCCTATGATCGTTGGTTCCAACGAGCGAAAATATCCGTGGATGGATGAGGGCCTGAACACATTTATCAACCATTACAGCACCTTGGCGTTCAATAACGGCGAATACGCTTCCAGATTGGCTATGGACCGCCTCATCGGTTATATGACTTCCCCCAATCGAGAGCCGATCAGCACTTCGCCGGAAGTTGTGAATTTAAGACATTTGGGTTACACGGCCTATTACAAACCCGCCATGGGACTTATTGTTTTGCGCGAATATATTTTGGGCCCTGAACGTTTTGATCGTGCCTTTAATTCGTATATCGAAACTTGGGCCTACAAACATCCGCAACCTACCGATTTTTTCAACCACATGGAAAATGTTGCCGGAGAAGAACTTTCTTGGTTCTGGCGGGGCTGGTTCTACAGTAATGAGAATATCGATATAGGCATTGATGAAGTAAAGGCCCAAGACAATGGTTATGTAATCACGGTTTCCAACGATGCCGGAATTCCTATGCCGGTTGTTCTGAAAATCAATTATAAAGACGGCACTTCCGAAATGTTGAACATGCCCGTGGAAATTTGGATGCGCGCCGATGTTTGGGATCATTTTCTGAAAACCGACAAAAAAATCAAAGAAATTATTTTTGACCCACAAGAAATTCTTCCAGATGTGAACACGTCCAACAATACATGGCAAGCTGGAAAATAACCGGTTTGAAAATTTTTATAAAAGGTCGTTTTTTAACGGCCTTTTTTCATGGCATTTCTGCATTCTTATTTTGTTCTTTTCTTAACCTTTAAAAATTCAAAGCTTGCGTATCTTTATGATATGGAAAAAAATAGCACCAAAAACAAAATATGGACTATTGGTCATTCCACCCGTACTTGGGAAGAGTTTTTGGAACTACTCAATTCTTTTCAAATTGAAACTCTGGTGGACGTACGCAGTTTTCCGGGTTCACGAAAGTTTCCGCAGTTTAATAAGGAAAATTTGGAAGAAGAATTGCCCAAAGAAAAAATTGATTATAAACTACTGAAAAAGTTGGGCGGGAGAAGAAAAGGCAATCCCGATTCCAAAAATACGGTTTGGCGACATCCTTCCTTCCGAAGTTATGCCGATTATATGGAAACCGGGGAATTCAAAGAAGGAATTAAAGAATTGAAAGAAATCGCCCACAAATCGCGCGTGGCCTATATGTGTTCCGAGGCGGTTTGGTGGCGCTGCCATCGTTCTATGGTTTCCGATTATTTGAAAGCGGAAGGATGGGAAGTGCTGCATATTATGGCGGTGGACAAGGCTACCGAGCATCCATATACTGCACCGGCTAAAATTGTTGGCGGAAAATTGGAATATGGTTCGGCGGAATAGGAAAAAGTTGCTATACTTGTGATCCTCAACCTGAATCCAATGACCACAAAACCAATCATGCTTGCCAGTGCGCTGTTTCTTGGTATTTCCGGAATAATGCTGACTTTTCTTCCCAATGAAATTTTGGGTTTCCTGAATTTACAGTCAGACCGAAAACTCCAATTGATTTTGCAAATTTTGGGCGCGCTTTATTTTGGTTTTGCCATGCTGAATTGGATGACAAAAGAGAGCCGAATTGGCGGAATTTATAACCGGCCGATAGTCGTTTCCAATTTTGCCCATTTCTTGATTGCTGCTTTGGCACTGGTTAAGGCCGTGTTTTCAGCACCTGAATTGCCACAGTTCTTCCTGCTTTTAACCCTCGCCTATGTGATTTTTGCCAGTTTGTTTGGGATATTGCTTTTTCGGAATCCCAAGGAATAATTTCGATTTAGGAAATTTCGTAATGAATTGGTTTGAAACTGCCGTTGTTGCTGTCTTCTGCCGAACAAGCGGTGAGACCGACAATTAAATCCATCGTGGCTTCAAACAGCACAAAATCGCCAGCTTTGCTCAGCGGTGGATCGACACTTAATTTGCCATTTTCCTGAAATTGTACATTCATAAAAATATTGAAGGCCGTGGGAATATCATCCGGTTCAATGCCGAATTTTTCGAGATTTGTATACAGATTTTCAAAACAACTCGGGTGGTAATCGTGATTGTCGTACATTATTTGAAAAGTTTCTGGACTGCATGGGGCAAGCAGAAAATCGTTGCGGCCATTAGTGTCTTCCAAAATTTCCATCATTTTTCGGCTTCGGTTGCTCCAAAGAAAATTTCCTTTGGTTATAAGTATGCTTTCTTCAAAATCCATGGTCTTTCCGGAAGAAATTTTTTCGCGAATATCGTCCACGCTAAACAAAACCATATCGCTTACTTGTTGCCCTTTCGGGTCGATCACTTTTAAGCGTTGTCCTTTTTTTAGGATGAAAGCGGTTCCGGTTTGTTTTTCAATAATTTTTTCCATGTTCTGTTTGTATGTTTTTTGAAACTTCGTGTGCGAGTTGATCTTTCTGTTCCGTCAAATGGGCAATAACCGATTCAATATCTTCCTTTTCAAATTCCTGATGAAATTTGGCAATCGCCTGAATTTTTGTCGGTTCGCACCAAAAACCTTTTATCAACGGCAGATTTTCTTCCAGAATTTCTTTTGGAATATCATCGTAAAAAAGTGGGCATTTTTGTTCCTTTTCGAATCGGGAAACCAATTTTCTCAAAGAGAACTCCAATTCTTTTGCGGACTGCACGAACAAGTCAACATTTATATGAACCGCAGAATAATCCCACGTGCTGATTTCTTTTTCGCGGTACCAAGAAGACGACACATAGGCTTGCGGTCCTTGAAAAATCAATAAAGCCTGGGTGTTGTTCTGAAGATGTGAAAATTGCTCATTGCTATGGGCAATATGTCCGTAAAGTCTAAACTTTTCAGCCGTTCCTTCTGCGAGGATGGGAATGTGGGTGGCCAATAATTCGTTCCCATTGAGAACCAAAATCGCAAATGGATGCATTTGAATGAAATCAAAGATGTAAGTTCGATCGTTTTTTAAATACTTGTCTCTGAGATACATTTGAAAATTTAAAAAATTGGTTCAGTTCAAATTTACGGATTTTTTAAAAGTAAGATTGTTAGTTCCGTATAACCGATGGTATTTCACGGACCGCTTCGCACTGAATTGGTTTAAGTAAAAGATGCTGAAATAATTTCAGCCTGACAGCACCCTTGCTTTACAGAATATTTCAGTGGTGAAACGGACATTTCCAATCTTTGCCGACTTTTCTTCCGCTATATTGTTTGGCTTCGGTTTCATCACCAAAATCTTTCAACATGGGGTTCATATTTCCTTGTAATTCTTTGTCCCGCTGTCTGATTTTATCACGAACCTTGTGATAAACGCCCATCTCGCGTAATTTTTCAAATTGTCCGTGCATGTTGAAAACAAGTGTCGGGTAGGGGCTCTGACGAGCTTTCCGCGAACTGTTCGGGTGCATTCCCACAATGTAAAATGCTTTTCCGGCCACGCTGAAACTGAAATTATCATTTTGCGGGTCGTCACTCACCGTTTTGTCCCACGGATTTTCATCGAGTTCATGCAAAAATTGCAATTGTTGCCACAACAGGCTTTCGAATTGTTTTTCGGACAACTTTTTTTCGTTTGGAAATGTGGCAAGGAATGAGAAAAATTGTTTTGATTTGAAATTGTAGCTGGAAAGATAGTTTTTGAGATCCTCGATAATTTCTTTTGCCGCTTTTCGGGAGCCGAGATTTTCATACGTGTGCAAGTTAAAATTGTCTTGTGTGAAAACGCTTTGCGCCATCACACACGGATGGTTTTCTTCCAGAATAAACTTCCGGAATGCCGATTGGGAATTGATTTCCTTCCTTGAATTGGAATGTTTTATTTGCACCGAAGTTTTCATTGTTCTTTTTTCTAAATTTACGGAAAAGGCTTGTTCGTTTCTGCATTTTAGCACGTCTTTAGGTCATTTTTAAGAGGAATTTTTGGTTCCACCTTCAATTTTATGGATAAAACTTATAGTTTTGAAGAATGTTCTTTTAAAAAGCAGTGCTTCCTTGGAAATTACCTTTTATACCGAAACCATAAATAAAGCATCCAGGAATTTAGCAGAAAAGCAATGCCGTTGGCGATTATTATTGGCCAATCGGTTTTTAGCGCACCGTAGATTGTCCATAAAGCCAAACCGGTCATGAGCACCATATACATTTTTGGGGAAACATCTTCCACCTCTTTGGTGCGCAATGCTTTTCTGATTTGTGGGGTCACGGCGAGGGTTGTGCAAAAACCAGCCACGAGTCCGAGAACATCAATCCAGATATCCATTATCCGCCTACCAATTCGCCGCCGTTCACGTGAATGGTTTGGCCGGTTATATAACTGCTGTCACCACAGGCCAAAAATACATAGGCGGGGGCCACTTCACTCGGTTGGCCGGCACGTCCTAATGGCGTATCTTGGCCAAATTTGGTGACATCATCGAAGGTTGCCGGAATCAGCGGCGTCCAAATTGGGCCGGGGGCTACGGCGTTCACCCGAATTTTTTTCTTGGCCAGCATTCCCGAAAGTGATCGGCTGAAAGTTAGAATAGCGCCTTTGGTACTGGAATAATCCAACAAATGCGCGCTGCCACGGTACGCCGTTACCGAAGTGGTATTTATGATTACATCGTCTTTTTTCAAATGTGGAAGGGCTTCTTTCACAATATAAAAATAGGGATAGATATTTGTTTCGAAGGTTTTTTGAAGCTGTTCGGAACTTATGTTTTCAATGGAATTTTTCGGGAATTGCACGGCCGCATTGTTCACCACAATATTTAACCCGTTGAAATGGTCCACACATTTTTTGACACAGGATTTACAAAATTTTTCTTCTTTCAAATCACCTTCGATTACCAAGCATTTTTGTCCTTCCTTTTCAACCAGTTCTTTGGTTTTCGCCGCATCTTCATCTTCTTTCAGATACACAATGGCAATATCAGCTCCTTCACGTGCAAAATGTACAGCCACACTTCGGCCAATACCGCTATCGCCACCGGTGATCAGTGCTATTTTCCCTTTTAATTTTTCGCTCCCCTTGTAATTGGTGCGAATGATCTCCGGTTCGGGGTGCATTTTTTCCGTTTTTCCCGGTTGGGATTGTTTTTGATCTGGAAATTTTTTTGGCTTGGTCATGGAATTTGGTTTTTTAATCGTTAGTCTTATTGGTTGTAAGTCGTAAGTTATAAGTCGAAAATCCCCAACAACTCATAACTCAAGATTCCGAATTTTTTTCCCTTTCAGCATATCTTTCCACAAGTCACCTTTGTCTTTTAACCGTTCTTGCATGTTTTCTATCGTGAAATCGGCGAGTTTCAGGTTTTTGTTCAATTCGTTCCATTCCAAAGGTGCGGAAACGGTAGCTCCCGGTTTTGGTCTGGCGGAATATGGTGCCGCAATAGTTTGGCCGGCGCTGTTTTGTAGATAATCCAAATACACTTTTTTATTTCTGTTTTTCGGGCTGCGTTCCATACTGGTGATATTGGGTATCTTTTTTCGGGTTTCCGTTGCGATTGCTTTCGCCCAAGCTCTCGTGGTTTCATAAGTGTTTCTCGCCTCGAAGGGAACGAAAATGTGTATTCCTTTTGAACCTGAAGTTTTACAGTATCCGGGCAGTTCATGCTCATCCAAAACCTCTTTTACTGCCAATGCGGTTTCTTTTACGGCTTCGAAATCAATTTCAACAGGATCTAGGTCAATTACCAAATAATCGGGTTTCTCCAAATGTTGAATGCGCGACATCCACGGGTTTATTTCGATGCAGCCCAAATTCACCATATACATCAATGTTGCTTTATCGTTGCAAACCAAATAATCGATGTTTTTGTCATTGCTTTCCGAGTGAACCTGTTCGGTGAGCAGCCATTTGGGCGATTTTTCCACATCAATATCTTTTTGAAAAAATCCCGAATCTTTGATTCCGTTTGGTGTGCGTTTAAGTGATAAAGGCCGGTCTTTCAGAAATGGAAGAATGGTTTCGGAAATCGCGTCGTAATAATCCAACAAGTCTCCTTTTGTCAATTTTTTTTCCGGCCAAAATATTTTGTTCAAGTTCGTGAGTTCAACTTTGTGCCCATTCAGTTTCAGGGTTTCTTTTGCGGTTTTTTTTGCAGACTTTTTGTTGGATTCGTTTTTGGATTTTTCTGAAGTTTCATCTTCCACCAACTTCTCCACAGGAATTTCGGTTTCTTTTTTCACTTGTTCCGGTTTTTTATCGGTTCGCAATCCCATAAAAACCGGGTGCCGCATGTGGTTTTCTTTTGTCCATTCCGAAAATTTCACTTCGCAAAGCAGTTTTGGGGTAAGCCACGTCACTTTGTTACGAAGGTTCGGTTCTTCTTCGAAAGCTGTTGTTTTTCGCTCAAGCGGTTTCATTTTTTGGTATAGGTTTTCTAAATCCGCTTCTTTGAATCCGGTGCCGCAGTTGCCAATATGCATCAAATTTTTGCCCTCATAGACCCCGAGAACCAAGGAGCCGAAATTGGAACGTGCGCCTTGCGGTTCGGTATATCCGCAAATAATTGCTTCTTGGCGTTGTTCGGTTTTTATTTTCAACCAGTCGCTGTTGCGTTTGCCCGGTTGATAAATGCTGTCCCTTTTTTTTGCGATAATTCCTTCTCCTTTTTCCTTTTCAATTTTATGAAAGAATTTTTTCCCGGTTTCAATAATGGTTTCTGTTTTCAATATAAAATCGCTATCGATTTGCTCAAAAACATGATCCAATAATTCTTTTCTGTCGGAAAGCGGCAACTCCATGGTTTCATGCCCGTTCAAATACAAAATATCGAAAACGTAATAAACGAGCTTGTCAACTTTTTTTTGCTGATGGTTTTGAAGCAGCTGAAATTTCTGTTTTCCGTTTTTGTCCAGGGCCACAATTTCACCGTCCAGAACAATGTCCATTTTCAATTTTTTCAGCTCATTAATGATGCTTGGATACTTTTTGTTGAAAGAATTGTGGTTGCGCGAATACAGCGAAACTTTCCCGTTATAAATGGAAGCGATTGCGCGGTATCCGTCAAATTTGTATTCAAACAACCAATCTTCATTGTCAAAAGCGTCGTCGGCCAGCTTCGTGAGCATTGGCGTGTAAAAAGCTTGGGGTTTTTGGTTGGATGTTTGTGGGTTTTCTTTTTTTCCTTTTTTCTTTTTTTCCTCTTTTTCTTTGCCTACTTTGTTTCCTTTTGCTTTTTCTTCCTTCGGAATATCATCTTCGATATTGAACTTTTTATCCGTTGAAAATTTATCCTTATGCTTTATGAGCAGCCATGAATTCTCTTCCTTTCCATGCATTTTCACCAACGCCCATTCGCCTTTCAATTTTTTCCCTTTCAATTCAAATTTCAGGCTCCCTTTGTGCAATTCTTTCAACAATTCTTTTTCCGGGGTTTTGGTTTCTTCCACGGGTTCATAAAATCCCTCGTCATAAATCATCACGTTTCCGGCCCCATAATTTCCTTTCGGAATTTCACCTTCAAAATCTTTGTAATCGTACGGATGGTCTTCCACCATCATCGCCAAGCGCTTGTCATCCGGATTTAAAGAAGGTCCTTTTGGCACCGCCCAACTTTTCAAAACACCTTCCATTTCCAGCCGGAAATCGTAATGTAAACGGGAAGCATGATGCCGTTGAACCACGAACCGCAACTTTTTTCCTGCCTTTCGTTTGCTTGAGTTGGGTTCTTTTGTTTTGCTGAAATCGCGTTTTTTTTGATAGGTTGTTAAAGACATTTTTAATTTTATATTTACTGCTTTTTGAAAAGGATAATTTTGATTAATTATCAAATGCCGGCACGGAAAAAATAGGCTATCCCGCTTTTTTGTCTTTGTTCAAACTGGCTTTTAGTTGTGCCAATAAATCACTGGATTCGGTCTTTTTTGGTTTCAATTTGCGCACTTTCGGCGTTTTTCCTTTGGCTTTGGCTTCGATGATTTTTAAG
>DASSWN010000090.1:0-6064 GCA_035704905.1 Flavobacteriaceae bacterium
CTTAAAAACATATTATCAACATACACTGCCATAACAATTTGATTTATACTTGATTAATAATTACAATTTAAAAGCCAGTTGCCAACAGCGGCTTGGCAAAAAGCTCGATTTGTTTTTCAGCGGACAATTTAACGATGCTACAAATGTAGTTTTTCATAACAACTTTTTGTTTTCCAAAGCCCCGCCCGTGGTTTAGCCAGAGCGTTGTGTGCAATGCTAAAAATCAATCTCGGTTTCAACATATATGTAATTATTTCGCCGATTAATCAAAGATGTACAATATTGATAAATACGGTCTTTTAATTTGTTTTTATCCTTTTGATTAGAAATCCGATTGATTGTTTTAAGTTTATGTTCTTCCAAATTATTCCACTTTTTAGTAAGCAAAAAACTTAACCAAAAGGTAATTTGAAAAATTTTATCTATTTGTTTGTAAATAATAACGACCGTCGCAAATAGTAACGAAAATATAATGTAAAGCAATCCGAAGAATATCGTTAGAAAGCACCAAATAATACAACCTATTTTTTCTTTAGTTGTTTTTTTCCATTTATAGTGGTCAGCTAAATAATATCCGGCGAAAAATAAATTTAATCCAAAATAAACCATCAAAATATTAAACATTTTATTTTTAATTTAAATTACAAATTAGATAAAGCACAGCACATAACAGCACCTATGCGACAGGCGGGATTTTCGTCTTCGGTTGACAGATTACGGATATGAGAAATGTTGTTTTTCATAATAATTATTTTAGTAAAAACCCCCGCCCGGCGCATAGCCGCATCACGTGGGCAACATTTCATTAAATATATAATTTTGTCTGAAAAACAAGATTTTTCAATCTGTTTTCACTTCCAGAATTCACAGAATGATGCCACCAATATCGTTCAGACAAAGAATCACATTTGGGTTGAATAATTTCCATATAGCGGTAATTGAAAATTGACCGCAAAACACAATGAAGCCCACACTCATTAGCCTTGTAATTGATTTTTTGATGAATATTGAGACTGGCATAATAAATAGGCTTCGGTTTTTTGAGTTCTGAATGAAAAATGGATAATTGATTTTTCATAATTTCTTAATTGATTTTGCGGTTATGCTCGTCAATCCCTTTGATTTACTTGCTTTGGATGACGCTGCGATTTGCACCATATCGCCGATTTTAAACCCGTTCAATATTTTCAACAATAGATTGCTCCTAAAATCCACCCACATATTCGATTTACCCGTTTCCAGTTTTACGGTTTTCCTTTTTTCGGATGATTCTATTTCTGCTATTGTGCCTGTTATTATTTGCATTTCTCTATAATTGTTTTGGTTTTTAATTATGCTGCTTTTAATTTTTCAAAATGTTCAATCAAACTTTCGTGGTGCGCTTCAAATAGTTTTTTTGCCACAGTAACCTCCACGGAATTGCCTATGAATTTCTTTTGGTCGGTTTGGTTTCCTACAAGCTGATACCCTTTCGGAAAGCCTTGAATGCGCAACAATTCGTCCACTATCAACATCCGCATTTTGATGTCCACAATCCCAAAATGGGCCATAAATATTTTTATATTGACCATTGTGGGTGTGTCATCTGAATAGATTGGAATCATAAACCCGCTGCCTTTTTCACAAGAAATTAAAGACAAAGGCTTTTTGTCTTGCCTTGCAATTATTGTCGGACACGGTTTTTCTACTGAATTGCCCGTGTTTTTGAATTGTGGATTCAAAATGTAGTGCTGATTTCCCTCTACTTTTACCAATGCTTCTTTCGGGTTTTGGGTAATAGCGCCGGATGGTGTGTATATGGATTTTGGTTTTGAATTGCCGTATTGTTGATCTACAAAAAAACATTCTGTAATTCTTTGTTTCGGAATACCCGTAACCGCCGATGATGGTTGTTCAACTGAATTCAGTTGACCGCCGCCGTTGTAATAGTTGGTTATAAATGTGGCTTTTACTTTTGCGAATTTATCTTTTGTAAGTAGGGTCGGTGAAGGTTCTTTAATTGATTTGGCCCCTGAATTATATTGATAATCAATAAGAAATTCAGGTGTAACTTTTCCAAATCGATCTTTTGTTGAAACCGTGGGGCAAGGCTCATCCGTGCTGTGTGCATTGCCATTTCCGTAGTAGGATTGCAAAAAATCGCACTTCACATAAGCGTGGCCATCTGCGGTTTTGATCGTTCCAGCTGGGCCGTCGACGCTTATCACTTTTCCTTCCGGTCGGCCGGAATAGTATTTTTTTAAAAAGCTGTCATCGCCATTGGCTACAAATTTGACCAGGCCAGCATAAATGCGTTTTAATGTGTTTTCAACCAACGGTTTTTTTCTATTGAAAATAGATTGCCCTTCCAGTTCCAGTTTCAAAACTTCTTTTACAGGTTTCCATTTTTTCAATGGTTTGTAAAACAAATCGTTTGTTTTCGCCGGTTTTTTGGCGTGGGTTTTTTCTGGCCATGATATCGGAAAGTTTCCTTTTGCGAATTGGGCAAAATATCTTTTTCGGGAGGTGTACGCGCCAAAATCGGCAGCGTTCAATTCTTTCCAATCAAAGCGATACCCACGGGATTTGATTTTGTCAATCCATTTCAAATAGTCCGTGCCTTTTTTCATCGAAACGGGCTTTCCTTTTTCGCACAATGGGCCCCAAGCCATAAACTCAATTACATTTTCGATCATCAAATAATCCGGATGCAGCCCATCCAAGTACATAAACAAATGATCCGCCAACGTCCGGCTGTCCGCATCTCGTGGCAAACCGCCTTTTGCTTTTGAAAAATTCGTGCATTCAAGGCTTGCCCAAATGGTAATTATGCAATGCGGGTACAATTTTCGCAAAGCATCAACACGCAGTTTTAGAAAAAACACAACTTCCGGGTTTCGGATGTCCTCGATGAAATGCTTTGCTTTGGGATGGTTCAGCCGATGGCTTTCGATTGCCTTGCTGTCGTGGTTCACACAAGCGGTTACCTGTGTATCACAGTTGGCAAGATGAATTCCCGTTGAGGTTCCGCCGGCTCCACAAAAAAGGTCTATAACGAATTCTTTCATTGGTCGGTTAGTAGTTTTTATAGATTTCCGATTTGAAAATTTCCCCATCCTTGTAAAGCTGCCAATCAAGCGTATATTTCAGATTTCCGCAGTTGTAGATCAAAATCGCGAAACTCGCCACCTTTGAATCCCAGACGATCATGTCCGAGGTGTCTCCGGTAAGTTGTATTTCTTTTGCCGGGTCGTCGAAAACGATTGGTTCCCCGGGCCCGAAAACGAAAACCCCTAAGGTGTAAGGTGTGGTTTCGTCCATCACTTCCACAGAGTAATAAAGCTCGTTGTGCGTGATCTCGTTGGCGTTCATTTCATTCCCATATTCGTGGTCCGTGGCGCAGGAAGCGCACAAAATAAGCAATAGTAATTTTGATAGTGTTTTCATTTTTTCCTGTTTTAGATTATTTCTGTTATTGATTTTTCTTGTGATATTAGCTTGCTGAAAAATTCCATCAAAACCAAATCTTTACAAAGCCGTTTCAACTGGTTTTCTCCCGATTTGATTTCCCGAATTTTGTTTTTTATCTCACTTCCGGTTTTGCCCAATTCTTCTTTTTCCCGCAAAGCCATCTTTACCGCCTTTCTCTTAATCCTTGCCTTGAATTTACTGGTGTGCTTTGGTAATTTTTCACGCTCGTAAAGCCAATCGTACACGTAATTTTTGCCCGGCTCTATCATTCCCGTATTTTTGAATTTTTCAAAACAATCAATAATTCCGTTGATGGTTATTAATTGCTTTTCTTCTTCGCTCAATTCTTCCGTTTTTGGATTTTCCTTGAAAATTGGAAGTTGATTTGCAACCCGTGTTTGTCTGATCCAATCTTGGTATTTTTTTAGAATTTTAGCCACATATTCAGAATTGAACAACTGAAAATGTGGTACTGGTTCGCCCGAATACCTATCCAATCGGAAAGCATAGTCGATTTCTTCAAGGCTCAAATTTTTGAATTTTGTCAAGATCATTTCCCGAATATCGGTTTTGTTGATGTCGGAAATTTTTTCTTTGATTCCCAAAAGGTTCGCGGCTTTTACGAAAATCATTCCCAATCCTTCGCGAACTTCAATTTCTTCCAGTTCCCGGATTTTTAAAAATTCAATTGTTTTTCGGGCAAAAGGAATTTCGGTCAAATTACCAGCCTGTGAGATTGCTATTGATAGTTTCTGCTGACTGACGGTTAATTGTTGGTTCTGATTTTGCGTTTGAATTTCCATTTGTTTGCGGTTTAAAATTGTCCATTCGGTTTATCCATCCTGAAACTGCGGATTTCCAATTTGCCATTTTGTTTTTTCCAACAAACCAATTTTTTGATTCATAGAAATCATGAAATTTTTGGCTTTCTTTTTTTGCGGTTTCGGTTTCCGGGATTTTTAAAAGCATATATTCATACACTTCTAAAATTTTGGGCGGGGAAAAGCTTTTTTTCTTTCCCCTTTTCTCATTTACTTTCTCTTTTACATTTACTTTCTCTTTCTCTTTCTCTTTAGGTTTTGGATTTTCGGGTTTTGGTTCTTGTTTGGTTTCGTCTTGGTTTTCGTTTGGTTTTGGTTCGGTTTCTTTTTTAGATGGCCTTCCACCTTTTGAACCGTTTTCAAACTTTTTGTTATTGGCATCTATTTGAGGTTTGATAAGAGTGAAGATCGCCTTTGCGACCGGCTTTAGACTTTCAGTTGTTGCTCCGTTTAGGCCATACTCCATTATGGCCGTGAGTACTTCTCCCTGAATTTCTCTCGGCAATTCTTTTATCCCCTCATAGAAACTTCTATAAAAAATAAATCCATCTCTATTCATTTGATAATTGTTTTTCAATTAAAATATCAAGTTCCAAATCTGAAATCAATTCCCTCGTTCTTTTATCCACGTCCAAAAAATCATTTATCATTTTTATGGAATGTAGCACCGTTGCGTGATGATACCCTACATATTCCCCAATTTCCCGTAAATAGATAGGCTGGCAATGTTTGCGGGCCAAATAGCACAGTATTTGACGTGGATAGGTGTTTCTCCGGGCCATATTGTCGTTTATGAACTCTTGGTTTCCATTATATGACCTTAGCATCTCGTGTACTTTTGAAATTGTTATTTTATTCATTTTTAAAATCCAATAAGTTCAACATTTTGTCCACATAGCTTGTTTCCATTTGATCGGTTGCGCCTGTTATTGCGTTTGCGGTTTCCGCTTTTGATTTTATCAACTCGAACATTTGTTCATCTATGGTTTTGTGTCCAAGGAAGTACGTAACCATCACATTGTTTTTTTGCCCTATGCGGTGCGCTCTGTCTTCACATTGCACACAATCGGAATAAGTCCACGGATATTCGATAAAAGCCACTCTTGAGCTTGCTGTAAGTGTGATACCAACTCCCGCAGCTTTGATGTTGCAAATGATTAATTTGCAATCCGGATTGTTCTGAAAGCTGTCAATGGAATGCTGTTTTTGTGCTTGGTTGTCACGTCCGGTAACGGTAACAGCGTTGGGATATTCGGATTTCATCGCATCTACAATTGAATGAAGGCTTGCGAACACGATCAATTTTTCCCCACTTTCCAAAACCTCGTTTACAAATTCCTTGACCTCGTTTAATTTCCCCAATGCGGAAATGCGCTTGAGTTCGCCCATCTTCACCATTATTTCACCACGCAATTTTTTGGCAATTTCCGCATCCGTAAAATCTTTGTCCTTCAAATAACTTACAAATTCGTTTTTTGCACGGTTGTATTCAGCTCTGGTCGTTATATCGCAAAGAATTGTTTGCCGTTGCTTTTCGGGCAAATCTTTGGCTACATCTTTCTTTTCCCGTCTGAAAAAACAATGTTTATTTAGTAGGTAATTCAACTCTTTCAGATTTGATGCACCACGTCCACCTTCGCAATACCTGGTTAAGAATCCTTTTCGTCCACCGAATATGTTTAGATGGCCCATTATGGCCAGTTGTGGGAAAAGGTCAATTGGCTTGTTGACAACTGGAGTTCCGGTCAAAAGAATTACCCATTCTTTCTTCATTGCAATCCTCAAAGCCAATT
>DASSWN010000103.1:0-4196 GCA_035704905.1 Flavobacteriaceae bacterium
CCAAATAATACCAAGCACTAATTCCGTTTCGTCATTCGTTATTTCCTTATTTCCAAAATAAAAATAAAGAATTTCCATGTGTTTCAAACTGAAAGAACTAACTTTGCGCGCAATTAAATCCTAATTGCCATGACCGCACAAAATAAAATTGTCGGGGAAGGTCTTACTTACGACGATGTCCTTTTAATCCCTACATATTCCGAAGTGCTTCCACGCGAAGTTTCCATTCAAACCAAATTCAGTCGAAATATAACTATCAATGTGCCCATCGTTTCTTCGGCGATGGATACCGTTACAGAATCACGAATGGCCATTGCCATGGCGCGGGAAGGGGGCATTGGGGTTCTTCATAAGAATATGAGTATTGAAGACCAGGCCTTGAAAGTGCGAAAAGTGAAACGTGCGGAAAGCGGCATGATTATCGATCCGATTACATTGCCGATTTCCGCTACGGTTAAAGATGCATTGGATAATATGAAGGAATATAGTATTGGCGGTATTCCGATTGTAGATGAAAACGGAAAATTATTGGGAATTGTCACGAATCGCGATCTTCGGTTCGAAAAGAATATGAAACGTCCCATTTCGGAAGTCATGACGGCCGAAAATTTGGTGACGGTTTCAGAGGGAACTTCACTTCAACAAGCGGAAGCCATTCTTCAAAACAATAAAATTGAAAAATTGCCGGTGGTCAATTCCAACAATAAATTGGTGGGGTTGATTACTTTTCGCGATATCACCAAACTGACGCAAAAACCAATTGCCAATAAAGATGTTTTTGGCAGGTTGCGGGTCGCCGCGGCCATTGGGGTTACACCGGATGTCCTGCAGCGGGCCGAAGCGCTTGTCAATGCGGGTGTGGACGCCGTTGTCATTGATACGGCCCACGGACATTCAAAAGGGGTTGTTGAAGTTTTGAAAAAAGTAAAACAACAATTTCCCGATTTGGAAGTAGTAGTCGGAAATATAGCTACTGCCGAAGCCGCGCGCTATTTGATCGAAGGCGGCGCAGATGGGATTAAAGTGGGAATAGGTCCTGGATCAATTTGTACCACACGCGTTGTGGCCGGAGTTGGTTTTCCTCAGTTTTCGGCGGTTTTGGAAGTCGCACGTGCCGCCCAAGGAAGCGGGGTTCCGGTTATTGCAGACGGGGGAATAAGATATACCGGCGATATTCCCAAAGCCATTGCGGCCGGCGCCGATTGTGTCATGTTGGGCTCGTTGCTCGCAGGCACCAAAGAATCACCTGGCGAAACCATTATTTACGAAGGAAGAAAATACAAATCCTATCGCGGCATGGGTTCTATAGAAGCGATGGGAAAAGGCTCCAAAGATCGGTATTTTCAAGATGTGGAAGACGATATCAAAAAATTGGTGCCGGAAGGAATTGTGGGCCGGGTTCCGTACAAAGGCGAACTGCAGGAAAGCATGACCCAATTTATTGGCGGTTTGCGCGCCGGAATGGGTTACTGCGGAGCAAAGGATATTTCCACTTTAAAGGAAACCGGAAGGTTTGTAAAAATAACTTCTTCGGGAATTCATGAAAGCCATCCGCATGATGTGACCATTACAAATGAATCACCGAATTATTCACGATAAAATTTTAAATCCACATTGGAAGAAAGCGGGAATTTCCCCCGTTTTTTTTATGCGTTTAAATAAGAATCGGTTCAAAGAAATACGATTGACAAAATATTCAGATTCGATGCGGATATGACGTGGATCATACTTTATCCCCTAATGAAAGTATTCCTTTGTAATGAAGAAAGGCTCTATGCAGAATTTTTAGGATTTAACCACATTTAATCCTTTTGGGTCACTGAAAAAAGCTGAAAATTATACTAATTGGATGCAAAAATAATATCTGAATTTTGAGTTTTTTAACGAGGAATTTTGGAGTATTTGACGAAAAAGAAATGGCTTTTTGCCTTAAAATATTTTTACACAGAATTGTTTCTATAATTAATTGATAATTAAGGAGTTGTTTGTTTTTTTTTATTGCGGACAATTCGATCCTTCTTCTTTTAAGTTGTATTTTTGTAGTAACAAAATAACCGATCAATAAAGCAAAAATGGAAGCTTTCAGAATTGAAAAGCAACCAAAACTTATCTGAAATGAAAACCAAGAGAAAACAAGTTGTCATTGTCGGTGGTGGTTTTGCCGGAATAGCCGCTGCTAAGGAATTAAAAAATTCCAACGTCGATGTTACTTTAATCGACAAATCGAATCATTTTTTGTTCCAACCGCTTCTTTATCAGGTGGCGACTGCCGCACTTTCACCTGGAGATATCGCCTTGCCAATCCGTGGTATTTTCGGTAAAAATTCGAACGTGCGCGTATTGTTGGGTGAAGTGGAGAAAATTTTCCCCGAAAAAAAATGTCTCAAACTAATTAGGGGCCGTAAAATTTTTTATGATAATTTGATTTTGGCACCCGGCGCGCAGTATAATTACTTCGGAAATGAACATTGGAAAGAATTTGCCCCCAGTCTGAAAACCATAAGTGACGCGCTACAAATTCGTGAACGCATTTTATTGTCATTGGAGGAAGCCGAACAGATGAAAAACCCCACCTTGCGAAAAGCCCATTTGACGTATGTGATTATTGGCGGTGGGCCAACCGGGGTGGAAATGGCGGGAGCAATTGCTGAAATTGCGGGCCGAAGTATGCGTAAAGCCTATAAAAATATAAAAGAAGAAGATGTACGCGTTTTTCTCGTAGAAGCTTCTCCACAGATTCTCAATGGATTTCCAAAACCACTTCCCAAGGATGGACAGCAAATGCTCGAAAAATTGGGTGTAAAGGTGCTGCGCGATACACCCGTTGTCAAAATCGAAAAGAACAAAGTCCATTTAAAAGTAGGAAGCATACAAAGTTCGAATATTATTTGGGCCGCTGGCGTGAAAGCTTCTCCGTTGCTTGATTTGCTGAATGTACCGCAAGATCGGGCAGGACGTGTTATTGTGAACCGAGATTTAAGTGTTCCCGATTTTCCCGATATTTTTGTTCTTGGCGACGCCGCTTCTTTGGAAGACAAAAACGGAAAACCATTGCCCGCGCTGGCATCCGTTGCGAGTCAACAAGGAAAATTTGTTGGTCGTTTGTTGACGAAAAAATCGTTTTTTCAAAAATCGCGACCTCAATTCCAATATACAAACAAAGGAACGATGGCCACCATTGGAAGGGCAAAAGCCGTCGCCGACATCCGCGGCTTAAAATTTAGTGGCTATTTTGCTTGGATGCTTTGGTCTTTCGTCCATATTTTTCTGCTACTTGGTTTCCGCAGCAGAATTTTGGTTTTGATTGAATGGATTTGGAGCTATTTTACCCTGAAAAGGGGCGTTCAATTGATTACCGACCGATCCGGTTGCAGCGAATGCCGACCTTTGGAAATGGAAAAAAAGGTAAAAAAAATGGTATAATCAGCAGCGAAATTCTATTCCCTGTTTAGCACTTTATATTCCTCATAACAACCGCTAATGGCGTCCAAAATTTGGAGGTCATTAGCGTTTTTTATGAAGTCTTTTGAATAATTGCAGCGGCTCAAGATTTCCTCGATATTCACTTTATCGATTTGCAACAAGGCCACCAAGGTTTCGCGGTCGTATTTCTGCTGCAAAAGATTTCGAATTTCATCGTCCTCGCGCATCTGTTTCAATTTGCGCATCTGTCTGGGTTTGTTTCCGAAAATGTGATGCAGCATATCGGCAGGATTGAAAATCGCGCCCAGAACTTTCGAAACGCCATTGGTTTTGGTTTCCCCACCTTCATACCCCGAGCGAAGACCCGAAATACTATATCGATAATTTTCATAAATCGGAATGTTTTTGGCATCGATTTCCAAATATCCAGTCAATTTCATAGGCTGAATGACAACCTCTTCCAAGGCGATTCCGACTTCGGTCATTTTAATTTTTACATCACCATATTTGGTCCAATCTTCGGTAACGCGAACTTGAATGGTTTCAAAAGCAAGCCGCGAGAAAAACAGTGTATCGTTTACAGCAGCTTCAATTGCGAACTCGCCTTTGGCATTGGAAGAAGTTCCGGTGACCCGGTTCAAATTCACGATGTTCACGTTTTCCATGGGTTGATCGTTGGCATCGTTCAAAACCACTCCTTTAATGAGTTGGGCTTCTTGAGCACTGGCCCAAAAACCAATAGAGCAAACGAATAAAATTAAATATTTTTTAAT
>DASSWN010000120.1:0-6744 GCA_035704905.1 Flavobacteriaceae bacterium
TCCCATGCCCAAAGGAAATATTCTCGTCGGCGTTCGATATGAATTTGAATAGATCAAAAAAAACCCTGGATTCTTTTACCTAATATCTTTTCATTCAGCTCCCAATTAAAACATGGTTTTGCTATATTTGCAGCCGTTAAAAAGCAAATTCCGCCCGGGTGCTGGAATTGGTAGACAGGCATGGTTGAGGGCCATGTGTTCATTAGAGCGTGCGGGTTCAAGTCCCGCTCCGGGTACTTTTTCAAGTAAATATTCTTTTTTGTTTCTGATTTGGATATTTTCTTGACTGGGGAAATTTTGCTATTTTTGATTCATGAACGCTTTCAAGAAAATTCCAAAATATCAATGGAAAGGAATGTACACCTTGGTACTGCTTTCCAACGCTTTTTATATCTTCCTCTTCTGGCTTTTTATGAATTATTTCTGAAAAATGCGGAACTGATCATTTATATTCCTTTTTGATCCGGTCGAGTTTTCTTTTGTTTTCGCGATCTTTGATGGTTTCCCGTTTGTCGTGCAGTTTTTTCCCTTTTGCCAAAGCAATCTGCATCTTTGCCAATCCGCGTTCGTTGATGAACAATCTCAAAGGAACGATCGTCAGACCTGTGTTGCGGACTTCTTTCCACAATTTTTTCAATTCCTTTTTGTTCAGCAATAATTTGCGCTCGCTTTTGGGTTGATGGTTGAAATGCGTGGCATGGGAATATTCCTGAATGTCCATGTTGATGACGAACAACTCCCCTTTCTCATTGAATTCGCAAAAACTTTCGGCAATCCCGGCCTTTCCTTCGCGGATGGATTTTATTTCCGTGCCAACCAGTTTTATGCCCGCGGTATATTTATCAAGGATTTCATACTGAAACCTCGCTTTCCGGTTTTTTATATCAATTTTGTTTTGTTGCATAACAAAAGCTAAAATAAGAATTTTGCACCGTAATTTCTGGGAATGGTTTTTTATTTAAAAATAATTTCGGAAAGTTTTTTTGTCAGTTCCCTCCTACTATATACTTCAATTCCTTGCGGATTTGTTCGTAAGCTTCCCTTTAGAAATTCTAAAAAATAATTTTGGATCTGGTGCTTTATTTTCTCTTTTTCGTCATAACCGAAAAATTTTCCCGTGGAAGTTTCTGAAATAATTTTTGCTGCATCCCAGTTTTTTGGGCCAATCGCCAAAATCGGACGGTTTGAACGCATGTATTCGAACAATTTTCCGGGAATAATTCCTTGGGTAATTTGACTATCGATTTCCAAAAGTAACAACACTTGTGATTTTTGTTGAAATTCCATCGCTTTTTCGTGGGAAACATATCCGAACAAATCCAAATATTTTTCCAATCCGAAATCGTTCAGGGAATGTAAGACATCGGAACTCACTTTTCCGATCAATCGCAGTTTGAACGCTTTCTTGAATGCGGAATTTTCTTGAAGCAATTCAGAAAATGCCTTCCATAGATTTTCCGGGTTTCTTCCGGAAAGCAAAGATCCGATATGCGAAAAAGTGAATTTTTCATCCAACGGAATTTCATTTTTCAATTCCAAATCATCAAATCCGTTGGTGATGGTTTCAACAGGTTTTTTGGTTTTTTCTTGAAATTCTTTCCTCGTGGAAAAACTGGTGGTCACGATCAAATCGGCAGATTGAAGCACATCCGTTTCCAATTTTCGGTGTTTTTCATCGGAAGATTTCGTGAGCAATAATTTTTCCTGATAACCGATAGTGGTCCACGGATCACGAAAATCAGCGATCCACCGAAGTTTTTCATTTTTCTTTTTTTTCAATTCCAAACCAATCAAATGCAAACTGTGCGGCGGTCCGGTGGTGATGATCGTGTCGATATTTTCTGAGGAAATGAATTTCGATAAAAATTTCACGGAAGGTTTTACCCAGAATTTTCGCGCATCGGGAATAAAAAAATTTCCACGAATGAACAATAAACTTTTCTCAATAAAAGATTGCTTTTTCCCTTCGGAAATTAAACCGGAACTCATGGTTTTGACTTTTTTCCGGGAAAAATACTTCGCCAGCCCATAAGGTTCGAAAATTGGTTGGGAAATAATTTTTGTGTTTTTCGAAACTTCTTCCAGCAAAGATTCATCGATGATCGGATAGGTTGGATTTTCCGGAACATAAACTATAGGTTCAATTCCAAATTCCGGCAAATATTTCACGAATTTCAACCAGCGCTGAACACCCGGCCCTCCCGCAGGCGGCCAATAATATGTAACGATCAGTACTTTCTTCATGCATTACAACTATAAGTTTCCGAAACAACCCTTTCAGGGTTTGGAACCCTGAAAGGGTTTCTTTGGGTTAATTTTTTTTATCGGGAATTTCCTTTTTGCGAAATGTAATGAAAAGAGCTGCCAAAAACAGTAATCCTATTAAAATGCAACTGATCAGCACGATCGTGCTTCCCGTTTTCACCACTTCCGGCTCAAATTTGAATATAAGTTCATGGGTTCCGGCCGGCAAAACCATGGCGCGCAACACATAATCGGCCCGGAAATGCGGTTGTTTTTTCCCATCGACATAGGCATTCCAACCGTGGGGATAATAAATTTCAGAAAAAACAGCAAGCTGTTCATCCGAAACGGAATATTCATATTTTAATTCATTGGGCTCATAAGAAACTAAATTGATTCGCGCAGTGGAATCCGTTTGGAATTTGGTTTTTTTCAAGTGATCGGAAAACTTTTCATTGACAACCGCCGTGGTTTTGGTATTGATTTTCCCCAAACTCAAAAAAGCCTCGTTCACCGAAGAAGCGATTTTCACACTATCCACGAACCATGCGTTTCCGTTTGCCTCCGAGTTCATTTGTGCAAAAATCTGGCCTTGGTTTTCCAAAATCAGATATTTCGTGTTCAGCATGTTCAACACTTCGTTGTTTCCCTGTAAAATATAATGTGAATACAATTCTTGAATTCGGCCCGGTTTCGCGCCGTGATAACCGCCAATGGAATTGTGGAAAAACGAAGCGCGGGACGAATTGAACGGATCCACCGAAAGATCGAGCACGCGAAAATGCCCCTTGTCTTTCAAAATTTGTAAATCTGCGGAATTAGGCTGAAATGGGGTTTCCATTTGGCGGGAACTTACAAAATCGTCATTGTTCACATAACGCCGGTCCACCCCGACCAAATCGAACAAAATCAAAATGGCAAATCCGCCGATCGCCATGTTTTTACTCACTTTTCCTTTTAAGTAATACCAAATAATTCCGGCAATCAAAAGCAACAATATCAATGATCGTAAGGTATCGGAAGTAAAAATCGCTTTTCGGTCTTCTTGCAGCGCACGCATAAAATCGGGCCCCAATTGCTGAATGATCCGCACATCGTTTTCCCCAGAAAAATCGAACAAAATGGATTTGAAAAGCAGAAAAAACAAAGCAATTCCGCCAGTAATTATTACGCTCCATTTCAAGGCATGCAATTTTTCATCTTTTGTTCGTTGGCTTCCAAAAAGTTTACAAAGTCCGACAATCGCAAAAACCGGAACGCACAATTCAATAATTACTTGAATGGAAGTGACTGCCCGAAATTTATCGTAAAATGGGACATAATTAATGAAAAATCGGGTAAGAAATTCCCAATTATCGCCCCAAGAGAGAACTAAGGCAAGTAGGGATCCACCTACTATCCACCATTTAAATCGGCCCCGAACAAGAAATAACGCTAAAACAAAAAGGAACAAAACCGTTGCGCCAATATAGGCCGGTGCTGCAACATAAGGTTGATTTCCCCAGTAGGTCGGTGCACTTTTTACAAAATCTTTGGCTTGCAATGGTGATGCTCCCAATTTTTGTATGGCCTGATAAACTTCGGAATTAGCATCTAGTTTTTCCGCATTGGAACCGCCCATGAATCGTGGAATGAACAGGTTGAAACTTTCCAAAATACCGTAGCTGTAACTGGTAATGTACTCGTAATCCAAGCCGCCACTTTCCTTTTGCTCGCCTTCCAATGTCAAACCGGTATCGCCTCGTGTACTGAAATCCATATACTCTTGGGTGGCCAATAAATTTGTTGCATTGGTGGCGAGCGAGAGCACCACAGCAATAATCATGATTCCCACCGATGTAAAAAATTCGGGTAGTTTCTTTCTTTTGAAAGCATCGATCAAAAATGCAATTCCCAAAATAATGACCAAAATCAACAAGTAATAGGTCATTTGAAAATGATTGGCATTGAGTTGCAGTGCCATTCCAATTGTCAAGAGGAAAAACCCCCAAACCCGAACGTTTCGAAAAATGAGTAAAATTCCCGCCAAAACCCATGGCATATATGCAATTGCATGTGCTTTGGAATTATGTCCGACTCCAAGAATAACAATCAAATAGGTAGAAAAACCAAAAGCCAAGGCACCGAGGAATGCCAATTTATAATCCACTTTCAGTACCAATAACAAAAGGTAAAGCCCAATGAAATACAGAAAAAGATAATCTGCCGGCCGTGGAAGAAAACGCAACAAATCATCAAACTGATCGATGTAATCGTTCGGATATTGGGCGCCGAGCTGATAGGTTGGCATGCCACCAAACGCGGCATCTGTCCAAAATGGTTCTTCGTGGGTTTTTTTCCTAAAATCAATTTGTTCCTGCGCCATCCCGATGTAATGGACAATATCGCTTTGGTAAATAACTTTTCCGCGCAAAACCGGATTGAAATATGCCACCGCTATCACAATAAATGCGAGAACCACAAGAATGTGGGGAATGAATTTTTTGTAGCTGTTGTTCATAAGGTTGGTTTATTGGTTTTCACAAACGAAAAGACAGTTTGTCATCCCATGTTAGCTGCTTGGACTTGTTTTTTCGAATTGTTCTTCAAATTCGGAAGGTGTTACTATTTTTGCCGTTTTGAAAGAATTATGCGCCAATAAATCCTTGTCGCCTGTTATCAAATAGTCGGCTTGTGAAAAATCAATTAAATCCAAAAGGAAATTATCTTTTGGATCCCGGTTAATAAAATGGGTTGGTGTGATTTCTATTTCTTCAGCTATTATTTCCAAAAGCTCAATGAGTTCATTTACACTTTTCTTGGGGAAATATTTTTTGAATTTTTTCCGGCTTGTTACGATTTTGATTTCCGTTAGTAGTTGTTCCGTGGTAATAATTGTAATGCTTCCGTTCGAAATATACTGTTTGATTTTTGACAGACGTTTGCCAATTAGGAAACTTATCCAAATATTGGTGTCAAAAATAACCTTAGCTTTTTTGCTTGCCATAAATATCCTGTCTAACCTTCTCTACTTCCTTCGTTATTGTTTCCAAATCAAGCTCATCTGTCTTGAACGTGTTTAATAAACGGGAAAGTTTTATATCGATGGCTTCTTTTTCCAATTCTTTTGTTAGTTTTAATTTTTGCTCCTTGGGCAATTGTTTAATTAAGGACAGGATTTGCTCAAAAGTTATATCTATTTGCAGTGCCGTTTTCATTTTACAAGGTATTTATCCTTTTCAAATTTACAAATTTAAATTCCAATGTGTTCCGATTTGATAATTTACTTATGTCGTTTTTCACTGATCGCGTTCATTTAAGATTGACCCGCCAATCAACGATTTTGTCAGTTCCGGGGAACAAAGGAACCAATTTGGTTCTCCTGTCGTGATTTTCCTTTATACCGTAAAGTTACAATTGCCTTGCGGAAAATTAGTCAATTTCTTCATAATCGATGTACTCCCCCACTTCTTTCTTTGCTTTTCTCGATTTCGGTTTGTTTTTATCAATTGTTGTTTTTCTTTCCCGTTGTGGCGGGGGAAAGCCTTGTTGTTCCCGAAATTTCTTTTCAAATTTTTGACCTATTTTTCGAAAAATAAACCGTAAAATCGCAGCACCATATAGTCGAAATATAAACTTTAGCGCAAAGTAAATCAGCAGGATAACCAAAATTACCTGAAGGAAATCGCCGAACGAAGCCTCGTACATAGTTCTTTTTTTGACAAAACTATCAAACTTGCGGATAAAATCCAGACTTTTATGCGTTTAAAAAATAATAATATCCCTTATATTTGAATTCTTTAAACCCTTTTTTCATGAAGAAATTCCTGCTCGTTGCGATTTGTTTTTTTGGCAATTTCTCCTTTGTGAATGCCCAATATACCGAAACCATCAATTCCAACCGACCAGGCGATTCGCAAGGTGCTTTTTCTGTGGGAACCAATGTGTTACAGTTGGAAACGGCACTCCGGCTTGGACATGATGAACACGCACTACGCAATACAGAAACCGATTTGTTTGGACTTATTTACGCGCTCAGGTTTGGAATTGGGTTCGAACGTCTGGAAGTAAATTGGATGGGGTCCTTTCTTTCTTCCACGGAAAATATTCCGTCCGGCGCAAATGAAGATGAATTAAAAATCCGAAACTTCGAATATAACACCCTGGGTTTTAAATATTTATTTTACGATCCGTACAAAAAAAGAAGTTTGGAAGGTCCAAACATTCGAAGTTGGAAAGCAAATTTCAAATTCCGTTGGCGCGATTTGATTCCCGCGGTTTCCTTGTATGCAGGTGCCAATTTTGCCTTGGGTGATAGTCCATATTATATTCCGAATGAACCACAAATGTCTCCAAAAGTTGCATTGATCACACAACACAATTTTCATTCATGGGTTTTGGTGATGAATTTTGTTATGGACAAATTCACTACCGATTTTCCAACTACTTCCGGTATCTTCACCCTAACCCACTCCTTCAACCCGCATTTTGCTGTTTTTGGGGAATATCAGGCCATAAAGG
>DASSWN010000166.1:0-9047 GCA_035704905.1 Flavobacteriaceae bacterium
ACCTCCTCCAATAATAACTACCCGGGGCGCTTCCGAATTTGGAATGTTCATGTGTTAGATTTTACTTTATCAAAGATAGCCATTATCAAAACCAATTTCCCAACCTATTTCGAAATTTAGCGTTTCTTTGTAACAATTCGAAAAAAAGAACAACTTATACGCAATCCATTTCCATTTTGAGAAAAGAGCTGGAACATACGTTTGTCGAACTACTTGAAAAAAATCAGAATATTGTTCATAAAGTTTGTCGTATATATACAAACGATCAGGAATCGCACAACGATTTGTTTCAAGAAATCACTATTCAATTATGGAAAGCTTACCCAAAATTTCGTGGCGATTCAAAATTCAGCACCTGGATGTACAGGGTAGCGTTGAACACCGCGATTACCATGTACCGAAAAGCGAAAAGGGCACCAAAAACCCAAGATTTCGACGACGTGCATTTCAAAATAAGTTCTTCCGGATATGATGAAACTGAAGAGCAACAATTGAAACTGATGTATGCGGCAGTGAAGGAATTGAACGACATCGACAAAGCTTTGGTGTTTTTGTATCTGGAGGAAAAAGATTATAGGGAAATTTCGGAAACGCTCGGAATAAGTGAAGTAAATGCGCGGGTGAAAATGAACCGAATTAAAAAGAAATTACGAACAATTTTAAATCCGTAGCAGATGGATGAATTGGAATTATTAAAGAAAGATTGGAAGCGGCATGAAAAGGATTTTCCACGGTTAAAAGCTGCCGAAATTTATCCGATGTTGTTGAAAAAGTCTTCTTCCATCGTGAAATGGATTTTTATTATTAGTTTGATCGAATTGACCGTTTCAACTTTTTTGAATATTTACTTGACAGACGACCAGTTTTGGGAACAAGTTGAAACCATTCACTTGAAAACAATTACCATCGGTATTTATATTATCTCCTATTTGGTAACCGGTGTTTTCATTTACTGTTTTTATAAGAATTACCGCCAAATTTCCACCACTGACAGTGCCGCAAAATTGATGGAAAATATTTTGAAAACCCGAAAAGTTGTAAAATACTATATACTATATGTACTGGTTTCCACCGGAATCACCACCATCTTGTTTTTCATATTTTCAGTGGTTTATTTCCCGGTGAAAAATCCTTCCGTTGAACATCCAAACTGGTTTTGGGCGATTTTGATAGGAATTGTTGTTACCGCAATTTTGCTTGCCGTAGTTTGGGTAATTTATTCATTGCTTTATGGAATTCTTTTGCGAAAATTGAAGCGGAATTACAAGGAACTCAAAAAATTGGAATACTAAAAACAGGGATGAAGAACCAAAATTCAAAACTCCCGCTGTTTGTTCAATTCTTCCTCGGCTTTCAATTCTTCTTTGGAAATAACCTTTAAGAAAGAAGGATGTTGCTCAATGGCATATTCCAATTTTTCAATAATGCTGTCAACCGATTCGTTTTCATAATCGATATCCAGCGGTTTTTTAATGACCATGGATTGCAAAATTCCTTTCTTCTTTATCCGTAATCCCTTTTTATCGAACGACCGCCGAAAACCATCAATTACCACCGGAACCACAATTGGTTTATATTTTCGAATAATGTGTGAAGTGCCTTTTCGCAAGGGTTTCCATGGCTTGGTCGTTCCTTGTGGGAAAGTGATAACCCATCCATCGTTCAGCGCCTTTCCGATATTGCTGATATCGCTCATTTTTACTTGCCGGTTCACTTCTTTCCCCTTTTCGCGCCAAGTTCGTTCAACGCTAACCGAACCGCCATACGCAAAAAGCCGGGCAATTAACCCGGATTGCATGGTTTCTTTGGCCGCGATGTAATAAATATTCAATTTTGGGCGCCACAAATAGCCCACATTTTTTATGGAATCTGTTCTTCCGCTGAGACTTGCATTAAAAACATGGAACATGGCAACCACATCGGCAAAATAGGTTTGGTGATTGGAAACAAAAAGCACGTTTTTATCGGGCAAGTCTTTAATGATTTCAGAGCCTTCGATTTTCAATTCGTTAAACCCGCGATAACGCCGATGTGTCAATACGCCCAGAATGCGGATCAACCATTTTTTAAGAAACAAAATATGTCCAAAAGGATTTCTTTTGAATAATGCCATTAGTTTAAAATTGCATGAAAAAGTTCACAAAGGTACGAAATCGAGGGTTTATAAAACCATTTTCAACAAGGCTTTCACCTCGTTCAAAATCATTCCGGTGGCTCCCCATACAATATGTTCATTAAATTGAAAAGCCCGAACCGTAATATTTGTGGCATACGAAGTGGTCATTTGGGTTTCTATCAGAAAACTTTCATCCAAAAAATGGTTCAAATCAACTTCTATTATAGCTTCTACCTCGCTTTCTTGCGGAACAAACCGAGGCGTTTCATCAATGGTTCCCAAAAAAGGCCTTACCAAAAAATTGGAAGGAGGAATATAAATTTCGGTCAGTTCACGCCAAATTTCAATATTTCTGGGCTCTGCCCCCACTTCTTCCCAAGTTTCCCTCAAAGCCGTTTCCAATAAATTTTTATCTTGGACTTCCATTCTTCCGCCGGGCAAAGCGATTTGGCCCGAATGAACCCCTTCATACTTTTTTCGAAGAATGAGCAACAATTTGGTTTCACCCGAGGACCCTGGAAAAAACAGCGCCAAAACGCCGGCTTTGAACGGTTTCTTCTTGACGGGATCCCATTTTTTCATTTGTTCCCTTCGTTTCCGGGGAGCCATTTCTTCATGGAATTCGGCCCCCGAGAGTTCGATTTTTTTTACTTTTGAAATCGATTTTTTAAATTCCGCAAATGTCATTTTTCAAATTTCTGATTACAATTGTGCTGTTGAGTGTTTTTTCAGCTTGCCAAGATAACAAAACCCAAAAAACCACTAAAAAGGAAATCCCTACGCCGGCAGTAAAAAATAGTCCGGCAGAAAAGGTGGTGATTCCCGGCCAAAAAGAACGTGACTTCGATTTTTCAAAAATAAAAACACTTTCCCAAGAAGACCTGAAACCCTTCTTGCGGAAATACGGCAAGGAAAATCCGGAAACAAAAGTCCGCATTAAAACTGATTTTGGAAATATTGTGGTACAATTATTTAGCGACACGCCTTTGCACCGTGCTAATTTTATCCATTTGGTCAAATTGGGATATTTCAACAGTACTTTTTTTCACCGCGTTGACGAAGGTTTTGTAATTCAGGGTGGAAACAGTGATAAAGTTTTTACACAAAAAATTCGCGCAAAAGTGGGCGATTTTTTAATTCCAAACGAAGCAAGTCCTCGACATCCGCACGATCGAGGGACGGTTTCTATGGCAAAATATCGCAAGCAGAATATTTCGGATGCTTCTTCCCCCTTCGAATTTTTCATTGTTCAAAGTAAAAACGGCGCCCATCATTTAGATGGGGAGCATACTGTTTTTGGAAAAGTAATCGAAGGAATGAATGTAGTGGATTCCATCAACAAAGTGCCGACCGACGATTTGGAATGGCCGCTGCGGAATGTTTATATGGAAATTGAGATTATTGAGTAGAGGATTTTTCCTGTTTATATAAAGAGGGAAGCGAAAGTTTAAAAATCACCGCAAAACTTCGGGCCAGAATAACCACCAAACCGGCAATCAAAAAAGCCCAGTTTTCAGAGATATTTATTTTTATCAGCAAAAAATAGCTGAACCCACCCAAAATACATGCGGTGGCATAAATTTCTTTTCGAAAGATCACAGGAATTTCATTGCAAAGCATATCGCGGATTACGCCGCCAAAACATGCGCTCATAGTTCCAATGGCAACGCACATCACCGCCGGCAAACCAGCAGCAATCCCTTTTTCGACCCCAACAACTGTGTACAAACCGATTCCGATGGTGTCAAACATGAAAAAGGAAGTGCGCAAATAATTCAGTTTATTCCTGAAAATTATCGCAAAAATAGTGGTAGCAACAACTACATAAACATAAGTCAAATCGCGCATCCAGGCAACCGGAAACCCGATAAGCACATCTCGCAGCGTTCCTCCGCCCACCGAGGTTACGAAAGCAATTATCAGCACACCAAAGCCATCCAGCCGCTTTTTCATGGCCGTCAAAACCCCGGAAATGGAGAAGGCAATGACGCCCATAATGTCCATAATCAGAAGATAATCCATCAGCTTTGTGTATAAAAATTATAATCGAGCAAAATTCTTTCAATAAATTTCATGGGCATTTCTTTCGGAACAACCTCCATGACAGTGGCCACTCTTTCCGATAATGCCAAAATTATTTTGTGGTTGCCGTTCTTTTTGGCATCCCGAAAAACTTCATTTATAGTTTGTATCTCCCGATCGGTAAATACTTGTACTTGTGGATATTGAGGCTGATAATTCGTTGGGATTTCCACAGAGGCCAACTGCTGAATGGAAACGTGTTCCCGTTCCGAAATCACGGTTGTTCTGGCAGCAATATCGCCCAAACGCTGACCCTTTCCATTCAATAAAATCGTAATTACAGCAACGGAACCGCTACTGAATTTAATATCGACAAATCTTAAGAGCCACCGGACCGCATAATTTGAAAAAGAGGGGGAAGAACCGTCGAGCATTACCACGCGTAGTTTCATAGCTGCTTTTCCCGGAGACCGACCATTCCAAAAAGTTTCAAAAATCAAATGATAAACAAAAAAAGGCAACCCCAGAACCAAATAATAAACCCACATTTGGGCGCTGTCCATTCCAAGACCATTGAAGCCAATGGACATTAGGATGGCATAAACAATAATGAGCAAACCATCAATGAGGAATGCCAAAATTCGATCCCAAATGCTGGCGACTTGTTGATGCAATTTTACATTTTGGGCAGATTCTATTTGAAAATTATCCATTTAATCCGTTTCTTTGAAAACTAACAAACCGGTAATGCGAGAGGCAGCTTTTGTGAAGCAAAATAAGGATAAATGGGCAAGATTTGAAAATCTTTTGTTGCAGAATGCAAAAGTTTCTCCCGATGAGCTTGCCGAATTGTACCTCGAAGTAACCGACAACTTGGCTTATGCAAACACTTTTTACCCCAAAAGTGCGGTTTCAAAGTACTTAAATGAGCTTTCCGCCAAGGCACATCAAAAAATTTATAAAACCAAAAAAGAATCGCGCGGGAAGATCGCCGACTTTTTTTTGAGAGAATTTCCGCTGTTTTTTTACCAGTATCTGCGGCAACTGCTAATTTCTTTTCTTGTTTTTGCTTTGTTTACAATTGTAGGAGCTTTCTCGGTTGCGCAAGAAGGAACTTTTGCCCGGGCTTTTCTCGGAGATGATTATATGAATATGACTTTGGAAAATATCGCCAACGAAGACCCCATGGCCGTTTACAAAAAAATGGGCGAAATGAACATGTTCATGGGAATTACCATAAACAATATAAAAGTTGCGCTCGCCACCTTTGTGCTGGGTATTTTTGCCGGAATCGGTTCGCTTTACAGCTTGATGCAAAATGCGATTATGCTTGGTGCTTTTCAATATTTTTTTTATGAAAAAGAGCTTCTTTGGGAATCAATGCGCACGATTTGGATACATGGGACCATCGAAATTTCGGTTATCATTGTCGCGGGTTGTGCAGGCTTGGTGCTGGGAAACAGCCTTCTTTTTCCAAAAACATTTACCCGATTGCAATCATTTATTCAAGGCACAAAAGATGGTTTGAAAATTGTGCTAAGCACTATTCCGTTTTTTATTGTGGCGGGCTTTTTGGAAGGATTTGTCACCCGAAAAACGCACATGCCCGACTGGCTTGCCATAGCAATTATCAGTCTTTCCTTTCTGCTGATAATCTTTTATTACGTCTTGTATCCAATCTATCTTCATAAAAAACAAACCAATGGAAAACCAATATATCCAGTTTAAGAAACAGCGCGAAATCGGTGAAATCATAAGCGACACCTTCAAATTCTTGCGAGAAAATTACAAACTACTTTTCAGCCTTATTTTTAAAATCGCCGGACCGGCATTCTTGATTTTGTTGCTGTGCGTCGGATATTATTTGTTCTTAACTTTCGGATTCTTTGAAAAAATCGAGAAGTCGCCAAATTTCCTTTTTTCGAACAATTTTTTTACGCCCCAGATTTTTTTGGCGGCAATCGTGATGTTGGTTTCCTTACTGATTTATTCCAGCCTTTTATATGGAACCGTTTTGTATTTCATAAAATCTTATATTGAAAATAACGGTGTGGTCGATGAAACCGAAGTCAAGTACGGCGTTCGAAATTTGGTGTGGGAATTAATCGGAACCAGTGTCATTATCTCAATCATGGTATTTTTCGGTTTGTTGCTCTGCTTTTTTCCGGGAATTTATTTAATGGTGCCGTTGTCGTTGGCATTTTCTATTATTGTATTTGATAAACTCAGCATCATCGATGCTATTTCCCACTGTTTTAAACTCATTCAAGGAAATTGGTGGGTCACTTTTGCGGCATTGTTGGTCATGTGGTTACTAATTTATATAATCGGAATCATTTTCAGTTTGCCCGCCCTTTTTTACAGCCTTATCAAAGGATTTACTATGGCTCAGGAGATCAGCGCGGCAAAACCTTCGGAAATTTTCGACTGGATTTATTTGGCACTGAATTTATTGTCAACCCTTGCCCAGTATTTGCTATATACGATTATGGTGATTGCCACGGCCTTTATTTATTTCAACTTAAACGAAAAGAAAAATTTCACGGGAACATACGAAAATATTGAAAACTTGGGGAAAGGAAATGATTTTTAAACGGTTGTTTTGTTGTTTTGTTTTTCTTTTTCTTGCCGTCCAATTTCCGGGTTTTTCTCAAACCGAAAACACTTCAAACGAGAAAAATTTGACGTATGACAGGCAAGCGAGGAAACCTGTTGAATTCAGTCAAAACCAACTTGAAACCTATAAAAATGATCCGGATTTTAATTATTCCGAAACAATCCAGTCCGAAAACTGGTGGGTGCTTTTCAAAGATTGGGTCGCGCGCATGTGGAACAAATTTTGGACGTGGCTCTTGGGAAGTTATGCCGCCCAAGGAATTATTGCACTGTTGCTGAAAGCACTTCCCTATCTAATTATTGCGGCAATTATCGGATTTGCAATTTGGCTGTTTATAAAATTGAACCCGGCGGCTGCCGTTTTGAACGAGCAGAAATCGGCTGGGGTTTATCTTTCCGAAGAAGAAAAAATCTTGGAGAGCGAAGATATCCCAACTTTGATAAAAATGGCTTTGGCACAAAAAAATTACCGCTCGGCCATACGTTATTATTATTTATTGATTTTGAAAATTTTGCGGGAAAGCAAACGTATCGATTACCAAGCACAGAAAACAAATGAAGAATACCTTTCTGAAATTGAACCCATTCGATTAAAAAATCAATTTGCAAAAGTCACGCATCTATATGATTTCATTTGGTACGGCGATTTTCCGGTGGTGGAACCCGATTTCAAAAAAGCCGAAAACGAATTTTTGCACATGACACGCCTTCTAAACCCGAACGCAGTTGGAAAAGAGAACTAAAATAGGATTTGGGATTTTCGTGCTGCTTTTTGCCGCTATTGTTTATCTGGAAGCAAATCAGCCGGAACCAATTAATTGGAATCCAAGTTATGCGCATCATGATAAAATTCCATTGGGAAGTTTTGTTTTGTTCGAAAGTTTAAAAGAAAAATATCCCGGGAAACTGCATAAAACCAAACGTCCACCTTTTAAATTTTTGGAAAATGACAGTTTGAACGGCACTTATTTCTTCCTAAATCAACACGTGGCTTTTGGCAGTGCCGAATTAAAAAAAGTACTCGACTGGACAGCAAAAGGTAACACGGTTTTTATTTCGGCAAAATACCTTGGAAAACAGTTGTTGGACACGCTGAAACTGGAAACCGACAATGCATTTTCTTATGAAACTCTTAAAAAAGAACCTCTGCTAAATTTCACAAATCCAAGTTTTGAAAGGGATTCCGCATACCATTTTCAACATAACACCGATTTGACCTATTTCTCAAAAATCGACACCGCTTCTCAAACCATTTTAGGCTCAACCGAATATTTTGAAGGAAAAAATCGCATGAAAAATTCCTTGGTGAATTTTATTGAAGCACCTTTTGGAAAAGGCAAAATAATTCTTCATCTTTTCCCCGAAGCTTTTTCGAATTATTTCATCTTGGCAGGAAATAATGCAGAATATGCAGAAAAAGCCTTGGCGTACCTCAATTTCCAAGAACCCGTTTTTTGGGATAGCCATTATAAAGTTGGGAAAGCATTTCAAACTTCGCCGCTTTATATTTTATTGGGAAACAAATATTTAAAATGGGCCTATTACTTTGTACTGATCGGCGCGTTGCTTTTTGTTCTTTTTGAAGGAAAACGAAAACAAAAAAGCATTGAAATACGTCCCCCTTTAACGAACAAAACCCATGAATTCACACGTGCCGTGGCAGGGATTTATTTGGAAGAAAAACAGCACAAAACCATTGCCACCAAAAAGATTCACTTATTTTTGGAATACATCCGCAGTCATTTTCGGGTGAACACCCAAGAAATAAATACCGAATTTCTAAAAATCCTTTCTGAGCGAAGTGCAACCGGTTTCGACAGCACACGTGAATTATTTGTTTATATTTCTGAAATTCAGAAAAAAACACAACTTAAGAAGGAAGAATTGATGAAGTTGAACCGCCTGATCTCAAATTTTAAAAAGAACGCATAAAATGGAAAACCAAATGCCCGCAGAAAATAGCAACGAAAGCATTCATTTCGACAACCGCATACCAATGGACGAACTAAAATCGGCCGTAACAGAACTGAAAGCCCAACTTTCGAAAGTCATTGTTGGACAAGAAAACTTTATCGAATTACTGCTCGTGGCTTTGCTGGCAGAAGGGCATGTGCTGATAGAGGGCGTTCCCGGAATTGCCAAAACCATTACGGCAAAATTGTTTGCAAAAGCAATAAAAACCAAATTCAGCCGCATTCAGTTCACACCCGATTTAATGCCGAGCGATGTGTTGGGAACTTCGGTTTTGAACGCCGCAACTTCAGAATTTGAATTCAAACCCTGCCCCATTTTC
>DASSWN010000170.1:0-9024 GCA_035704905.1 Flavobacteriaceae bacterium
TTGAATTCTTCTTTTACGTTGTCGTAATCAACTTTCAGCTTGTTCAAAAGTTTGGTCGTGGGATCGTTTTCGTTGCGCAAAATGCACAATAACAAATGCGCGGTGTTGATCGATGAACTTTGGAAAAGCTTGGCTTCCAAGAACGTGGTTTTCAGTGCGCGTTCGGCTTGACGCGTCAAATGAAGGTTTTTCTTTTCATTTGAGACGTTCACCGTGCCGAGGTTTGCAGGACTGAGTATTTCCACTTTTTTGCGAAGGTGGTTCAAATCAATTTCCAATGCGTCCAATATATTAATGGCTTTTCCTTGGCCATCGCGCAGCATCCCCAACATAAGATGCTCCGTGCCAATAAAGTCATGCCCCAGTCGCAATGCTTCTTCTTTGCTAAAGGTTATTACGTCTTTTACTCTAGGTGAAAAATTATCATCCATCTTTATACTCCTTATTTCTTCAAAATTACTATTTTTTTCACGTATATGGTTTCAAAAATCATACCTTTTCATCGCGTGAAGCTAATTGACAAAAATTATGTCAGTTTTCAAAGTAACAAAATCGAAAGTTATTAACTTGAAAGTCCTTTTCTTTTGTTAATAAAATCCAAGCAAAGGCATTGGATGTAATGGGAAATGACCGATAATTTGCGTAACTTGCCGCGTTAAAAATTAAGATTTAGAAAACAAAAAATTTATGGCTGAAGGAGAAAAATTAATTCCCATCAACATTGAAGATGAAATGAAGACCGCTTATATCGATTATTCGATGTCGGTCATTGTGTCACGGGCACTTCCAGATGTGCGTGACGGTTTGAAGCCGGTTCATAGGAGGGTTTTGTTTGGAATGCATGAGTTGGGTGTTACTTCCACAAAATCCCACAAAAAATCAGCACGGATCGTGGGGGAAGTTTTGGGTAAATACCATCCCCATGGCGATACCTCGGTTTATGATACTATGGTTCGAATGGCCCAGGAATGGAGCCTTCGATATATGTTGATAGATGGCCAAGGAAATTTCGGTTCCGTGGACGGCGACAGGCCAGCGGCGATGCGATATACCGAAGCCCGAATGCGTAAAATAAGCGAAGATATGTTGGCCGATATTGACAAAGAAACCGTCGATCATCAGCTTAATTTTGATGACAGTTTGCAGGAACCTACCGTGTTGCCATCAAGAATTCCAAATCTTTTGGTGAACGGCGCAAGCGGTATTGCCGTTGGGATGGCCACCAATATGCCGCCGCACAATTTATCGGAAGTTGTGGATGGAACAATTGCCTATATTGACAACCACGACATTGAAATCGATGAATTGATCACCCACGTGAAGGCACCGGATTTCCCTACCGGTGGAATGATTTATGGATATGAAGGTGTAAAAGAAGCATTCAAAACAGGGCGTGGCCGTGTGGTTATGCGCGCAAAAACTTCCATGGAAGTAGTCGACGGCAAAGAATGTATTGTTGTATCCGAAATTCCGTACCAAGTAAACAAAGCGGATATGATCAAGAAAACCGCCGATCTTGTGAACGATAAAAAGATTGAAGGTATTTCCTTAATTCGAGATGAATCGGATCGGAAAGGAATGCGGATCGTTTATTTTTTGAAGCGTGATGCAGTTCCGAATATTGTATTGAATACTTTGTTCAAACATACCGCGTTGCAATCTTCTTTCAGCGTGAACAACATTGCACTGGTAAAAGGAAGGCCGGAAATGTTGAACCTCAAAGATTTAATTCGACATTTTGTGGACCACCGCCATGAAGTGGTGGTTCGAAGAACGAAATTTGAACTTCGAAAGGCAGAAGAACGCGCGCATATATTGGAAGGCTTGATCATTGCTTCCGATAATATTGATGAGGTAATTGCTTTGATCCGTGCTTCCAGCAATGCAGACGAAGCCCGATCGAAATTAATTGAACGTTTTTCCCTTTCGGAACTGCAAGCCAAAGCCATTGTCGAAATGCGATTGCGTCAACTTACAGGTCTGGAACAAGATAAGTTGCGCGCGGAATATGACGATTTGCTGAAAACGATCGAAGATTTAAAAGATATTTTGGCCAGTAGCGAACGAAGGATGCAAATCATCAAAGATGAATTGATCGAGATAAAAGAAAAATACGGAGATGAACGCCGCTCGCAAATTGAATATGCAGGGGGTGATTTCAGTATGGAAGATATGATCCCAGATGAAAAAATGGTAATTACCATTTCTCATGCAGGATATATAAAACGTACTTCGCTTTCGGAATACAAAAAACAGAATAGAGGTGGAGTGGGCCAAAAATCTTCCAATACCCGAAATGAAGATTTCTTGGAATATCTGTTCATTGGTACCAATCACCAATACATGTTGTTTTTCACCCAAATGGGTAAATGTTACTGGATGCGTGTTTTTGAAATTCCAGAAGGAAGCAAAACTTCCAAAGGCCGGGCGATTCAAAATTTAATGAATATCGACCCGAATGACAAAGTCAATGCTTTTATTTGCACCCAAGACTTGAAGGATGAAGAATATATCAACAGTCATTATGTGATCATGGCCACCAAAAAAGGCCAAGTCAAAAAAACATCTTTGGAACAGTATTCACGTCCAAGAACAAACGGAATCAATGCCATCACAATTAGAGAGGGCGACGAACTTCTTTCTGCTCGACTCACCACTGGCGATAGTCAGGTGATGCTGGCCCTTAGAAGCGGAAAAGCAATACGTTTTGAAGAAAGCAAAACCAGGCCGATGGGTAGAAACGCCTCCGGTGTGCGAGGTATTACACTGGCCAATGATAACGATGAGGTTATTGGAATGGTCGCCGTAAACGATATGGAAACCAACATTTTGGTTGTTTCTGAAAACGGTTACGGAAAACGTTCCAGTTTAGACGATTATCGAATTACGAACCGCGGTGGTAAAGGGGTAAAAACCATTTCCATAACGGAGAAAACCGGTAAACTGGTTTCCATTTTAAATGTTTCCGATGAAGATGATCTAATGATTATCAACCGCTCCGGAATCGCCATTCGGATTGCTGTGAAGGATTTACGCGTCATGGGCCGCGCCACACAAGGCGTTCGACTCATCAATCTTCGTGAAACGGATGCAATCGCCGCTGTTGCGAAAGTAATGCCCGATGAAGAAGAAGTGGAAGATATTGTGGATTTATCCGATGAAGAGGGTGAAATTGACGGTGGCACGAATATTGGAAATACCGAAGAAGAATAAACCAAAAACGATACTATGAAAACACGATTTTTAATTATTGCCCTTTCTTTGATAACAGCGGTTTCTTTTGCACAAAAGAAAGAAATACGAAACGCTGAAAAGGCTATTGAAAGTGGCAATTATTCAGAAGCTCAAAATTTGCTGAAACAAGTCGAGCCGCAAATTTCCGGCGAAAAAGACAACGTAAAAGCAGATTTTTATTTTGCAAAAGGACAAGCTTTTTTAGGGGCCAAAGATGGTGAAAACACATCTGTGGACGATTTGTTGGTGGCGGTTCGCGCTTTTCAAAAAGCGAAAGATTTAGGCAATTCTTCAGCAGAATCAGGAATTTTGGCGGTTCGCAATGCACTGGTAAATTCAGCCATTGCCGACCAAGAAAATAAAAAGTACAAAGAAGCTGCAATGAAGCTTTACAAAAGTTACGAGTTGGGAGGTAAAAAAGATACGCTCTACCTGTATTATGCTGCATCGAATGCGGTAACGGACAAAGATTATGATACTGCTTTGATTTATTATAAAGAATTAATGGATTTAGGATACGATGGTTCCGCTATAAAATTCACCGCTATAGATAAGGAAACAGGAGAAAAACGCGCTTTCAGTTCTGAGAAGGAACGCGATTTGTTTTTGAAAAGTGGGGAATATATAAACCCGGGAACAGAAAAAGAACCATCGAAAAAAGGTGAAATTGCCAGAAATATCGCTTTGATTTATGTGGAACAAGATAAACCTGAAATGGCTATCAAGGCCATGAAGGAAGCCAAAGCTGCAAATCCTGATGACTTGGGGTTGCAACAGGTCGAAGCCAATATGTACTACGAAATGGGAAAAATCGATATGTACAATAAGTTGATGGCGGAAATTGTGAAAAAAGATCCGGAAAATCCCATTATGTATTACAACTTGGGGATTACCTCTGCCAAAATGGGCGATGAAGAAAAGGCGATTGAATATTACAAAAAAGCCATTCAGTTCGATCCGGAAATGGAGAATGCTTACTTGAATTTGGTGGGAACGCTTCTAAAAAAGGAAAACGAAATGGTAGAAGCCATGAATACTGCTTTGGAAAAAGGAAATAATAAAGAATATGACCGCATCGCAAACGAGCGAAAAGAGCTTTATGCCGAAGCGTTGCCTTATTTGGAAAAAGCTCACCAAATCAATCCTGAAAATCCCGATACCATTCGAACTTTAATGAATATTTACTATGTTTTGGAAAGTCCAAAAGCAGATGAGATGCAGGCTAAATTAAAAGCTTTGGATAAATAAAAGTTTTTTAAGTTGAATAAAAAATGCGCTTTTACAAGCGCATTTTTTTATATAACTTTTTTAATGACACGAAGATTATGCGAATAACGATTGGTTTCATTATTGAAAATTCCGCTATGGTCCAACCGGTCGATTCTTACTTTTCCGTGGGAATGAATGATGTAGTTGTTTTTCAAAATAATTCCCACATGGATAATCTCACCTTCCGAATTATCAAAGAAAGCAAGGTCACCTGGTTGGCTTTCTTCAATAAAACTCAAAGGTTCTCCTTGTTGCGCCTGCTGTGATGCATCGCGCAGAAGTTGAAATCCGTTGAGTTTATAAACCATTTGCACCAATCCGCTGCAATCAATTCCAAAAGGTGTTTTTCCACCCCATAAATAGGGGCTGTTCAAATATAAAAAAGCGGTTTGTGCCAAATTTGTCCTGCTTTTTTTTCCTTTTGTTCGATTTCCTTCGAATTTATGCCCAAAGAAATGAATTCCCGTTAAATCAGAACCTAAGTGAATTGGCACCAAATTGCTGTTTTCATCGGTTGCAAATTCCACCAAATCCGTAACAAAACTATGTTCGGATTTGTTCAGAAGCTGAAAATTCCCTTCTGTCAATTCGGCATATTGTTTTGCATCAATCCAACCTTCATAATTATCAAACGCCAAACGGACAAGGCACCATTTTTTTCCTTTCTCCAAACATTCAAAATGTTCCCCGAACAAGATTTGGGAAACCATTTCACTTTTATGGGAAGGTTCGGCGCGAAGGGGAACAATGCTAAGGTTACAAATTCCGTAAGTCATTTAAAAGAAAACAGGTATGATTAGTTGCGTTCAATGACCATGGCCGATGCGCCTCCACCGCCGTTGCAAATTGCGGCAGCTCCGGTTTTTGCCTTGTTTTGTTCCAAAACATTGATTAGTGTGATAAGGATGCGTACCCCAGAACATCCCAAGGGGTGACCTAGTGAAACGGCGCCTCCGTTCACATTTACTTTTTCATCGGAAAGCCCCAGAATTTTCATATTGGCCAAACCAACTACCGAAAAGGCTTCATTGAATTCGAAGTAATCCACATCGTCCAAATCAACATTTGCTTGGGCCAAGGCTTTGGGCAAAGCTTTTGCGGGAGCTGTGGTGAACCATTCGGGTTCTTGTGCCGCATCGGCAAAACCTTTGATGCTGGCCAATATTTTCATTCCCATTTTTTCAGCTTTTTCTCGGCTCATCAAAACCACCGCTCCAGCACCATCGTTGATTGTGGACGCATTGGCCGCAGTGACAGTTCCTTCTTTGGTGAAAGCCGGACGCAGAGACGGAATTTTGTCCATTTTCACGTTTTTGAACTCTTCATCTTCCGAAACAATTACCGGTTCCCCCCTCCGTTGCGGAACTTCCACTGGTATCACTTCGTTGTTGAATTTTCCTTCTTCCCAAGCTTTTTTGGAACGTTCGTAAGATTTGATGGCAAAAGCATCTTGCTCTTCACGCGAGAAATTATGTTCCACTGCGCACATGTCGGCACAATTACCCATTGCTTCTTGGCTGTAGGCATCTGACAAACCATCTTTCTGCATTCCGTCTTCCATGGTTTCGGGACCAAATTTTTTTCCGGTTCGAAGGTGCACATAATGCGGAATCAAACTCATGTTTTCCATTCCTCCCGCGACAACTATTTCAGCACTACCGGACATAATAGCTTGAGCACCGAGCATAACTGCTTTCATGCCGCTGGCACAAACTTTATTGACGGTGGTACAAGAAATATTATTCGGAATTCCCGCTCCCAAAGCGGCCTGTCTGGCGGGAGCTTGTCCGGTTCCTGCTTGCACTACATTTCCCATAAAAACTTCATCCACTAATTTTGCATCCAAATTTATGGCGTCCAATGCGCCTTTGATTGCTATGGCCCCTAATTTCGGAGCCGGAATACTTGACAAACTACCAAGAAAACTACCGATTGGTGTTCTTTTGGCGCTTACGATTACAATATCATTATTTTTCATTGGATTTTTATTTAATTATGGAGATGCGAATTTAAGGATTTTCCGAAGAACCCGCCAACTGATTTTTCATTGAGGTTTATTTTTTAGTACATTTGACCGGGAACATACTTATATGAAGAACTTCACGAATAGTTTATACAAAAACCAAGCTCTTATTTATAAGGTGTTCTTGCTTATCTTGACCACCTTCGTGATCGTTTATTTATTTCCGAAAGGAAGTCAGTTCAAATATGATTTCAATAAGGGAAAACCCTGGCAATACGACAATCTGTACGCACCTTTCGATTTTGCCATTTTAAAATCATCCGAAGAAATCAAGGAGGAAAAGGAACAAATTTTTCAAAATAATATTCCCTTTTACGACTACAACGAAAAAATTCCTGAGCAGGTCGCATCCGAAGTGGAAAAGGAACTCCAACTTGTTTTTTCCGATAGCATCTTAGAGATACACAAGAAAAACCTCCTTCGTTTCTCTGAAAATTTGGTGAAAGAAATCTATGAAAAGGGAATCCTGCTCGAAATAGAACCTTTAAAAGACAACCGGATTATTTATTTGAAAAGGGGCAACGAGGTTGAAGAAGTAGCCTATAAGAGTATTTTGAAACAAGATGGGTTGGAAGATTTTGTCAATAAAAAAATAAATTTGGCAGGATTGGAGGAATTCCGTTCCGATATTTTGGAAGTGATTTTTAATTTGGCGAAACCCAATGTTACGGCCAACAAAGAGCTCACCCAAACTGCATTGCAAGCCAAAATTGATGCAATATCCTACACGCGGGGCAGTATTTCACAAGGCAGCCGAATTGTTGCCAAAGGCGAAATGATCGATGCGAACAAATTTGAAATTTTAAACTCCCTCAAAACAGAATATGAAGCCAAAGATTGGACACAAACCAATTACTTTTTAATCATTTTTGGCTACAGTTTATTGGTTTGTTTGGCGCTGTCGATGTTGTTGTTGTTTATCCGAAAATACCGGCTGACCATATTTGAAAACAATACCAAAGTCACCTTTATTTTTTTCAATGTAATCTTGATGGTTTTATTGACCGTTTTGATTATGCGCGTCGATATCGGATATGTGTATGTGGTTCCCCTTTGTATTCTGCCGTTGACGCTGAAAGCCTTTTTTGACGCCCGCTTGGGTTTGTTCACACATGTGGTGACTGTTGTGATTTTGGGCTTTATTGTTCCGAATAGTTATGAATATATGTTTTTGCAAATCATTGCCGGAATAGTGACCATTTTAACCGTTTCAGAACTTTATAAACGCGCTAACCTCTTTATTTCGGTCGGTCAGATTACGGCGGTTTATATTTTGGCATATTTTGCGTTTACCATAATTCAAGAAGGCGATTTGGCCGAAATTGAATATACAACTTTTATTATGTTTTTGCTTGGTGGCGTCGCAACGTTGTTTGTGCAGCCTTTGATTTATGCCTATGAAAAACTGTTTGGTTTGATTTCCGACATGTCTTTGCTCGAATTGTCCGATATGAACTCCAAACTCCTTAAAGAACTTTCCAACAAAGCACCCGGAACTTTTCATCATTCGTTGAATGTTGCGAATCTTGCCGAGGCCGCGGCGAACGAAATTGGTGCCAATGCCATGTTGGTGAGGGTGGGGGCATTGTACCATGACATCGGAAAAATGGAAAACCCAACATTTTTTACCGAAAATCAGTCCACGTCCGTCACGCCACATGATGAAATTGAACCGCTGGAAAGTGCAAGAATTATTATGGGACACGTTTTGAAGGGAATCGAAATGGCTAAGAAAAACAATCTTCCGGATCGTGTCATTGATTTCATCAGAACCCATCACGGCACCACTACCGTTTATTATTTTTATATAAAAGAAAAAGAACTGGCCGAGGCAGAAGGGAATGAAGTTGATATTAAAGATTTCACATATCCCGGTCCAATTCCCTTTAGTAAAGAAACCGCCATACTGATGATGAGCGATAGTGTCGAAGCAGCAAGTAAAAGTTTGAAAGAACCAACTTCGTACCTGATTGATTCGTTTGTTGAAAAAATAATCAACAAGCAGATGGATGAAGGCCAATTTTTAAATGCCGATATCACATTTAAAGATATTCAAATCATCAAAAAAGTACTGAAAAGAAAATTGAACAATATTTATCACCTGCGCGTGGAATATCCCGAGTAGTGTTCTGTGTTCAGTAGGCAGTTGAAGTAGGCAGTTGCAGTAGGCAGTTTGCAACAACGAAATAACCAAATAACAAGTAATACAAGCAAAAAATGAAATTTGGAAAAGTTGAAAATCCGGGCGAAATTGATTTTACCTTGCCGGCAGATCATCCACAAACAAAAAAAGTATTATCACAATTTGCGCCTCGAAGTTTTGAAAATGTTTCAGTTGGCTGCGCAAAATGGAACAAAACCGATTTGAAGAATTTTTATCCCCGAGGGACCAAAGATGAACTGGAATATTATTCTTCCCAGTTCAATTCTGTGGAACTAAATGCATCTTTTTATCGCATTTTCCCTGCTGAACAATTTCAAACTTGGCACGATAAAGT
>DASSWN010000186.1:0-3431 GCA_035704905.1 Flavobacteriaceae bacterium
TTGTTTTGTAGCATATTTGTATTTTTTGGTTTGCACTTTAAAAATACTTCAAAACCAAGCCAATGGCAAGGTTTGTATGCTACATTTTTTTCTTTTTTTTAGCCTGAAACACCAGTGTTTTCAGCTTGCGAAACTTGAGTAACTAATATTGTATTCGAAATTTAAAAATAAATTTTAAGCGAATTAGTGATCTGAATTAAGAACTGTGTTCGTTAAATTTTTTTCGAATTTTTGTCTTAAATTCCAAGGTGGGATAAAACAACTTTTATTCAAAATCTGCCAGTGGCATTAAAACAATAATATGGGTGATATCCAGTTGGTTACAATTATTATTATTGCAGCAAATGCCTTAATATCTTTCAAAGGTTTTAGGGATCATGCATTTTTCGACAAGTATAAATTTCATGTAGGTGCCATAAAAAGTGGGCAACAAATTCGAATGTTTACCTCGGCCTTTCTACATGTTGACGGCACACATTTATTCGTCAACATGTTGACTTTATACTTTTTTGCGAACGTGGTTATAGGTGGATTGGGAACCATACCTTTTTTGATTGTCTATTTGGGAAGTCTCATTCTGGGAAATTTGATGTCGCTTTATTTCCATAGAAACGAATACCAATATACTGCCGTGGGTGCGAGCGGGGCCGTGATGGGAATCTTATATTCCGCAATTCTATTGCAACCTGATATGATGCTCGGTTTGTTCTTTTTAATTCCGGTGCCGGCCTATGTTTTTGGAATCGGGTATTTGTTGTACTCCATTTATGGAATGAAAAGCCGCCGCGACAATATCGGCCATGATGCGCATTTTGGAGGTGCTATGGGTGGTTATTTCATTACCATGTTTTTTTTTCCGGCCGTTTTTCGTGAACATTTGCTGATGGTGATTTTATTGGCCATTCCAATTGTTTTGTTGTTCATTCTAAAAAAGATGGACAAAATTTGATTTTTGGTATTCTTATTGATTTCTAAACCTTCATTAACCCTAAAAATATAGAATGATGAAAAAAGTAATGTTGGTTGCCGCACTTTTCACCACATTTTTTATGGACGCCCAAGAAATGATAACCGGGGTGAATGTTACCGGCGAAGGAACTGTATATGCGGTTCCTGATGAAGTTGTGATTAATATTGCCGTGGAAAATCAAGGTGATTTTGTAATGGAAGTAAAACAACAAACAGAAAATTCCGTGGACAAAATTTTGGATTTTTTGAAAAAGAAGGGAATCCCCGAAAAAAACATCCAAACGGAATATATTTATTTGGACAAACAGTATAACTACCAATCCAAAATTTATCACTATTCTTCGCGTCAGGCAATTTCCGTAAAACTTGAAAATTTGGCGAATTATGAAGAAATTCTAACAGGACTGATGGATGCTGGCGTAAACCGGATAAACGGTGTGATTTTTCAATCTTCACAAATCGAAACATTGAAATCGCAGGCTCGCAAAAAAGCAATTTTGAACGCAAAGAAAAAAGCCGAGGAATATGCAGCGGCCTTAGATCAGAAAATTGGAAAAGCACGTGCGATTTCGGATATTTCCAGTGGAGCACAGCCAATTTACCGAGCCATGGCTTTTAAAACGGAATCTGCCGACGCCTCGGGTGGAAGCAAAAATACCATTGCACCGGGCGAAATGGAGGTTACGGCCCAAGTGAATGTTTTGTTTAGTTTAATGCCCTAATAAAATTTAGTCAGCACGGATGAAGTTGATCTTTTTGGTTAAGCGCTTTATCAGCAGAAATTGAAATGATCAATTCATCCGTGTTTTTCTATTTGGAAGAGTTTTTTGTCGACCGTTTTTAGATTCGAAATGGTTGTTTTTTTACCCGATTATTTTTTCAATATCCAATCCCCCGTAATTTCCACTGCTCATTAACAACAACACTGTATTCTCAAAATCTTCATTTTTCAGATATTGCTGAAATTTTTCCGGATCGGTGAAAACATGTAAGTCGTTTCGGCCAAAGTCTGTATAAATACTTTCTTTGGAAATTGGTTCCAATTTTTTGATTTTCACGGCTTCCGGTGAATAAAATACGGCTGCTTCATCGGCAGCGTCCAATGAGTTTCTATATTCTTTTAGAAAAGTTGCGTTCAAACTACTAAAGGTATGCAGCTCCAAACAGGCAATTAATTTCCGATTTGCAAATTGTTCTTTCACGGAATTTGTTGTGGCCAAAACTTTGGACGGACTGTGGGCGAAATCTTTAAAAATGCAGCAGGTGGAGGTTTCAGCAATTTTTTCAAGCCGTTTGGAAGCACCTTTGAAACTTGAGACCGCTTCGTAAAAATCTTCCTCATCCACGCCCATATGCTGACAAATCCATTTCGCACCTGCCAAATTACTCATGTTGTGCGAGCCAAAGATTTCAAGCGGCATGGGACCTTCCGGGGTTTCCAAAAAGCTTGTGCCGTTTTCTATGTGATAATTTGGCTTTCGATACCCGTGTTTGCGAGTGGGTTTGGAAGCATTTTCTGCTATTTCCCGCAAAACAGGGTCTTCTTCGTTATAAACCAAAATTCCGCCGGGGACAATCGAATCTACAAATATTCTGAATTGTTCCACATAATTTTCAAAAGTGGGAAAAACATTGATATGGTCCCAAGCAATGCCGCTTAATAAAGCAATATTAGGGTGGTATAAATGAAATTTTGGACGCTTATCCAAAGCAGAAGAAAGGTATTCATCTCCTTCCAGCAGCATAAAATCATTTTTGTCGGTCAAATGAACCATGGTTTCAAAGCCCTCCAATTGCGCTCCCACCATAAAATCGACTTCTTTTTGATGGTAATGCAACACGTGCAGGATCATTGCTGTTATACTTGTTTTTCCATGCGAGCCACCAATAACCACACGGGTTTTGTTCTTGGAAGCCTCAAAAAGAAATTCGGGATAGGAATAAATTTTTAGGCCCAGTTCGCGGGCTTTCTGTAACTCCGGATTATCTTCCCGCGCGTGCATTCCCAAAATAACCGCATCAATTTTTGATGTAATTTTTTCAGGGAACCAACCCAATTTTTCCGGCAGTAAACCGGCATTTTCCAAGCGGGATTTCGAAGGTTCGAAAATTGTATCGTCGCTTCCTGTTATGATTTCGCCTTTTTGATGTAAAGCCAGTGCCAGATTGTGCATGGCGCTTCCGCCAATGGCGATGAAATGTAGGTGCATTTTGATTGAGTAAAGATTTAAGCCGTAAAATTCTTGCTTGGCACAAACATACAAAAAAACAAAAAGTCAGCGAGTTTGAAAGTTTTTTGTGTGTATTTATTTGTTTTCTTCCAATAGCGTCCTAAACGTTTAAAAAAAGAAAGGGTGTTTTGTAACTCAAAGTTATCTTTGAGGTGCGAAACAAAAACAACCCCTTTCCTATGACAAATATAACATTGTTTTCCCAGATCATTTCCAAACTTGACCGTTCGG
>DASSWN010000076.1:0-3040 GCA_035704905.1 Flavobacteriaceae bacterium
CTTGATCGTCAATTATGTGATCGTTTTGATCACATCGATTTTTATCATTGGCCATAACCGAAACCCCGTCAGTACTTTATCCTATATTTTATCGATGATCGTGTTTCCGTTCGTCGGAATTTTGGTGTACCTCTTTTTTGGACAGGAATATCGGAAAGAAAAAATGTTCCAGCGAAAAGGGGTCGTTGACAACAAGAAAATCAAAGAATGGGAAAAGAAATTGTTGCTTTCCGAAGAAAAACTGGAAGAATACGAATCGAAGTTTTTGGATGAAAAAGTAAAAGGGGTCCGGCTGCTGCAGAACAATCAAAAAAAGCCGCTCACATTCAAGAACCAAGTAAAAGTTCTAATCAATGGCGAAGAAAAATTCAAGTCGCTATTTGCGGATTTGAAAAAAGCCGAACACCACATCCATGTGGAATATTATATTTTCAATTCCGATACCATCGGTACAAAATTAATAGACATTCTCTGCGAAAAGGTCAAAGAAGGGTTGGAGGTCAGGGTAAGTTACGATTATGTGGCGAGCGATTTGAGCAATGCCGCCATAAAAAAAATGAAAACTTGCGGAATCGAAGTTTTTCCATTTATGCCGGTGCGTTTTCCCAACCTGACCCGTAGGCTGAATTATCGCGACCACCGAAAAATTGTGGTCATCGATGGTGAAATTGGCTACGTTGGCGGAATCAATGTGTGCGATGAATATGTGAACCCCACCAAAAATGGGGTTTATTGGCGGGACACCCATGTGAGGTTGAGCGGAAATGCCGTGAAATCACTTCAATCACACTTTTTGTTGAATTGGAATTTTGTTTCGAACAGCGAAATTGAAATCAAAGACGAATATTTTCCAAAAGTGAAGCAAAAACCCGGAAAAGCGGTCCAGGTTGCCGCCAGCGGACCCGACTCCGATTGGCCGAATATCATGGAGGCCATTTTCACGGCCATCAATTCGGCGGAAAAATACATTTATATCACCACGCCCTATTTTATTCCGAACGATCAAATCATAACTGCATTGAAAACCGCCAGTAGGAGCGGGGTGGAAGTGAAACTGTTGATCCCAAAGGACGGGGATTCCTGGGTGACACAATTTGCAACAGATTCTTATATTCAGGATTTGCTGGAATCAGGGATTGAAGTGAACCATTACTGCAAGGGAATGGTACATGCAAAAACCATGGTCATTGACGATGAACTTTCAATGATCGGAACCTCCAATATGGATTATCGCAGTTTTGAGATCAATTTTGAAATTACGGCAATGATCTACAGTGAGGAAATTGCCAAAGAAATGCTTACTATTTTTGAAAAAGATATTGAAGAGTGCGATACGGTGGACTTGGAGAAATGGAGAAAAAGACCGTCCCACAAAAAATGGAAGGAGTCGTTTTGCCGGCTTTGGGCACCGCTGCTTTAGTGTTCAGTGATCAGTTGGCAGTCTCAGTTAGCAGAGTATTTTATCTAATAAAATGGATTGAAACACCAAAAATTCGCGTTAATTCGTTTTAAATTCGCATTAATTCGTGTCCGCTATATTTTCTTCATCTGTTGTTTCATCATCTGAATTTGCTCTTTTAGCATTCCGTGTTTGTCCAATTTCTTGGCTTCTGTCAACAAAAGTTGCGCTTCGCGTTTTCGACGTTTGGTCATCGCAATTCCGGCAAGGTTCAATTTGGCCATCGCCAAATCTTGTTTCATCGAAAGTCCCAATTTGATCGCTTTTTTAAAGTATTTTTCCGATTGGGTGATGTTGGTTTGCGAGAGCATCAGCCCGTGCAAATAATTGTAATATCCTTGCTGTTTCCGGGTAAGCGAAGTTTCCGGGTTTTTGATTTTGTCCAACCATTTTTTCGCCCCTTCGAAATTTTGTTTTCGCAATTGAAGGAACGCCAACAAAATCAATTCGTTTTTATAGTACAGAAAAACAAAAATCCCCGCCAATAAAATCAAAGCGATCCCATTGCCAATATTGCCTTCGATGAATTGATAAACGGCAAAGGCGATCGAAATCCCCGCCAAAACCAATTTGATATTTTTGTTGAACATAGTGCGTAGTTTTAAAGTTTGCAAAGTTACAATATTTTTGTTCCATTGCGATCCATATTTATGCGGCTTTCGCTACCTAAAAACACAGTTGAAAAGCAATGGATTTTTCTATAAAACAAAACAAACAAGAAAAATCAGTATCTTTAATGCTATAAAAAAATAAAAATGGACTTCACGGATTTTGCTTCGCGGATAGCCGCCGCTGCCATTGCTGGATTGTTGATCGGTGTCGAACGAGAATACAAAAACAAAAACGCGGGTTTAAAAACCAATGCGTTGGTTGCATTGGGTTCGGCGGTTTTTGTATTGGTTTCGTTGCAATTTGAAGGCGATAAATGGGTGGACACTTCGCGGGTGCTGAGCCAAGTGGTGGTTGGAATTGGTTTTTTGGGCGCCGGCGTAATTTGGAAAAAAGGTGGCGAAATCGAAGGCCTCACCACTGCGGCGACGGTTTGGTGCAGCGCGGCCGTTGGTTGCCTTGCCGCATTGGCAATGTATGAAGAATTGGCGTTGATCACCGTTGTTATTTTGATCATCAATTTGATTTTCGGCTACTTCGACAATAAAATAAAAAAAGAAGGAAAAAAGGATTTTGAAGAAACTTAAAATGGGTTTTTCCCAAATAAAAAAATCCGGATAATAAGGTTGAAATGTTAAAAACAAAACTTTAACAAATGGGCTTCCTTATTTTGATTATCTTGTAGCAAATTTAAAAAATCAACTGCCTATCGAACAGAACATTACCTAACCTAACTAAACCTGTTCGAATTATGGCGAGAGCAATGTTTGAATACACCAAAACCGTGCTTACAAAAGTAAGTTTTGACGCAGTATTGTTTTGTAAAGAAGTACAAAAAGCAATCGATCGGTTATTGCCGCACGAAATTGAAGAACTCAAAATTTTTATTTTGTCGATGACCCGGAAAAACCCAGACTTAAATGAATGTTTGGTCTTTTTGAAAACTTAAAAAAGCAACGCCTTCCCGAAAAG
>DASSWN010000131.1:0-16042 GCA_035704905.1 Flavobacteriaceae bacterium
CGTAATAATACCACTTGCTTCCGCCGGCAATTCCAAGGTAGCTTTGTCGCTATCTATTTCGGCAATAGCCTGATCTTTTTCTACATAATCGCCATCTTCCACAAGCCACTGCGCGATTTCAACTTCGGTGATGGATTCTCCGGGGGAGGGAACTTTCATTTCTAAAGCCATAATTGTATTTTATTGTCGTGGAGTTGCTAAAACCCACGGATTATTTTTTAATTATATATTACTTCAAATCAAATACTGCCAATTGCAACTGCTAACTGTATACTGACTACTCTTCCATCATGGTTTTGTCGAAAACATTTTCGATCACTCGTTGATGACGTCTTTTGAACCTCGCGGGGCTTCCTGCAGCAGGTGAGCTATGGTATTTCTGACTGCAAATCCGGAAAGATTTGGTTTCTGAAAAACGCATCAGTAAATGTCCGTAAGCACCCATGTTTTTTGGTTCTTCCTGCGCCCAAACCGTGTCTTCCGCATTTTTGTATTTTTTGATCACCGCCCTCATTTCATCTTCCGGAAGCGGGAACAATTGTTCCAGGCGAACCAAAGCCACGTCACTACGTTTGTGTTCTTCCCTATATTCCAACAAATCATAATAAAATTTTCCCGAACAGAACACCAGTGTCTTTATTTTATCCACTTTCGCTGATTCGTCATCAATTAAAGGCTGAAAGCGGCCTTCGGCAAATTCTTCTTTTGTGGAAACCACTTTTGGATGCCGCAACAGACTTTTTGGTGTAAAGATAATTAATGGTTTCCGATATCCAGCTCTGATTTGCCTTCGTAAGACATGAAACATATTGGCCGGCGTAGTACTGTTCACAGCGAACATATTATCATTTCCGCAAAGTTGGAGGTATCGTTCCATGCGCGCCGAAGAGTGTTCGGCCCCTTGGCCTTCATAACCGTGCGGCAAGAGCATTACCAAACCATTCTGCAATTTCCATTTATCTTCTGCCGCCGAAATATACTGATCGATCACAATTTGCGCGCCATTGCTGAAATCACCGAATTGGGCTTCCCAAATGGTTAACGCATCCGGACGCGACATAGCGTATCCGTAATCGAATCCCACGACGCCATATTCCGAAAGCAAGGAATTGTAAATACTGAAATGGCCTTGTTTTTCCGATAACTGGTTCAACAATACGATTTCTTCTTCGCTATCTTCCACCTTCAAAACCGCATGCCGGTGCGAGAAAGTTCCGCGTACCACATCTTGACCGCTAATACGAACACTATGGCCTTCCAAGAGTAGAGTTCCATAAGCCAAATGCTCGGCCATCGACCAATCAAGAGCGTTTTTATCGAAAAACATTTCCCGTCGATTTTCGATGACTTTGGCAATTTTTCGGAAGAATTTTTTATCCTTTGGCAACGTGGAAACGGTTTCCGCCACTTTTTTCAACATTTCCATGTCCACGGTTGTGTCCACTTCCTTCAACATTTCATCGCGCTCAACCACTTCAAAACCTTCCCATTCATCTTGCATTATTGGGGTAATTGTGGTCGTTTCCACCCTCTTGGAATTCTTCAGGTTCTTTTCCAGTTCGTCGTAATAGTCTTTTTGTATTTTTTTGATATATTCCTTATCGACGACATTTTCTTCAATAAGTTTTTCGGAATAAATTTCCAATACGTTTTCATGAGAAGCAATCGCGCGGTATAAGGTTGGTTGGGTAAAACGGGGTTCGTCGCCTTCGTTATGCCCGTATTTTCGATATCCGAGCAAATCAATGAACACATCTTTTCCGAATTGCATGCGGTAATCCAATGCAAACAAAGCAGCGTGAACCACGGCTTCGACATCATCGGCGTTGACATGCATGACCGGTGCAGAAGTTACCTTGGCCACGTCGGTACAGTAAATTGAAGACCGCCCGTCGAGATAATTGGTCGTAAACCCAATTTGATTATTGACCACAATATGAATGGTTCCCCCGGTTTTATAGCCATCTAACTGCGACATTTGCACGATTTCATAAACAATTCCCTGACCGGAAATTGCGGCATCGCCATGAACGATTATGGGCAAAACATCCGAAATATTTTCGCGGTGTCGGCGTTCCTGTTTTCCACGTACAATGCCTTCTACCACGGCACCAACTGTTTCCAGATGGGAAGGGTTTGGTGCAATGTTCAAATTGATCCCCTTTCCTTTGGAAGTCAAGCGGCAGGAAGTCCAGCCCAAGTGGTATTTCACATCTCCATCGAAAATATCCTGGTCGTAATCTTTTCCTTCAAATTCACCAAAAATCGCCTGGGTGCTTTTACCGAAAATATTGGCTAAGGTGCTCAACCTTCCGCGGTGCGCCATTCCCATTACAAAATCGCGCAATCCTTTTTCGGCGGCGGCTTCGATGATGGTATCCAAAGCGGGAATCAAACATTCCCCACCTTCCAAGGAAAAGCGTTTCTGCCCCACAAATTTTTTCTGTAAAAAGGCTTCGAAAGAAACGGCCTCGTTCAGTTTTTCCAGAATGTGTTTTTTCTTTTCGGCATCGAAATTCGGCTGATTATCATTTGTGTTCAGTCGTGCCTGTATCCATTCAATTTCCTCGGGTTTTTGAATGTGCATATATTCGATACCAATGGAATCGCAATAAATACGTTCCAAATGTTCCAAAATTTCGGACAGTTTCATTGGTGGGTAACCCAAAATTTCACCAGAGCTGAAAACCGTATCCAAATCATCTTCGGAAAGCCCGAAATTTTCTATTGCCAAAGTCGGCGCGTAAGTGCGCCGTGCACGAACGGGATTGGTTTTCGTAAACAAATGACCCCGGGAACGATAACCGTTGATGAGTTCTACCACCTGGAATTCTTTCACCAGCGATTTTGGGACCTGTCCGGTTGGTAGGCGGATTTCCACATCCATACCGCTGGAAGGTTCCAAAACCTCGATTTCACCACCGTTTTTAGATTGGGAACCAAAATCGAATCCTTGAAAAAATGCACGCCAACTCGGCTCCACCGTATCGGGATACTGAAGGTACTGATCGTAAAGTTTCGCGAAATAAGCGGAATGAGCCGCATTTAGAAATGAAAACTGATCCATAAGAGGAAAAATCAACTATTTTTTTAAACCCTACAAAAGTACAACATTTAACAAGAATGGGCAGTGGGAAGTTTTGCAATTAATGCATTTATGGGAATTTTAACAAATTTGCCAATGGGGCCGGATTATATTGGTAAACCGCCATAATTTTGAATTCAATTTCTTTCGTTCAAATAGCTGGGGCATTCCACTTCGAAATTTAAACACAAGATGAAAATGAAGCATTGAAAATCAATTTTTATTACGAGACCCGTTTGTATATTTTCGTAGTGTTTTCAACAGGAAATCCAATTCTTTTTCCGTGTTGAAATAATGAAAAGAAATCCGAATGCCCTTACCGCGCGGGGAACAAATAATTTCATTCCCACGTAAATAGTACAGCAATTTTTCATCGCCCCGAATATTGAAAATTGACGAATGTTTTTTTCTTTTAACAACACTTTCTTCCAGTAAATCGAGCTTTTCAAATTCATTTTTTGCTTTCTTGGAAAATATTTCAATTTGTTTTTGAATTTCTTTTTGACCAATTTTTGATTGAAGTTCCAAGGCGGCTTTCAAGCTTCCGAAATTCAAAGTATCCAAATGACCCGGTTCGAATTTTCCTATAAAATTGCGTTCGTCCGATTTGTATTTTCCAATATTGGAACCATATCCCGTGGCTTTTGGTGAATATAGACTCGCCGCTTTTTCCGAAAACAGGAAAAAACCATTACCATAACCGGCATTCAACCATTTATAAGCGCTGGCGCCAACCACGTCCAAACCCGAATTTTTGAAATCAAATTCTTCGGTTCCCAAGTATTGGGTTCCATCCGCGATTAAAATAAGTTCTGGGAATCTTTGTTTCAACCCTTTCAGGAAATCGAAATCTATTTTGATGCCGTTTATATACTGAACCAAACTGAATATGAAAATTTCGGGCTGATTTTCATGTATGGCTTGCAGCACGTTCTCTTCCAAATTTCCATCTATTTGCGCATACGAGATTTCAAAAGCTCGGTTTTCCACCGCCAAATTAATAGAGGGATAATCATTTTTTAGTAACAGAACTTTGGAATTTTCGGGTATTCCTTCCAATAAAAAATTAAAGCCTATGGAAAAGCTTGGAAGCAGTGCCACCAAATCCGGATCGGCATTGAAAAATAGGGCAAGTGTTTCCCTTGTTTCGGTCAGAAGGTTTTTCTCTTTCAAACGAAACTCGCTGCCACCGATCAAGAAATCCAAATCATGGTTTTGCCTGAAATCGAGTAAGGTTTCGGATAGCAGTCCACTGGCCGCCGTGTTCAGATATACAAATCTTTCCAGGGCTGGAAATTCCTTTCTTAAATTCTTCATAAAGAAACTTTTTATGCGGGAAATAATGTTAAATTTGAATGCCAAGATATTTCAAATTATGGAGTCAACAAAAAAAGAAACACGAATTGATCCGGTGCAGCGCGAATTGATCGAAAATGCCCAGCGGCGCATCAAGCAAAAGAAACGATTGACCACACATTTCGTGGTTTTTATCGCCGCTTCTATTTTATTCATTGTTTTGAATTTGGTCTTGGGGTTTGGCGAAACGTTTCGGCCGTTCAATACAGATTGGTTTGTGTGGGCCATTTTAATTTGGGCTTTTTTCCTGCTCATCCATTTCATCAATGTAGTTTTTATCGATCAATTAATGGGAAAAGAATGGGAGGAAAAACAAATGGAGCGCTTGGTTGAAAAACAACAAATTCGAATCGAAAAACTGCAGGAAAAAGTGGACAAGCAATATCCGTTGCCCGAAAAAAAAAGTCCGTACCACCTGGACGGGCCGCTGGACCCGAACAACCCCATCAATTCTTGAAAAGCCCTTTGGTCACATTAATAGCTGCCGCAGCCGAAAACAATGCGCTTGGCAAGGACAATGATTTGCTTTGGCATTTGCCCGACGATTTCAAACGTTTCAAAAAACTCACCACCGGCCATTTTATCATTATGGGCCGGAAAACCTTTGAAACTTTTCCCAAACCGTTGCCCAATCGCACACATATTGTCATTACCCGGCAAAAAGATTTTTCCCATAAAGATTGCATTGTCGTGCATAACATAAAGGATGCTATGGAACTTTCAAAAACCGATCGGGAAACTTTTATTATTGGTGGCGGCGAAATTTATGAACTGGGGCTTCCCTATGCCAACAAAATTGAATTAACTCGGGTACATGCGAATTTCGATGAAGCCGACACATTTTTCCCCGAAATCAATCTAAATGAATGGGTACTGATCGAAAAAACCTATCACCCGCAAGATGAAAAACACAAGTTCGATTTTACTTATTTGACCTTTCTACGAAAAGAATGAACTTAAAATTTCGTTGACGCGAAAACCATTGCCGGAATATTTTTTTTCTAAGACATTCGGCCTATCTTTGCTAAAGAATTTGAAACCGCATTTGAAAAATAATTTCGAATGTTTAAAAAAAATCGAGGGATTGTTTTCATACCAAAAAATATTTTTTGGTCGGGGAGCAATCTATTGCAAATTTGGCAGCCTTAATCATGGGATTATGCGTAAATTGCGTCCCGAAAAACGAATCCTTCAAAAAGGACACTCCGGAAAATTAATTGTGAACATTATTTTTAATTAAATCATATGATACCCACAAAAGAAAAGAAGAAGCAGAGCATGTATGAAAATGTGATGCAGCAGTTCAACAAAACCGCCGATCTCATTGATTTGAATCCAAATATTCGAAAAATCCTTTCGATCACGAACAATGAAATTATTATTCATTTTCCAGTGCGGATGGACAACGGCGAGGTACAAGTTTTCACGGGTTACCGTGTGCAGCACAACAATGCGCTCGGGCCATATAAGGGCGGTTTGCGTTATCACCCAACCGTCGATGTCGAAGCCGCAAAAGCCTTGGCCATGTGGATGACTTGGAAAACTTCTTTGGCCGGCTTGCCTTATGGTGGTGCAAAAGGAGGAATACAAATTGACCCACGCGATTATTCAATTACCGAATTGGAACGCATTACACGACGTTTCACCTTTGCCTTGGGACAAAATATTGGGCCAGAGCATGATATTCCGGCGCCCGATGTGAACACCAATGCCCAAACCATGGCTTGGATCGCAGATACCTACATGTCCACAAAATCATCTTCCGAACGTACCCAAAACCTTCATGTGGTTACCGGAAAACCAATTGGTACCGGCGGACTTGAAGGTCGTGACCGTGCCACCGGATTTGGCGTTTTTCTTTGCATTAAATTAATGCATGAAAGCAAAGGGGAAAGCCTAAAGGGCAAAAAATATATCGTGCAAGGGTTTGGAAATGTGGGCTATTGGGCATCTCATTTTATGGAAGGCGAAGGTGCAAAATTGCTCGCCGTTCAGGATGCACATGCCACACTTTTCAACAAGGATGGAATTCCGGTTGAAGACTTGTTCGAACATTCCAAACCACGAAAAGGTTCCATCAAAGGATTTGAGCAAGCAGAGGAAATTGATCCAAGCGAATTTTTCGGATTGGAATGTGATATTATAATTCCTGCAGCCTTGGGAAGCCAAATTACTTCCGAAAATGCCGGTGACATAAAAGCTTCTTTGGTCGCTGAAGGAGCAAACGGACCGACCACAAATGACGGTGAAAAAATTCTGTTGGAAAAAGGAATTACCATTATTCCGGATATTTTATGCAATTCCGGTGGGGTGATTGGAAGTTATTACGAATGGTTGCAAAACCGAAACGGCGAACTTTGGCAATTGGAGGAAGTGCTTCCCCGATTGGAGAAAAAACTCACCGAATCGTTCCGTAAAGTTGAACGAGAAGTAAACCAACGAAATGTCGATTGGCGTACCGCAGCATTCATGTTGGCAATTTCACGTATTGAAATGGCCTATGTTCAACGTGGTATTTTCCCATGATAAATAGACTTTCCGCATACTGAAATGCGGGGTTAAATTTAATTTTGTTATTTTTTTCAATAGGGCATTATCTCTGGGTAATGCCCTTTTATCGCAACCACCATTTTATGGTTTAAAAAATTGAAAATATGAAATACGGTGACTTAATACTGGAAAAGAAGGAATATGACCTCCTGAAAAGAATACTTGCCATGTCGAAATACTACAAAGACAATTCGTATCGGGCTTCTATTTCGAAACTAAGCGAGGAGTTGAAATCCGCAAAAATCGTTGCGGAAAAAGACATGCCGGAAGATGTGGTTCGTTTTGGATCTATTGTTAGCATCGAAACACCTTTTGGTCCGGAAAAAAGCTATCAACTAGTACTTCCGGATGAAAGCAACATTCAACAGAATAAAATTTCAATTTTGGCACCAATGGGTTCTGCCTTAATCGGCTATGCAAAAGATGATGAGGTTAGCTGGCAATTTCCGTCAGGCCTGAATGTTATAAAAATAAAGAATGTAATTCAGCAAAAAATCGAAGAAACCCCAAAATAAAACCGGTCATGAAAAACGGAATCAAAGAACATTACAGGGAAGAAGATATTCAGAAAATGAAACTGGAAAGCGATGTTGAAAACTGGGAGGCTTCGGTGGAATTCACCGAAAAAGAAATTGATTTTTTCACCGATCTTTTGAATTTGCCCCAATTCGATTCAAGTCCGGCAAAAATTCGTCTTTCACTTCTCGACCAGTTGGAAGCTATTCATAAAACAAACAAAGCTTGTTCTCGGGAAATACTCGAATTCAGCAATAAATTGGAAGGCATGAACGAATGTGAGGACATTCAGTGCGAAACCTATTTTTTGAACAGCCACGAAGAATTTCGCGATAAAATTGAAAAACATTTGCTGCGTTTTCGTGCATTGAAAGGACGCATTTTCCCATATTTGAGCAGGGAATTTGTCCGATAAAAAAAATCTTTTTTCAATCGATTTTTTAATTGGCTGCGGAAAATTTTGGTTTAATCCGCATTCAACCTATTTAAAATCAATTTCATTTCTGCAGGTGCGATATAGGAATTGTACTGAAATATAATTTCATTCTGCCAGTTCAAAACCACAAAACCAGGAAAAATCAGTTGTCCGTTTTGGCTTCCGAGAACATAGGCAAGTTTGTGGTAACCGATATTCTTTCCCGTAGGTTCGAAGTTAAACTCTGTGCCATTGAAAATTATTTCTTTTTTGGTTTGTGCATTGAAATCAACAAAATAATAGTAATTGTTCAGTAAGTTGATGACATCCTTGTTTTTAAAAGTACGGTTTTTCATTGCCTGACAATACATGCACCAATCCGCATGAATGAAAACGGCCAAATTACGCCGTTCAATTTCTTGCAAGCTGTCTATTTCAACAAACGAAAAAGTTTTCACGGCTTGGGAAAATGATAAAGTTGGAAGAACGCATATTGCCAACATATATAGAAACATATTTTTCTTGTTCATATTCTCCATCTTTAAAATAGTTTATATCGAACCCCAAGAAAGAAACGAATCCCTTGATTGGGAGCATAAATATATTCAGGATCAAAAGTTAAGGCATACGGATTGTTCGCCGTTGGTACTACTTGACCCTCAGGGTTATAAACAACGTCTTTATCAAACGGATCATTGGTTCTTGCAATGATAAAGGGTGTGTGTTTTACTTTGGCCGGGGTCCAATCGAAAAGGTTTTTTATGCCGCTGTAAATTTCAAATCGCTTAAACCCGTCATAAGTGAATTGAATGTTTTGGATGCTCCACCAGGGCGCATATTCCGGACGCGGATCCAAGTCGCCCAACAGCGGCAAACGCATCGGGCTGTAAATATTGCCGGTATAATCCACCAGTAAATGCCACGGCTGTATCTCATAAGAAATCGTCCATTTTCCCGAGAAATTTTCCGTCAAAATTTGCTCTTTTGTAATATTGTTTTCGGTAAGGGTATTATTTAAAAGGGTGCCGCCCAAAATGAAATTCAATCCATTGTTCAACCTCAAAGTGAAATCGGCACTAATTCCTTTACTTTCCGCAAACCCAGCGAGGTTGTCATAATAAATTTTGTTGGGATTTTTATCGTAATTGGCGGTAATACGATTCGTAAAATACGTGTAGAAAGCCGTGGCATTTAGTTCCAAATTGGCACCATTGTCAAAAAAATATTGGCTGGCATAATTTAAGTTTAGGTTGTAAGAGCGCTCCGGATTAAGGTCATTCATGATTACAACCTCCCTGGAACCTGTTAGTGCGGCATGATCTTCGGTAAAAATATTGACTACCCGAAAGCCGGTTCCGGCATTCAATCTTAAAATACTATTTTCATTTAATTTCCATTTATAAGCGAGTCTTGGGGTATAAATATTTCCATGGTGGGTTTCGTGATCGTATCTAAACCCCAACAACAAACTGTATTTTTCGGATAAATTTATTTCATCCTGCAAAAAAATTCCCGGCAACCAAGTTTTTTCAGGATTGTTCTTACTTGCACGGAATGTGGCCGGCGTATTATCGTCATAATAAGTATAGCGGAGAGCCGCACCCACCAATATATCATGAATGCCTATATTTTTATTCCAAGTCAATTGCCCAAAAGTCACTTTTTGATTGGCTTTATAAGAATCAATACCATATCGGCTATCCTGATCATGGTTGACAAATGAAAAATTAAAAAACATTTTTTCTTCAACAGGAAGCTGATAAATGCCAATGAAAGCAAACCTATTAGTGTAAATACTTTCGGCATAAACCTCATCCCCTCCCCTGAACGATGTATTCCAATTTATATCCCCGCCCCAGCGATCTTCATACATATAACGCGCGGACAAACTGAACAATCGGTTTTCTTTCCGCTGAAAATTCCATTTCTGAAAAAGCGAAATTTTATTTTGTAGCGCCATATCGGTAAAGTTATCGTCATTTTTATCGATTCTATTCTGAAAATTAAAATAGTTGATTGCCGTCAATACCTGTGCTTTTTTACCCAATGGAAATTTAAAACCTATATCCGTATTGGTTTCGCCCCAAGAGTTACCGTACAAATCGCCATAAAATTTTGGTGCAGAGTCCGGGGATTTTGTGATGACATTAATGATTCCTCCAATTGCCTCGCTTCCATAGAGAGCTGAGGCCGGTCCCTTTACAATTTCAATCCTTTCAATAAGGGCATTTGGAATTCCCGACAAGCCGTAAACTGTACCCAAAGAACTCATTACCGGCATTCCATCAATCAGAATCATCGTATATGCGCCATCCAAACCATTGATTTGAATACTACCCGTGTCGCAGACATTGCAATTCAATTTTGGGCGCACACCATTCACGTTACTAAGTGCATCAAAAACGTTGGCAGAAGGATTCTTTTTAAAAAATGTCGGCGAAAAAACCTCAACCGGAACCGGGCTTTCCAATCGTTTCACCGGTTTCATGGTTCCTGTAACAACAACTTCCTCAAGAGAATTGTTGGTCAAGGAAGTCAATTCAATAATTAAAGTAAGAACTTGTTTTGCAGAAAGATGAATCTGTTTTTTGAACCGATCGGCCCCAACATAACTTGCGATCAAAGTATATTGACCCTCTGCAATACCAGAGATTTTATAAAAACCCAAACTGTCCGAAACTGTTCCGATTTGGGTATCTTCCAAATAAACATTCACAAAAGCCACTGGTTTTCCTTGGTGTACGATCTTTCCTTCAATGGTGGCATATTGCGCCTTCAAATTTTCAGGAAAACATAAGAGTACAAAATTTGAAATAAAGAGCACTGCAATTTTCATAATTGTAACTATATATTTAGATTACAAAAATACTTAATTTAGATTAATCTAAAAATTGTTTTTAATTATTCTAATTCTGTCCTTTTTTCCTTTTTATTTGATTACAGAAACTAAAGGCGATATGCAGATAAAGGTTTAAAAATATACTAATTAACCATGCTCATAGATTAAATATTGTATATTTGCCTTTTCAAAGAAATAAATAAAGTATAGTATTATTCTATTTTACGAGAATTTTATCCAGAATCAACATGAATTATCAGTTATTAAAAGATTTAGTTGATCTCAGCCAGGAGTTTGAAAAATCAAACGCTGAAAAAGCTGTTTATCCCGAAACCATCGAAGGTTTCAAAAAGTGGATAATTGATGCTTCCAAGGCCAAAAATGAAAAAAAAGAACCCGATTGGGAAGGAAAAAACAGTGGAAGAAGTCCCGAGAGTGTGATTGCTACAGCTATTGTACATATGAATCGTTTCGGCAAAAATTATTTTAAATCAGCAATTTCCGGAACCGAATTTCCCACTCAGGAAGACGCAATTTATTTGATCGTTTTAGGATTCAACCCAAATATTTCGAAAATGGAGCTGATAAAAAAGAATGTGCACGAAAAACCGGTGGGAATGCAAATCATCAATCGGTTAATTGCAAAAGGATGGATAAATCAAACTGATTCCGAGGCCGACAAACGCAGTAAAATATTGAATATCACCAAAGAAGGTTTACAGGCTTTAAATAGCGTTATGCCAAAAATCCGTGAGGCAACAGATATTGTGGCTGGCGATTTAACCCGTAGGGAAAAATTGGAACTCATTCGGCTTCTCGATAAATTGCACTCTTTTCACCTACCTATTTACGATAAAAATATACCGATTGAAAACCTGCTGGATGAAATTGTTGGAGAGAAAATCGCTCTTAAAAATAGCAAGGATAAATGAACACAAGAAAAAAAATAGCGGTTATCGGATCTGGTTTTTCAGGCCTTTCGGCTGCGAGTTATGCGGCACAGGCCGGAAATGAGGTACACGTTTTTGAGCAGCACCCTCAGCCGGGCGGACGGGCGCGGCAATTCGTGACAGATAACTGCTATACCTTCGATATGGGGCCGAGCTGGTATTGGATGCCCGATATTATTGAGGAATTTTTCGCCGATTTTGGCAGTAAAACCTCCGACTTTTTTGAGTTGAAAAGTTTGGATCCCCAATTTGAAATGATTTTTGACGATGAAAAACTATCGGTCCCCAAATCTTTTGATGCCTTAAAAACCAAATTTGAAAAAATAGAACCGGGAAGTGAAAAGCGGCTGGAAAAATTTATGAAGGCTGCCCGTTATAAATATGAAGTGGGGATGAAAGATTTTGTCAGCAAGCCGTGCTACAGCTGGGCTGAATTCATCTCGCCCAAAATTGCCGGAAGTGCGCTCAAATTGAATTTGCTTTCCGATTTCAGGAGCTATGTCGCCAAGTATTTTTCCAATCCGAAATTGCAGGCCCTTATGGAATTTCCGGTTATTTTTCTCGGAGCTTCCCCAAAAGAAATTCCCGCCTTGTACAGCCTGATGAATTACGGCGGATACGTGTTGGGGACCAAATACCCAATGGGCGGATTTTACCAGCTTATCCTCGCTATGAAAAAAGTAGCAGAAAAACAGGGAGTTATTTTTCATTTCAACAGTAAAGTAAAGAACATAACTGCTGAAAGTGATCGTGTAACTGCGCTGCAAATCAATAATGAAAATCATTATTTTGATGCCATAATTGCTTCTTCGGATTATCATCATTCCGAAAATCTGTTGCCAACTGAATATCGGAATTACGACGAAAAATATTGGAAAAAAAGAACTTTTGCGCCTTCTTGTTTAATCTATTACCTGGGCTTCAAGGAGCGTATTCCCAATCTGAAACATCATACCTTGTTTTTTGAGAATGATTTGGATGAGCATATTTCCTCTATTTATGAAGAAAAAAAATGGCCCGAAAAACCCTTATTTTATGCCTGCTGCCCCTCAAAAACCGATCCGGTTGTTGCCCCGGAGGGTCACGAAAATGTTTTCCTACTGATGCCCATTGCCACCAATCTGGAAGATAGCGAAAGCATTCGGGAGACCTATTTTCAACAGATGATAGAGCGGCTGGAAAAGCATACGAAAACTAGTTATTTGCTATCCAAATTAGATTATAAAAAAAGTTATTGTACCAGCGATTTTGTGCGGGATTACAATGCTTATGGCGGGAATGCTTATGGCCTGGCAAACATACTTTCCCAAACGGCCGTGCTAAAACCAAAGATCAGGAATAAAAAATTAAAAAACCTATTTTATACCGGACAGTTGACTGTCCCCGGCCCCGGAGTTCCCCCTTCCATTATTTCGGGAAAGATAGTTGCCGGGGAAGTCAACACTCTAAAAAATGCGCGCTATGAAAAAATTGTTTGACGAGCTGTCGTACGAAGTAAGCAAGTGTACGACCAAAAAATACAGCACAAGTTTTTCGCTGGGCATCCTGGCGCTAAAACCTGCTATCCGGAATGGTATTTATGCTATTTATGGTTTCGTTCGGTTGGCGGATGAAATTGTGGATAGCTTCCACAATTATGACAAAGAAAAATTATTGAATCGATTTAAACAAGATACCTACGAGGCAATTGAAGCCGGAATTTCCCTGAACCCTATCTTGCAGTCTTTTCAGGAAAGTGTGCATCAGTATCAAATAGAACTTCCTCTTATCGATCAGTTTCTGCACAGTATGGAAATGGATTTGAAAGCAGTAGATTACAATTCTGAATTGTACGACGAGTATATTTTTGGTTCTGCCGAAGTAGTGGGGCTAATGTGTTTACAGGTTTTTACCCAAGGTGACAAAAAAATGTATGAGGAGCTGAAGCCTTACGCCCAAAAGTTGGGTTCAGCTTTTCAGAAAGTCAATTTCCTCAGGGATTTGCAGGAAGATTATCAGGTTTTGGGGCGCACCTATTTCCCGAATATTGAAATGAATGTCTTTGATGATGAATGCAAAATTCAGATCGAACAGGAAATTGAAGCGGAATTCAAAGAAGCTTTAATCGGCATTAAAAAGTTGCCAAATTGTGCCAGGTTCGGCGTTTATTTGGCTTACCGGTATTATTTGTCGCTCTTTCAAAAAATCAGAAATACTCCGGCCACAAGAATTATGAATCAGCGTACCCGTATTCCCAACTCCAATAAACTTTTTATCACGATGCATACATACGTCAAGTATAAAATCAGCTTTCTATAATGAAAAATATTGCAGTTATTATAGTGTTTTGTGCCGGATTGAATATTCAAAATGGCAGAGCTCAGGATTTAAATGAGTTAAGAAGTCAATATATAGAGGCCATCTCAGAAAAATCGGTTTGTGAAGCATTAATTGAACAATTACGGCAAAAGCCCGGGAAAAGTTCGGTTCATTTGGCTTATCTGGGCACGCTGGAAACGGTATGGGCTAAATATGTTTTCAATCCTATTTTAAAAATGAAAACTTTCAAGAATGGAAAAGAAAAGATTGAACAGGCAGTAAACCAGGAACCCGAAAATATGGAGATCCGTTATCTCCGCTTGTCGGTTCAGAAGAATATTCCCGGGTTTTTAGGGTATAATGATGCCATAGAAAAAGATTTTACATTTTTAGAGGGAAATATTGAGAAAATTTCTTCCAATCAATTAAGGGAAATGATCCTTGCTATTTTAAAAAATTAAAATGAAACATACTTTGTCCAGAATGCAACAATTAAACTGTGATCTTCTTACAGCCTGGGAGTTTTTTTCTTCTCCGCATAATCTTGCTAAGATCACCCCCAAAAAAATGGAATTCAATGTGCTAACGGGTTCAAAAGGTGATGAAATGAACGAAGGAATGGAAATTAATTATACGGTAAGGCCATTATTCGGCATCCCGATAAAATGGAAAACAAAAATTACGCACGTGGAACCTTATAGGAGTTTTACTGATTTTCAGGAAGAAGGACCTTACAAACTATGGAATCATCGGCACGAATTTATTGAAAATAAAGAAGGGGTTTTAATGAATGATTTTTTAATTTACGAAATGCCTTACGGCATTTTGGGAAACATTGCTCATTTCTTATTTGTTAAGAAGAAACTGAAAGAGATCTTCGATTATCGCCGTGAGGCTTTGGAAAAACGATTTAATAACAAAAAGCAATAAAAATGAACTTTTTAATTGTTTTTGGGGTTTTTGTTGCCATGGAAGGTGCCACCTGGTTAATTCACAAATATGTGATGCACGGATTTTTATGGGTGCTGCATAAAGATCATCATGACCACAGCAATGAAGGCCCGATGGAAAAAAATGATTACTTTTTTGTAATTTTTGCCTTGCCTGCCATCGCGCTGATGTATTTTGGCTCCCTCAATAATTTTAATTATCTGTTTTTTATTGGCCTCGGTATTACCCTTTACGGGATGTCCTATTTTTTGGTGCATGATATTTTTATTCACCAGCGCCTGCGTTTCTTTAGAAAAACCAATAACCCATATTTCAAAGCTATTCGGCGTGGGCATAAGCAGCATCACAAGCATTTGGGCAAAGAAGACGGTGAATGCTTCGGCTTTTTATACGTTCCGCTCAAATATTTCAAAATGTATTTTAATGCCCGAAAAAAATGATGCAATACACTTACATATTGATTAATTTTTTGACGGTTGTGATCTGTTTTATTTTTTCCTTCCATCCAAAAATTAAATTTTTCAAACATTTTGTTGCTTTTATAAAGGCTGCTGCTCTGGTAGCGATTCCTTTTATTCTTTGGGATATCTGGTTCACAGATATGGGCGTGTGGTGGTTCAATTCCGATTACACTTTGGGCATTAGTCTATTTGGGCTGCCTATCGAGGAATGGCTGTTTTTTATTTGTATCCCGTTTGCTTGTGTTTTTACTTTTTTCTGCCTGAACAAATTTTTCGACTTAAGCTGGACGAGTGCTTTTAATAATACCTTGGTATTTATAAGCATTATTGTATGTGCGGTGGTGGCTCTTTTGCATTATGGGAACACTTACACCCTGGTTACCGCCATTGCTTTAATTGCAACGCTTATATACCTGCATTTTATAGTCAATGCCGAATGGATTGGAAAAGCTTCTTTGGTATTTTTTATCTTAATGCTGGGCTTCTTTCCGGTCAATGGTGTTTTAACCGGCACCGGACTTGAAAATCCTATCGTTAATTACAACCCCGGGGAATTTCTCGGCATCCGGATGTTGAGTATCCCCATTGAAGATGCCGTCTATGGTTATACCCAATTTTTGC
>DASSWN010000146.1:0-3092 GCA_035704905.1 Flavobacteriaceae bacterium
GGACATTGAAGACAAATTGAATATCATTGATTCCCGAATTGCTTTGCTCGAGCGGGAAGAAGGCGATGACAAAGACATCCGGGTTGTAATTGGCTACAATTTTCTGAACAAAAAGGAAAAAGAAACCGAAACCAATTCGGGGCATTCCACGCCCACCCGCACTACTTCGAGCCCCTTCATAGCTTTCGGATTGAACAATGCGGTTCCGGAAAATGGATCATTGAACGATTCGCCATATAAAATTGGTGGCAGTCGATTTTTTGAAATTGGTTATGAATTTACGACCAATCTTTCAAGTTTTATGCGGGTGAAATACGGATTGGCTTTTCAATTTAATGGTTTGAAACCCGATAATAACCAATTTTTTGTGCAAGACGGCGAGCAGACCTATTTAGCGGAATATCCGCTTCAACTGAACAAATCAAAATTCCGAAACGACAATATAGTGCTTCCGCTTCATTTTGAATTTGGAAAATCAGAAATCAAAGGCGGAAAAAACGGTTATTATTCAACAGAAGATCATTTTAAAATCGGCATTGGCGGATATGCCGGCTTGAATCTGAACAGCGTTCAAAAATTGAAATATGAAGAAAATGGACACAAGCAAAAATCGAAATTGAAAAAGAACTACAATACCACCAATTTTATTTATGGGTTGAGCGCATACATTGGCTACAATTGGTACGCACTATATGTAAAATATGATTTGAATCCGATCTTCACCGATAACTTGGTGGAAGAGCACAACGTTTCGATCGGAGTGCGATTGGCGTTTTGAAAGTGCCAAATAATCTGATTTTAATGAATGGATTTTATTACTTTTTATACGAACCTTAACAAAAAAATTAATTTTTACATTTAAAACCATTGATTTAGCTATATTTGTATCGTATTCAACATAAAGCCATTCTATAATGAAAAAAATCACACTACTGATGGGCACTTTTTTTTTAATGTTCTCAATTCAAGCTCAATCGGTGCTTTTTGAACAAACAAGTGCGAATGCGGCCGCGTTTATTTCGGGATATTCCGTTGTCAGCTCATTTGGTATCTTTTCTGCGGATGATTTCAACCTGACCGGACAAACAGAAATCAGTTCCGTGACGGTTTACGGTTTTCAACCAGACAATAATCTTGACACCTATGTAACCGGTTTCAGCCTATACATCTATGCAGATGCGGCGGGTGTTCCTTCAGGAAATCCTTCGGTCCCGGGGAGCGGAATTTTGGAAATCGAGGGCCTTCCCATTTCCAGCCCTGCCCTTAATATAGAACATCCGAGTACCCTACTCTATAACTTTACGGTAGATATTGTCACGTCCGAAGGAGCCCCGTTGACCCTGTCGGCAGGAACCTATTGGATCCTTGCCGTGCCACATCTCAACATAGATGCGGCCACGATCGATCCGATTGGCGATGATAGGCTTTGGTACTGGTTCTTATCGAGCCAACAGCAATTTTCCGATGCCAGGTTCATAGATCCCACCAATTTTTTTGGCGGGGGATGGACCTCTTGGACCCTAATTACGGATTTTCCCACTTCTTCCGCTTCGGAGAAAGCCTTGGCTTTCACAATTTTAGGAAATCAACTTTCCATTGAAGAAACGGCTTTTTTAAATGAAGTTTCTTTATACCCAAATCCGGTGAAAAACCAACTGCATATAAACGTGCCAAACGGGTTGGTCATAGAATCCGCCTCGGTTTACGATTTATTGGGGAAACGGCACACTATGAAAATTGGAGAAAACAATACCTTGGAAATGTCCCAAATGCCGTCCGGGATTTATTTGTTGAAACTGGAAACCACAGCAGGCTCGTTGACCAAAAAGTTTATCAAAGAATAGCATTTTTTTGAAAACTATGGAAACCCCGTCAGGGTTCAAAACCTTGGCAGGGTTCACTTTTGCAGCTTCAAAAAACCATTTCTATTTCCTTCCCAAAACTTTTCTATCTTTGAAACCAATTCGGCGAATTTTGGGGAAAAATGATAAACAAAACCACCATCGACCAAGTATTTGAAACCGCCCGTGTGGAGGAGGTGGTCGGCGATTTTGTTCAATTAAAAAAAGCGGGGAGCAATTACAAAGGACTCAGCCCTTTCAGCGATGAACGCACCCCGAGTTTCATGGTTTCGCCCGTGAAACAAATTTGGAAAGATTTTTCTAGTGGAAAAGGCGGAAATGTCGTTGCTTTTTTGATGGAACACGAACATTTCACCTATCCGGAAGCCATTAAATATTTGGCCAGAAAATACAATATAGAAATCGAAGAAACCCAGCAAACCGACGAGCAGAAACAGCAAGCCGACGAACGGGAAAGCATGTATTTGGTCAATGAATTTGCGCAAGATTTTTTTGAACGCCAACTTCACAAAACCGACATCGGGAAATCCATCGGTTTGGGATATTTCAAGGAACGTGGCTTTTCCGAAGAAAGCATCGAAAAATTCAAACTAGGGTACTCGCCAAATGTTTGGGACGCACTCACTTCCGAAGCACTAAAAAAAGGTTTTAAACTGGAATTCCTGGAAAAAACGGGACTTTCCATTGTAAATGCTGAAAAACGCTTTGACCGGTTCAAAGGCCGTGTCATGTTCCCGATACACTCAATGTCTGGACGGGTCTTGGGTTTTGGGGGAAGAATATTGGCAAATGATAAAAACAGTGCCAAATATCTGAATTCCCCAGAAAGCGAAATTTACCACAAAGGAAAAGTTTTATATGGATTGTTTCAGGCCAAACAAAGCATTGCAAAAGAAGATATCTGCTATTTGGTAGAAGGTTACACAGATGTCATACAACTGCATCAACATGGTGTCGAAAATGTGGTTTCTTCCTCCGGAACCGCGTTGACCTCTGATCAGGTGCGGCTTGTGAATCGACTGACCAAGAATATCACGATTTTATTCGATGGCGATGCCGCGGGAATGCGGGCCTCATTGCGAGGAATCGATTTAATATTGGAACAGGGAATGAACGTCAAAATTTGTGCATTTCCACAAGGTGAAGACCCCGATAGTTTTGCAAAAACCCATTCCGAAGAAGAAATCAGAATGTTTTTGATCGAAAATTCAAAAGATTTCATTTATTACA
>DASSWN010000155.1:0-13160 GCA_035704905.1 Flavobacteriaceae bacterium
TCGAAAAGCGCCACCTACCGACGGACTTTTTGGCGACAGCAGAACAGACGAGGAACAACTTGGCGCCACTTATGCCGAACTGGAATGGGCCATGAAAATGTTGAAACAGAACAAAACCGAAAACGATTTTTCGGGACGGGAATTGCTAGTGTTTCAGATTTACAAACGGCGGCACCAGGCCAATTTGCACAAAATGCAACCTATTCCCGTTTGTGAAATCCCGCAAGAATTGAAATAAAATCGAAACTTGAATTCTAAATTTTGAATTTCAAATAAACCGTATTTTTACCGAAATTTTAAAAATGTATATAATTGGGATCGCCGGAGGAACTGGCAGCGGAAAAACCACAGTTGTAAATCAGATTCTCGACGAACTGAAACATGACGAAGTGGATGTTATTTACCAAGATTCCTACTACAAGGACAATTCGCACCTCACTTACGACGAACGGGTGAAAATAAATTTCGATCATCCGCAGTCCATTGATTTCGACTTGTTGGTAAACCATTTAAAGGAGTTGAAAAAAAGGAAATCCATTCAACAGCCGGTGTATTCTTTCATTGAACACAACCGCACCAAAGAAACCATTACCATAAAACCACGAAAAGTTATGTTGGTGGAAGGCATTTTGGTTTTGGCCAACCCGGAAATCCGAAAAATGTTCGACTTGAAGATTTTTGTGCACACCGATAGCGACGAACGCCTGATCCGTCGATTAAAACGCGATATTCATGAACGCGGTCGTGATATGGATGAAGTGCTCGACCGTTATCAAAATACGCTAAAACCCATGCACCAACAATTCATTGAGCCCACAAAAGAGTTCGCCGACATCATCATACCATACAACCGCTATAACGAAGTTGGTGTGAATGTGGTGCAAACGATCATTAAAGAATGCATTCGGTAGTTGGTGTTTTTTTGCTACCGGTTTTTCTCCAATGGCTAATGGCCAATAGCTAATAGCTGCCCTTCACAAATTCACTTCTTCACTTATTCTATTCACTCTTTCCCTCATTCACTCTTTCACCCCTTTCCCGGCAAATCCGGCAAAAAAATATAGTTCTGATGTTCATAATCCAGTCGGCAAAAAAAATGCTGCAAACCATTTGTGAGCATTAAGAAATCGGCGTTCAAACTCAAATTGTAACGTGCGATTTGATCGAAGGTGGATTGGTCGATTTTTATGTGTGGCGCTTTGCATTCAACAAGCAACCGAATACTGCCATCAGAATGATAAGCGACGATATCGTATCTTTTGACCAAGCCGTTTACTCTCAAAACTTTTTCGACATTCAAAAGATTCTTCGGAAAATTTTTCTGTTCGATCAGAAAATGAACCGCGTGTTGGCGCACCCATTCTTCTGGACTCAACATCACGAATTTTTTGCGCAATACGTCAAAAATAGCCAGGTTATTTTCGCTATTTTTGAAACGAAAACGATAAGGGGGAAAGTTCAGTGTTTGCATAATTTCCAAAGTAAACAAAAAAAACCCGCTTCTCTCTGTTGAAACAACATTTTCCAATGAACGAATTGAACAAAATTTTTCAGGATATAAAAAACAAGCAGATCAAACCGCTTTATTTCTTAATGGGGGAAGAACCCTATTTTATCGATTTGATTTCAGATTATATTGAAAAAAACGTGTTGCGCGAAGATGAAAAAAGTTTCAATCAGCAAATTTTATATGGTTTAGATGTGAAAATTGATGAAATCGTGGCCAGCGCCAAACGCTATCCCATGATGGCCGAACGGCAAGTTATCATTGTAAAAGAAGCCCAACATTTATCGCGACAAATTGATAGTTTACAAAACTACGCGGAAAATCCGGTAAGCTCAACGGTGTTGGTTTTTTGTTACAAAAACAAAACCTTGGACAAACGAAAAAAGTTGTATAAATCCGTAAAAAAATCAGGAATTGTTTTTGAAGGAAAACCCTTATATGATGATAAAATTCCGGGATGGATCAAAAGCCGGTCCGATGCAATGGGGTTCTCAATTTCTCACAAAGGGCTTCTTATGTTGGCGGAATTTCTCGGCAACGATTTGGCAAAAATCGACAATGAATTAAATAAATTGAAACTAATTATTCCTTCCGGCATCGAAGTTACTCCAGAATTAATTGAAGAGAACATTGGAATCAGCAAGGATTTCAACAATTTCGAATTACAAAATGCCATTGGCGAACGCAATGTGCAAAAAGCCCACCGCATCCTCAATTATTTCGCCCAAAATCCGAAAGATAATCCAATGATGGTGACCACTTCCGTGCTTTTTAATTTCCTTTCAAAACTGATGATCTATCATTCGCTGCCTGACAAATCAAAAGCCAATGTAGCTTCGAAATTGGGAGTCCATCCTTTTTTTGCCAATGATTTCATCACCGCCGGAAGAAATTATCCTTTAAAAAAAGTAAGTGGTGCCATCACACTTCTGCGCGAAGCCGATGTGAAAAGCAAGGGAGTGGGTTCCAATTCTGTGCCCCAGGGGGATTTGCTCAAAGAATTGGTGGTAAAAATGATGAACTAAATTCAGCTTTCGGTCAATTATTCCCCCAAAACTTCGGCTACTTTATCCTCCAATGCTTTGCCACGCAAATTCTTTCCGATGATTACTCCATTTTCATCCAACAAAAATGCTGCGGGAATAGATCGTACTTGATACATTTGGGCAATGGGTTCTTGCCAAAATTGCAAATTGGAAACATGGTTCCAGGTTAGGTTATCGGCTTCGATTGCTTGCAGCCACTTATCTTTGCTCTTGTCTAAAGAAACACCGATAATGTTCAAACCTTTGTCGTGGTATTTTTCATAAACGCGTACAATATTGGGATTTTCAACGCGGCATGGTTTGCACCATGAAGCCCAAAAATCCAACAACGTGACTTTTCCAAGAACATCTTTCAATGCCACGGTTTCCCCGGTGGGTGTTGGTCCGGAAAATTCAGGAGCCTTGCTTCCTACGGCCGTTACGCTCGCATTTTGCAATTGTTCGCCAATAGCCGCCCCCATTGGATAATTCTTAATTTCGGGATCAAGGCTTTCATATAATTTCTTAATTTCCGGAATAGGAACGGCTTTCATGTTCAACATATCGGAAATGGCGATAATGGAAACCAAAGATCCTGGATTGTCATGAACGATTTCCTTTCCATATTCGGCATATTCTTGCTGAATTTCTTCCTGCTTTTTCTTGAAGTCGGCAATTTCATCCGAATTCGGCAAGTTTGCAGGATCACGCATTTGATTGTTCAAATTGTTCATCCTTTTCCCAAAATCGTAGATATAGTCAAAATAATCGTCCAACAATTCGTTGTGTTTTCCGCCAGAAACCACGGACGATCGCAAACTGTCCTTGTATATTTCAAAACTGATCGGCTCATTGTCTCGAATGAAAAGTACATTGCCACGCCAGCCATCAAGCGTCAGAATATTGAAGGTTTGGGTTTGGGTTTCAGGCAAATTCAAGGTAAAGCTCTCGTTGGTAACGGTAGCGGTATCGATTGGCATGGGGCGGTTGTTTTCGCCCAAAGTAGAAACAAAAACCAGGGTGCCATCCTTTACCCCTTTTGCAGTTCCTCCAATCTCGTTGCTGTCTTTTTCCCCTTGGCAGGCAATCAGCGAAAAAGCCATTATTATTCCAAAAAAACGTCTCATATAGTATGCAATTTTTATAAGCCCCAAAAATAAGCAACTTTCCCCTCTTACGTTATTTTTCCTTATAAATAATTGTTAATTGATGATTCTGTTTCCGCTGAAATTGTACTTTTATTTATTTCAAAATTTAAACTATATATGGAAAAGCAGTCAAAAGACTTTCCTGCTGATATAAAATTAGGCTTCAAAAAAGTTATTGACGCCTATCATTCGGAACTGAAAAGCGCAAAAAACAAGATATCCCAATCTTTTTTAAAGGACACGTTGGAATATCTGGAATCCTTTCCCAAACTTGTAAATGGGATCGAATCAGAAGCGGAATTGGAAGCGCATTCGGAACCGATAAACCTTCTCATGGATCATCTTTTCCCACATAATTTGACGCAAAACGAAATAAAAGCAGCAATTGTTCCCATGCAAAATATCGTTTTTAAGAAAACGGAACGCCTGCAAAAAATAATTAAAAATGCGGGGGCAGATTTCAAATGGGAAGTGAAAGATAATGATCATGAGCGGCATTACATAACCGCTGGCGTACATATTTTGAACCATTATTACAACTATCAAATCGAATTTTCGCGGCCGTTGGTATATGATATTCCAGACGAACAAGGAAACATGAAACATTATCGGGCAGTTTTAAACGCCGATTTTGTCGAAATTTTTCCAACCGAAAAGGCTCCGGAAATAACTCAGGAAGACGTGGATATTCTCATTCAGAATTCCACAGATGTTTCACTTTGGCGCGAAAAATTCCCTCCGAAAAGTTGGGTTTTCCAAGGGTTTCTTATTCTGAATTTAATCGATATTACCGCCGATTATGGTATTTCTTCCCTAAAAAGCGCCCTACTGGAAAAAACCCGTCAAGACAATACCAACTTGGGAGATTTTTCTGAAATTTTTCAATCTATTTATAAAATTCCAGATCTTCGTATTGGCCTCACCTTGTTCAACAAGGACAAAAATTCACTGCAAACCATGCACAGCAAAGGACTCGAGAGCTTCATCCTTCAGAAAAACAAGGCCGGGTGCAAATCACTTTTATGCGAAACATCCTATGAAAAGTTGGTACAGGAACACCGGTATTTCAGTATTCCGAATGTGGAAGAATATGCCCGAAAAACGAACAACAACCAGCTTTCCCGTAATTTATTGGCCAACAATGCAAAGAGTTGCATCCTCGCCCCCATCGCATTGAAAGATGAATTGCTGGGCGTTTTGGAACTCATTTCACCTCGAAAAAACGAACTCAACAGCATAAATGCCATCAAACTCGATGACCTTTTACCCTATATTGTAACCGCCGTGGAGCGCAACAGGTCTGAATACGAAAACAGGATCAAGGCTGTGATCCAAAATGAATGCACCTCCATACATCCTAGCGTGTTATGGGTTTTTGAAGAAGAAGCGCACCGCTATATTCAGGATTTGGAAGAAGACGGAGTGGCGTCGTTTCGTGATATTTCCTTTCATAATGTGCATCCGCTATACGGACAAATCGATATTGTTGGCTCATCGGACGAACGCAACAAATCCATTCAAGAAGATTTGACCGATCAGTTAAACGCCATTTTGGAAATCATTCGTGCCCTTCAAAAACGGGAAGACCTGCCAATTTACGAGCAACTCAGTTACCGGATTGGGACTTTTGTGAAGAATTTAAAAGAAAATATGACCGCGGCGAGTGAACAGAAAGTTGCCCTACTTCTAAAAAATGAAATCGCTCCCATTTTGAACCATGCCGAAACACTTTCCTCAGACATTAAAAAAAAGGTGGAAGATTACCGGCAAATGCTCGATCCGGATTCGGTGCTGATTTATAACAAACGGAAGCTTTATGATATTTCGGTGGCAAACATCAACCGCATGTTGGCCCGGTTCATCGACCGCAAACAACGCGACGCGCAAAGTATTTTTCCACATTATTTTGAACGGTACAAAACCGATGGCGTGGATCACAACATGTATATCGGCCAAGAAATTGCACCAAAAAAGGAATTCAATATTCTGTATTTGTACAATTTGCGCCTATGGCAGTTGGTGACCATGTGTGAAATGGAAAATAAATTTTATCAAATACAAGAAGGTAGCGAACTTCAGCTCGATGCCGCATCGCTTATTTTGGTTTTCAACAGTACCTTGTCCATTCGGTACCGCATGGATGAAAAGAAATTCGATATTGACGGCACCTACAACGCCCGATATGAAATCATCAAGAAACGGATTGACAAAGCGCGGGAAAAACACAGCAATGAGCGCATCACGGAAAAGGGAAAACTGGTGATTATTTACGCCCAAAAAAGTGACGAAAAGGAATATTTGCGTTACATCAAATATTTACAAGCAAAAAGCTATCTCGGTGAAAATGTGGAACTTCTGGAACTCGAAGACGTTCAAGGTGTTATTGGCCTAAAAGCCATTCGGGTTGAAATTTTGTACCACAAAGAAATGGGCACGGAAGAAAAATTGACTTATGAAGATTTGATAAAAGAACTGAATTAGGCTCATCTCCCGGTCTTCCCGAAGGAAAAGCAAAATTAGTTAAACAGCGAGGAAGGCGATAATGAAACTGAGGACGGAGATAATGATACCGATTGTAAAAACGGTATAGGTTATCCGCAACAGCTTATATTTCCGGTTCAGAACAATTCCCAAGGAATGCAAATCGCGAATCAATGCTTCATAAATGTAATCCTGATCATCCATAATTTGAAGCATGGCCCATTTAAACTGATCGAAAGGCATTTTATGGAAATTTCCAAAAAACAATACGTTCACCTGTCGCTTTTTAACTTCATCCTTTGTGAATTCGCCTTTTGTGACATTTGGTCGCGTTGACATAATTGCCAAAATAATGGAGGCCACGCTGAAGCACACCAAAACTAAGGTTGGAACAAGCAAATACTGATTTGTGGTTTCCAACTCCGGAAGCATATTCGCCAATGCCAATGAGATAATAATTGCATTCACCGATAACAAAATATTGGCCTTGGTATCGGCAATATCGCTCAGTTTAATGTGGTTTCGAAGAGTGATTCGGTAAACAGACTGAATGCTTCGGTCGGGACTTTCATTTTTATAATGGGCTTTCAACTGTGCCTTCGCATCTTCACGAGCCAATTTTTCTTGGATCACGTTTTCCTTTTCCAAAAGCTCTTTCAGATTGATATTTTTGGCTTGGCTCCAATTTTTAACTGCATAATCGGTGTGAAAACGGTGCTTGTCGGTCAGCATCCGAATATTCTCCATTATCCAAGCTTCAGTGGTATATTCCTGAATATTGAGTAATTTCAGTTCCGAGCGCAAGAGTTCGCTGGTTTCCCCAAAATAATCTTTTCCGAAATGGGCAGTATCCGCATCTTGAATGATTTCCTCTAAAAGATCGGTTGGTTTATGTCCGAATTTCGTGGCCTTAATGCAACGCTCTATGGTTTCCATATCTTCGATTTCCATAGAATATGATTCGAGGAAGGAGTGGGCAATTTTGACGCTCTCCGCCTCATGACCTTGGTATTTTACTGTGTATCCTGTGTCATGGAACCAAGCTGCCAAGATGAGCAAATCGGCTTGTTTAACATTAATTTCGGAATTTCCTATTAATTCTTTGGTACATTTAACCACCCTATTGGTATGATGATAATTATGGTACAAAAAATGACCGGAAAGCTTTTTCTTGAACAATTCCAAAACGAAATGATCTGTCGCTGCGATAATATCTTCCATAAATCTGTTTTCGAGATGCCTGCAAATTACGAAAAATTGCGTATAATTCAATTTTATGAATAAATATAACAAAGTTCTAACATTTTTGGGTTGTTTTCTACTTATTAGCTGCGCTTCTTTTGAACCCAAATATGCCGACGGACAACCGCAAGCAGATTTCGGTTATCCGGAAGGTAAAGATATAGAAACCACCATTTATTTGGTGGGAGATGCAGGTTATTCCGACCCGCCCAATATTTCAAAAGGATTATTGACCCTTAAAAATACGTTGGACACGACTTCTTCAAAAAATGACATGGTAATTTTTTTGGGCGATAATATTTATCCGGATGGAATGCCCCCCAAAGAAAGTCCACAGCGTACACGCAGCGAATATCGTGTCGATGCACAGCTAAATTCACTCACCGGTTTTAAGGGCAACATTTTGTTCATTACCGGAAATCACGAATGGTACAACGAAGGAATCCCCGGAATAGAACGCGAAGCTGCCTACATCGAAAAACGGTTGGGAAAAGAAGATGTATGGGCGCCAAAACCGGGCTGTGGATTTGAAATTCAGGAAATTTCGGATAATGTGGTGCTGTTTATCCTCGATACCCAATGGTTTTTGGAAGATTGGAACGACCATCCGGAAGTCAATAAAGATTGTCCCGAAATGCGTTCGCGAGAGGCGGTTTTAGAGGAAATCGAATCGGAACTGGAAGATTATCCGAACAAAACGATCGTCTTTGCCATGCACCATCCTTTATATAGCAACGGCGTGCATGGCGGACAATTTCCGCTGAACCGCCACCTCTATCCCACACAGCGTTTGATTCCCCTACCAATTCTTGGCTCATTGGCTACCTTAATTCGAACAGCGGGCGGGGTTTCCATACAAGATTTGCAAAACAAACGATATAAAAGTATGGTTGGCAGGTTGACCACCATTGCCCAAAATGCCGAGCGGCTGGTTTTTGTTTCCGGCCATGAACATTCGCTTCAATACATAAAACATGAAAATATTACGCAAATCGTTTCGGGGTCCGGATCAAAAGCCACCTTCGTTTCCTTGAGCAATGACGGATTGTTCGCTTCTCCCCAACAGGGTTTTGCAAAATTGGATATTTTCAAGGATGGTTCCTCATGGGTGAGTTACTATACAAACGACAACAATAAACCGGAAACGGTGTACCAAACGGAAGTTTTCCCGCCACCAAAAGAATATCCGGTTGATTCTTTGCCCGATAAGTTTCCAAAGACAGTTCTGGAGTCGGTTTATGAAACCAATGAAAATTTGAACAGTGATTTTTATAACAGCCTTTTTGGGAAACGCTATGGAAATTTATATACCACAAAAATCGAAGTACCCATTGCCGATTTGGACACCTTGTACGGCGGCATGGAAATTTTGAGCGCAGGGGGCGGACACCAAACAAAATCGCTGGCGGCAAAAGATTCAGAAGATCATGAATACCGCTTGCGGCAAATTGCCAAAAGTGCCTTGCTGCTCATTCAAAACACAGCCTTCCAAGAGGAACCAGTGGAAAAAAAATTCAAAAACACCATTATTGAAGATGCCCTGAACGATTTTTTCACCTCTTCGCACCCGTTTGCGTTTATGACCATTCCCACGCTCTCCGAAGCCGCCGGAATATATCATACTTATCCCGAACTTTATTATCTCCCGAAACAGGATAATCTGAAAACCTTCAATTATGAATTTGGAAATGAATTGTTCATGATCGAAAAGCATCCTGGTGAAAGTTATTTGGATACAAAGCTATGGGGCAACCCAAACGAAGATATTGAAAACACCGCCGGGGTTTATGCGCGCCTTCGTCGAGATGAAAAATACTCGGTCGATGAAAAAACCTATATCCGCGCCCGAATATTCGACATGCTGATTGGTGATTTTGACAGGCATGAAGGCCAATTTAGCTGGGCAGAACACAAAAAAGAAAATGGCGAACATTATTTTGTGCCTATTCCGGAAGATCGCGATCAGGCATTTGCCGATTTCGACGGTCCATTTTTCGGCACTTTGCGTGCTTTGGTCGGTTTTGCCAAACAATTTGCCCGGTACGGCCCCACAGTCCACAACGTAAAATGGCTCAATGCAGCGGGCTTGAGCATGGACCGTACGCTAATTGAACATTTGGGAAAAGAAACTTGGATCGAACAAGCAAAATACCTTCAGGAACATCTGTCCGATTCCATTATAGAAAAAGCATTTTCAGCTCTACCGGTAGAATTTCAGAATGAATCAACAAAGAAATTGGCGGAAGATGTCAAGGCCAGACGGAACAATTTGGTAAAAATAACCGAACGCTATTATCGGTATATGGCAAAGCTACAAATCATCACGGCAACCGACAAAGATGATCATTTTGAAATTGAACGACTCCCGGAAGGAAAAACGCGCATAAAAGTATCGCGCATAAAAGACGGCAAAACCACAGAACCCTTTATCGACCGCACCTTCTATTCAGAAATAACCCATGAAATATGGGTATATGGCCTGGATGATGACGATGTTTTTGAAGTGCATGGAAATGGTGATGCTGATATTCACATCAAATTAATAGGTGGTTTGAACAACGATGTTTACCGCATTACTTCCGGCAAAAACCTAGCTATTTACGACTATAAATCCAAGCCAAATACCTTCGAAAAAATCGGGAATGCCAATTTGCACATCACCGATAATTACGAATACAATCATTTCGATAAGGATAAAAAAATCTTTTCCACAAATTTGATTCTTCCGGCTTTCGGCTACAATCCCGATGACGGTTTCAAAATTGGCGTCACCGATGTTTATACGGTGAATGGTTTTAAAAGAAACCCCTTTTCCCAGCAACATAAATTAAGGGCGGGCTATTATTTTGCCACCAGTGGTTTCGATTTGGAATATGAAGCACAATTCGCCAATGTGGTAGGTTATTTCAACTTGCTGGTAGGCGCCTATTTCACCAGTCCCAATTTCACCCGTAATTTTTTTGGTTATGGCAATGAAACCCCAAATTTGGAAGATGAACTTTCCAAAGATTACAACCGTATCCGTATTAGCCGAATGGGAGTGGACATTGGATTGATACGCGAAGGTCCTTTCGGCAGTAATTTCAGGTACAAAGCCATTTTGCACAGTGTACAACTCGAAGCCACCGCAAACCGGTTTTTGGTCGATAATGTTGTTCCCTCCAGCACAACCACGGAATTTTACGATCGCAAGTATTTCGCCGGGGCGGAAGCAGCTTACTGGTACGACAGTTATGACCATATTTTGAACCCGACACGCGGAATGAAGTTTGAAGTTAGTGGTGGCATCAAAACCAATGTGGAAGAAACCGAAAACACTTTCGGATTTATTAATTCGTATGTGGAATTTTACAATGCGTTGACGCGAAACCGAAAATGGGTTTTAAAAACAAATGCACGAACCCGCTTCAACATAAGTGATGGATACGAATTTTATCAAGCGGCACAATTGGGCGGCGGCACCGGTTTGCGTGGTTACCGAAACGAGCGCTTTACCGGGAAAACAGCCTTTGCCGCAGGTGCCGATATTCGTTACAGCTTCGACGAATTCAATACCCGTTTTCTTCCGTTTCAAATTGGGGTGTATGTGGGCGGTGATGTCGGAAGGGTTTGGGGCGAGCGCTTCGACAGCGATCGATGGCATAATGACTATGGCGGTGGCTTCTGGATAAACAGTGCCAATGCCATCAACGGAACTTTTGGTTTGTTTAATGGTGAAGACGGCCTGCGGTTTTCTTTCGGGTTCGGGTTTAGCTTTTAGAAGAGTGAATAAGGATTAATGTTTAAGGATTAATGTTTAAGGATTAGTGTTTAAGGATTAGTGTTTAAGGATTAGTGTTTAAGGATTAGTGTTTAAGGATTAGTGTTTAAGGATTAGTGTTTAAGGATTAGTGTTTAAGGATTAATGGCTTGAAGCGGGCAAAGCGAAAAGTGATCGGTGATTGGGGGATTTAGTGATGGGGTGGTCGGTGATGGGGTGATGGAGTGATGGGGTGATGGAGTGATCGGGTGATGGCTGTTGGCTGATTCCTAATCGCTAATGGCTAAAGGTTAATTGAGTTCGAAGCGGTTATGGAGAATCTGCGGAGTAGCTATGGAGTATAGTCGGCATGGAGTCGGCTTAAGGTCGGCATGAAGTCGGCTTCGGGTCGGCATGAAGTCGGCTTGGAAAATTTGGAAAGTACGGAAATAAATTCTATATTTACCTCTTACCCAATCCGTTCAATTCTGTGGGAGGCTTCAATTCCAAAAATAACAAAAATAATCCAAGTATCTATAAAAACTCTGATGAATTTAGATTGTGCAGTTTATTTGTCAAGGAGTTTAAAATTGGGCTACACCCGCTATTAAGGCATGTAAACGATGGAACACTCCATCAACGCTTGATGAGCTTGTTTATGTCCATTAAGAACCTTGACCGAACCTCTGCCAAGGGAGCCCTGAATGTAGCGGAGGGATTGCAGACCTTAAAAGGAAAAGCACTGCTACAGCATTTTGTATTTACACCTAAGGTTGGAATTCGGCAGAGGTTTGGGAATCCAGAAATTAGCGAGAATGATTTTACTGTAAGCTGGACCGATTTTGAGATATCCCCAACCCGATTCCCGAGAGGCGCAACGCACTTTGAACTTCAGTATTTGCTGCTTGTCTATGACCCTGAGCAAGAAATTTTCACGACTTATTCCGCAACTCCAGTTCGGAGATCAAAGAAAGATGCCGCCGGACATTTGGAATTGCGGATCGAGAGAACCAATTTCAAGAAAACAAATAGGCGATTTATACTAGCTTTAGGATTGCGGTATTTAGAGATTCTTGGGGATGAGGAGTATCCGCTTCTGGGTAAAAATGCGGTAGGGGTGGAAATTATTGGGGTTTTTTGACGAGGTAGAATATCGGTGATTAAGTGATCGGTGATGGGGTGATGGAATTATTCATCAATGGCTAATGGCCAGCGTGTAATTGTTTAACCGATTAATCGCTGAGAATCACGAAACACGAATCAGGAGGGAAACCAATTCGGGATTCAGAATTCAAAATTATTGGGTGATTGAGTGATCGAGTGATTGGGTGATCGGTGATTGAAACAATAAAATTGCTATTTCCTTTTTCCCAATCATGCCTTCTGCTCCCCCTCGCTACCGCACGATTGCATCGTGTGGGTTAAAGTACACTTCTGAAAATCGAATGCACGTGATTGGTCATAATGCACCAAGCTATAATTTCCATTCCTTTTTGTTTTTGAACAAAACGACAAACTTTCCAGCAAAATGTTTTTGTAGGCATTCCTTGTAAAAACATCCAACCATTCCACGACGGCAAAGCTCACAAAATACAGTCCCACCAGATTATGGAATTTATAATTTCGACTCATAAGGCTAAAAGCACGAAAAGTCTAGAGTTTATTCCAGCGGGGGAACGCGATGCAATCGCGCACCAGCGGGGGAACCACCCTTTCCTGCTTTCTTGGGGATTGTTTTCAACGGCTTCTATGGTTTTCTTCGCGGTAAGCTTTTTTATATCGCGCAATATACCGGATGGGTCCTCGTTTCCAGAACGGAAAATAAAATGAACATGACTGGGCATAAAACAATAAGCATAGACTTCCAAACTTTTGTGCGCCCTGCAATAATCCACACTTTGGACCAATACATCAAAATAGGTTTGCCGTGTGAAAACATCCAACCATTCCACGACGGCAAAGCTCACAAAATACAGTCCCACCAGATTATGGAATTTATAATTTCGACTCATAAGGCT
>DASSWN010000197.1:0-13487 GCA_035704905.1 Flavobacteriaceae bacterium
CTTTTCGAATATTTTCAGAAATTCCGAGCATGGTCGCAAGTTCGTATATTTCACTTTTGTACAAATCGGCAACGGGGCTGATATCAACTCCTCCGTCGCCGTATTTTGTGAAAAAACCGACCCCGAAATCCTCAACTTTGTTTCCCGTTCCCGTAACCAAAAATCCGTGAAGGCCGGCAAAATAATATAGTGTTGTCATGCGAAGTCTCGATCGGGTATTGGCCAGAACCAAGCTATAATTTTCGGCTTCCTGCGTTTTGGGAAGTTGCGCTTTCAGGTTTTCGAAGGGAGGAGTTAAATCGACATGAATATCCATCACATTTGGGAATTTTTTTCGCAGGGAAAGAATATGTTCTTGGGCACGGTTCACTTGGTTTTCGGCTTGGTGAATGGGCATTTCCACACACAGTACCGGATAGCCGGTTTTTGCCGCAAGTTTCGAAACCACGGCCGAATCCACGCCGCCGCTCACACCAACGACGAAACCTTTCATGCCCGAATCCGAAACGTATTTTTTCAGCCATTCGACGATATACTCGATTACCTTTTCGGTCTTCATTTTGTCCGGGTTTTAATCCTTTTTGGGTTATCTTTGCCCACAAAAATAAGGCTTTTTCAGTATAATTTTTGGAAAGCCGTCGATTGAAAAAAGAATCGCAAATGAATCTGCCGTTTTTCAATGCTTGTTTTTTGCGGGAGACGTCAAATTTCAAAAACATGATCAAGAAATTCGTTTTTTTATTGGTAGTAGTCGCATTGTTTTCCTGTGAAAGCAAAAGCGAAACTGAGCGCGAAATCGAGAAAATTCCGGTTAATGTAAATGTGGTGCGTTTTGATCGAAAATTCGCGAATGCCACCCCTGAAAATTTGCCCGAACTGAAAAAGGATTTTCCTTACTTATTCCCCCAACAGGTTCCGGATAGTGTATGGTTGGCAAAAATAAACGACACACTTCAAAAAGCGTTGAACCGGGAAGTTTATGAAGTGTTTCCTAATTTTGAATCGGAAAAAGACGAATTGTACCAACTTTTTCAGCATTTGAAATATTACTTTCCGCAGTTTTCGGAGCCTAAAGTGGTTACCCTCACAAGCGACGTGGATTTCCGGAACCGAATTATCGCGACCGACACCTTGTTGTTGCTATCGTTGGATGTTTATTTGGGAAAGGATCATGAATTTTACAAAGGAATTTATCCGTATTTACGGGCCGATTTTGAACCTGAACTTTTAATTTCGGATGTCGCCGAAGAATATGCAAAAAAGTATGTGCCGCGACCAACCGACCGGAGTTTTTTGGCAAAAATGATTCATTGGGGAAAAATTTTGTATGTGAAAGATTTGCTGCTTCCCTCCAAAGCTGATTCCCTTATAATCGGTTATACAAAGAAGCAAATGGAATGGGCGGAGGACAATCAAGAGGAAATATGGCGCTATTTTGTGGAAAAGGAACTCTTGTTCAGTACCGACCCCGATCTTCGTTCACGCTTTATTGATGTGGCTCCCTATTCCAAATTTTATTTGAAGTTGGACAGCGAAAGTCCCCCGCAACTGGGTCGCTATATCGGGTGGCAAATAGTCAAACGCTTTATGAAAAAAGCCGATGATATTTCAGTAAAGGAATTGCTTTCCATCGATGCAAGAAGCATTTTTGAAAAGTCGAATTACAAACCTGAAAAGAAGTAGGCATTGGTCAGTTGCAGTTTTCTCAATACGAATACCTCAGAACTAAAATAGAACAAAATGACAAAATCTGAAATCAAAATAGAAGTGGAAGTCGATGAAAACCGCATCCCGGAAACCTTGCATTGGACCGCGGAAGAAGGCAATGTGAGAAATGAAGAAACGAAAGCTTTGTTTCTTTCTGTCTGGGATCATAAAAATCAGGAAACCCTTCGCATCGATTTATGGACGAAAGAAATGCCTGTGGACGAAATGAAGGTTTTTTTCCATCAAACGCTGGTTGGTATGCGGCACACCTTTGAAAAAGCCACCCAAGACTCGAAAATGGGCGCGACGATGCAAGATTTTTGTGATTATTTTGCTGAAAAATTGGAGTTGAAAAAGAAATGATTGGTAATTCGGTTTTCATTTGAAACCTTATCGGTTTGTAGAACCTGTGAGGTTTTCACTGATTCCTTCAATATATTCCAAAACAGTTTCCTTTCCAAAGTTATTTGTTGAAGAAGTAATAAAAACAGGAGGCATTTCTTCCCAAATTTCCAGCATTATTCGGGTATATTCAACAATATTCCGATCCAAAGCCTTTGGTTTCAATTTGTCGGCTTTGGTAAAGATCATGCCGAAAGGAACGCCGTTTTCCCCAAGCCATTGCATGAAATCCATATCAATTTTTTGTGGCTCGTGCCGCGCATCGATCAGCACAAAAGCGCACACCAATTGCTTTCGTTTTTCAAAATAATCGGTAATGAATTTCTGAAAAGTTTTTTTGGCTTTTTTGCTCACTCGAGCATAACCATATCCCGGTAAATCCACCAAATACCAATTTTGGTTGATCAAAAAATGGTTGATTAACTGTGTTTTTCCCGGACGACCGGAAGTTTTGGCCAAATTCTTCCGCTCGGTCAACATGTTGATTAATGACGACTTTCCCACATTGCTTCGTCCAATGAATGCATATTCCGGCAACGCTTTTTCCGGACATTTCGAAACATCGCTGTTGCTGATAATAAATTCGGCGGAATTGATTTTCACTTTGCGGATTTTGAGGTTCTGAGTTGAATGACTTGAAAACTGATTTTTTGCATTTGCATCGAACGTTTAAATACCAGACTGCAGGCAGCTGGTTTTATGTCACTGCTTCTTACAATCCTCGGTCTTTCAGCCATTTATCCATCATTTGATTGAATTCGTTCGGATGTTCCATCATTGCGGCATGGCCACATTTGTCGATCCAATACAAATCCGAATCCGGAAGCAAACGATCAAATTCGATTGCTACTTCGGGCGGGGTGACATGATCTTGTTTTCCCCAAATAATGCAGGTGGGAATGTTCATTTTTGGCAAATCTTTCGCCATATTGTGACGTATGGCATTTTTGGAAATAGCCAATGTGCGGATCAATTTGCCGCGATCGTTCACAGTTGCGAAAACTTCATCGACAATTTCCGGGGTGGCAACGGCTGGATCATAAAAAACTTCTTCGGCTTTCTTTTTGATGAAATCATAATCGCCGCGCCGCGGATAACTTTCGCCCATAGCACTTTCGTATAAACCTGAACTGCCGGTAATTATAAGTGCTTTTATTTTTTTTGGATACAATTTTGCCGTCAATAACGCAATATGTCCACCCAATGAGTTTCCCAATAAAATTACTTGGTCGTATTTTTTGAAATCAATGAATTTTTTGATGTATTTGGCTAGAGTCCCAAGATTGGTGCGCAACAACGGCATGCGATAAAGCGGAAGTTCCGGGATGATGATTTTATAACCCTGTTTGGGAAAATAGTCGATAACGCCATCAAAGTTGCTCAATCCGCCCATCAAACCATGCAAAACAATAATCGGAGTGCCTTCCCCGACCTCGATGTAATTGAATTTTCCTTCTGATTTGATAGTTTTTTCCATTCAAAAAAGCAGCGGTTTTGAAGAAATAAAGTACCGACAACAAATGCAAATATAGGGATAATTGCAGAAGTTCGACCGTTTTTTAAAATTCTCTCTTCTCTTTTGCCCAAATATTTCGGTCCCTAAAATAAAATAAAATTTCAGAAATATTTTTTCCCGGTTCATAATGTGTGGATAAAAACTTATCAACAAGTGGTAGAAAGTGGTAGAAAGTGGGATATTTTTGTATATATTTGACATTAGAATAGCTCGGGGTGGTAAATTTAGTCGGAACATACGAATGTAAAATTGACACAAAAGGTCGTGTCATGATGCCTGCCGCCTTGAAAAAGCAAATGCTTTCCGATGTGCAGGAAGGCTTTGTGCTGAAACGTGCCGTATTCCAATCTTGCATCGAATTGTACCCAATGAACGAATGGAATTTGTTGATGAAGCGCATGAACAACTTGAACCGCTTCAAAAAGAAGAACAATGATTTTATTCGAAGGTTTACCGCGGGGGTGAAAATTGTGGAGATTGATGGCAACGGGCGCTTATTGATACCAAAAGATTTGGTGGGTTTTGCAGGTTTGGAGAAAGATATCGTGCTTTCTTCAGCTATCAATATTGTTGAAATCTGGGATAAAGACAGATACGAAAAAGCGATTGAAGATGCCACCGGCGATTTTGCCGATTTGGCGGAAGAAGTAATGGGAGCAAATGAATTGGACGATGGAATATCATAATCCTGTTCTATTGGAAGAAAGTGTGAACGGTTTGGAAATTGAGCCGAACGGAACTTATGTGGACGCGACTTTTGGCGGTGGTGGGCATTCCGCAGAAATTTTAAAGCGTTTGGGCGAAAAGGGAAAATTGTATGCCTTTGATCAAGATAGTGACGCGCAACGAAATGTTTTCGATGACTCCCGATTTCAACTTGTTCCGGAAAATTTCCGCTTCGTCAGCCGTTTTTTGCGATTGGAGGGCGTGAAAAAAGTCAATGGCATTCTGGCTGATTTTGGTGTTTCGTCTCATCAGTTCAATCAGGCTGACCGTGGATTTTCTACGCGTTTCGATGCCGATTTGGATATGCGAATGAACCGGAAAGACGAGAAAAATGCCGTCAACATTCTCAATGAATATGACGAAAAAGAGCTGAGCAGGATTTTGAAAGAGTATGGCGAATTGTACAATGCCCGAAAAATTGCTTCGGCGCTAATAAAGACAAGGGCGAGCAAGGTTATCACTACAGGCAAAGAGCTAAAAGAAGTTCTTTCCCCCTTTTTGCCTGCAGGACGGGAGCATAAAGTCTTGGCGCAAGTTTATCAGGCCATCAGAATTGAAGTGAACCAAGAAATAGTAGCACTTCAGGAGTTTTTAAAGCAAACCGAAAAGTTGTTGGAGAAAGGTGGCCGCTTAAGCCTCATTTCCTATCATTCTTTGGAAGATCGCCTAGTGAAACGCTATATCCGAAGCGGTTTGTTCGAGGGCGAACCGGAAAAAGATTTTTACGGAAATATTTCGGTTCCTTTTAAAAAAGTGGGGAAGATGATCACCCCTTCCCGGGAAGAAATTTTTAAAAACAACCGGGCCAGAAGCGCAAAACTTCGCATTGCGGAGCGAATCTGATATTTGATTAAAAGAGAGGGAGATGAAAAAGGGAATTTATGATTTTTTGAAGGGCAAATTTCTCATCAGCGACGATGCCACCAAACATTGGCAATTCATTTTGTTCTGTACGCTTTTGGCGATTATTATGATTTACAGTTCACACTCGGCAGAGCGGAAAGTGCATCGTATGGCTGAAATGAGCAAAGAAGTAAAGGAATTGCGAAGTGAATTTGTCGATGCAAGGACACGGGTGATGCGGTTGAAAATGGAATCGACCATTATCGATAAAATGTCGCAAAATGGAATTGCCCCTCCAATTGGTCCGCCGTATGAAATTGTGGTGGGGAGGAAAGAATGAACAACCGACAACCGACAACCGACAACCGACAACCGACAACCAAATGATCACTGAAAAAAACATATCGAACCGATTTTATTTCATTGCGGGAGGCATGTTGCTTTTTGCTTTGGGCATTGGGTTTCAGTTGTTCAAAATACAGTTTGTCGAGGGTGATGAATTTCGGGAATTGGCACAGGAACGGGTTTTTAAAAATTTTACCATTGAAGCAAATCGCGGAAATCTTTATGGTTCAAATGGAGCCATTTTGGCAACTTCTGTTCCCCAATACGATATCCGGTTTGATGCGGTAACGGTTTCCAATGAGAATTTTGAAAAATTTGTGGTTCCCCTGTCCAAAGCACTTTCCAAGATGTTTGGAAAATCCGTTTCGCATTACGAAGTACGCTTGCGGGAGGCGCGCAAAAACAAAAACCGCTACTTGTTCATTGCCGGCAATTTGGGCTATTCGCAATATATAAAAGTGAAAAATTTTCCAATGTTCAACTTGGGGCCCTATCAAGGCGGATTTATTTCTGAACAAAGTACCGTTCGGGAACATCCGTTGGGAAAAGTGGCGGAACGCACGGTAGGATATGCACCCGCGGTCGGGCTTGAGGGTGCTTTCAATGACTACTTGGAAGGAATTAATGGGCACCGCCTAAAACAAAAAATTTCCAACGGAATTTGGAAGCCGATCAGCGATGAAAATGAAATGGATCCGCAAGATGGCCTGGATGTCGTTACCACGATCGACGTAAATATCCAAGACATTGCACATCATGCCTTGCTCGAGCAACTTCAAAAGTTTGAGGCCGATCACGGAACCGTAGTAGTAATGGAGGTTAAAACAGGGGCTATTAAGGCAATTGTCAATCTGGGGAAATCGGAGAAAACAGGAAATTACTTCGAAAAGAGAAATTATGCGGTTTACGAAGCCGCCGAGCCCGGATCAACCTTTAAATTGATGGCACTCGTTGCTGCCTTGGAAGACAAAGTTGTTGATACATCAACTGTAATCGATACGGAAGACGGAAGCGTTCGCTATTTCGATCGCACGGTTTGGGACTCGCATCATGGCGGCTATGGAAAAATTTCCGTGGCGAAAGCTTTTGAAGTTTCTTCCAATACGGCTTTTTCAAAAATCGTTTACGACAATTATAAAAACAATCCCGAAATGTTTATCAATAGATTGAACAATATGGGATTGAACAAAAAAATTGGCCTGGAAATCAGGGGCGAGGGCAAGCCCGAAATTCCTTATCCAGGCGATGCAAATTGGTACGGAACCACTTTGCCCTGGATGTCTTTTGGTTATGGGGTGGAACTGACTCCTTTACAAACATTGGTTTTTTATAACGCTATTGCCAATAACGGCGTAAAAATCAAGCCGCGTTTTATTAAAGAAGTAAGAAACAGGAACAAATTGATTAAATCCTTTGAAGAACCGATTATTATGGGTTCTGTTTGTTCGAAAGAAACGGCTTTGATGGCGCGGGAAATGATGGAAAATGTTGTAAAACGAGGCACGGCCCAATCCCTTTTTTCGGAAGAATTTTCCATGGCAGGAAAAACAGGTACTTGCCAAGTTGAATATTGGATCGAAGGTGGAAGGTATATATCTTCTTTCGCCGGATATTTTCCTGCTGAAAACCCGAAATATTCATGTATCGTGATTGTTCATAAACCCAATCCCGCAATAGGTTTTTACGGAGGAACGGTGGCCGCGCCGGTATTCAAGAAAATAGTTCAAAAAATATATTCCGACACACCAAAAATAGAAATTTTCCATTCGTTGCAAATTGAAGACCCAAAAGTTGAAAAAAGTTTTCAGGCATTTTATGACATCGCAAAAAAATATGAAAATAGTATGCCCGATGTAACCGGGCTTCCTGCAATGGATGCGATTTCACTATTGGAAAATATGGGACTGGAAGTTGAAGTGAACGGTATTGGGGTCATAACCGAACAATCGGTTCCCGAGGGTACAAGAATAAAAAAGAATCAGAAAATTAATCTTAAAGTCGGGTGATACTTTTAAAGGACATATTATATAAGGTTCACATAAAAGCCGTGATCGGGCAAACCAATTTGGCCATTGCCGGCTTGGAATTCGATTCCCGAAAAGTAGGTCTGAATGATGTGTTCGTGGCCATCAGTGGAACGATTTCAAATGGTCATGACTATATCAACAAAGCTTGTGATCAGGGTGCCTTGGCGATTGTATGCGAAATCTTTCCGGAGAAAAAAATAAACGGAATCACCTATGTTTTAGTAAACGATTCTCGAGAAGCATTGGCTTTAATGGCTTCCAATTACTACGGAAATCCTTCCGAAAAACTGAAACTTATTGGTGTTACGGGCACCAATGGAAAAACCACTATTGCGTCCTTATTGTACCAATTGTTTGGCAAAGCCGGCTATAAAACCGGGTTGTTTTCCACGGTCAGGATTTTGGTGGGCGGGGAAGTTTTTGAAACCAGCAATACCACTCCCGATTCTTTAAGTATTAATCGTTATCTGAGAAAAATGGTTGACGAGGGCGTGGAATACTGTTTTATGGAAGTAAGTTCCCACGGAATCGATCAACATCGCTCGGATGGACTTCATTTTTCAGGGGGCATTTTCACCAATTTGTCCCATGATCATCTCGATTACCACGCTTCTTTTCAGGAATACCGGGATGTGAAAAAGCGATTTTTCGATTCTTTGCCGGCAACGGCCTTCGCACTTTCAAATGTGGATGACAAAAATGGCTTGGTAATGTTGCAAAATACCAAGGCGAATATAAAAACCTATGCGCTCAAATCGTATGCGGATTATAAAGCGCAAATTTTGGAAAATGAATTTTCGGGTTTGCTTTTAAAAATCAATGGGAATGAAGTTTGGTCGAAATTGATCGGGGCTTTCAATGCTTATAACCTACTTGCGATTTATGCCGTGGGCGATATGTTGGGATTGGATCAATTGGAAAACCTTCGACTCATCAGTGAGCTTGAACCCGTGGACGGAAGGTTTCAGCATTATATTTCAAAAGATGAAATTACAGTGATCGTTGATTATGCCCACACCCCGGATGCACTGAAGAATGTACTGGAAACTTTGAATGAAATACGGACGCGCAACGAGGAATTGATCACCATTGTGGGTTGCGGCGGTGATCGCGACAAAACCAAAAGGCCAAAAATGGGCCAAATTGCTTCGGCTTTGAGCACAAAAGTGATTTTCACCAATGATAATCCGCGTACCGAAAACCCCGATACTATTCTTTCTGAAATTATTGCCGGAGTGGACCCGCACAACGAATTTAAAACCATGAGTATTGCCGATAGGAAGCAGGCCATTAAAACCGCTTGCAACATGGCAAAAAGTAAGGATATTATTTTAATCGCGGGCAAAGGCCACGAAACATATCAGGAAATTAACGGGGTCAAAAATCATTTCGATGATTTTGAAATAGTCAAAGAATTTTTGGATAAACCATAACTCCTGCGAGGTTTTCAAAACCTGTGGGGAAACAAATTGAAACTGAAACTCAATTAAAGAAATGCTCTACTATTTGTTCGATTTCTTGGAAAAACAGTACCAACTGCCGGGAGCGGAATTGTTCCGCTATATCTCGTTCCGGGCGGCCATGTCCATTATTTTGTCCTTGGCCATTTCCACCATTTTCGGGAAACGCATTATAAAATATTTACTGGCCAAGCAAGTGGGCGAGAGTGTTCGCGATCTGGGCTTGAAAGGTCAATCTGAAAAAGCCGGAACGCCAACTATGGGCGGGATTATCATCATCGTTGCCACGCTAATTCCGGTGCTTCTTTTTGTGAAACTCGAAAACATATATGTCATTCTGCTGATTGTGACCACATTGTGGATGGGTTCTATCGGATTTATTGATGATTACATAAAAATATTCAAAAAGAATAAAGAAGGCTTACAAGGAAAGTTTAAAGTGATCGGTCAAGTCGGATTGGGAATTATTGTCGGGGCGACACTTTATTTTCATTCCGGGGTGACGGTGAAAAGTGAACCGGTTGCCCCCGTTGTGGAACAAGAAACAAGCTTGGTGGAAGTTGATGCCGATTATCAAAATGAAGAAAAAGAGCTTATCACCACCATTCCATTTGTAAAGAACAACGAGTTCGATTACGCAAAACTCGTTTCGTGGATTTCCCCGGGGTTTGAAAAATACGCGTGGCTAATTTTCATTCCCATTGTTATTTTTATTGTGACCGCAGTTTCCAACGGTGCCAATTTAACTGACGGTATCGATGGGCTGGCCGCCGGAAGTTCGGCTATCGTCGTGCTTACGCTTGGGGTTTTTGCATGGGTTTCTGGCAACATTATTTTTTCGGATTATTTGGATGTGATGTATATCCCACGATCTGGGGAAATGACGGTTTTTATTGCTGCTTTTGCCGGTGCTTTGGTCGGTTTTTTATGGTACAACACCTATCCGGCACAAGTTTTTATGGGCGACACCGGAAGTTTGACCATAGGCGGAATTATTGCGGTTTTGGCTATTGCCACCCGAAAAGAATTATTGATTCCGGTGCTTTGCGGCGTTTTTTTTATGGAAAATCTTTCGGTGATCATGCAAGTTGGTTGGTTCAAATACACCAAACGCAAATACGGCCGGGGCAAACGAATCTTTCTGATGTCTCCATTGCACCATCATTACCAAAAATTGGGGCAGCATGAAAGTAAAATTGTTGTTCGGTTTTGGATTATAGGTATTCTCTTGGCGGTCATTACAATCGTAACCTTGAAAATTAGATAATGAAGCGATTGGTAATACTTGGTGGAGGGGAAAGCGGCGTGGGAACGGCCATTTTGGGAAAGAAAAAAGGTTTTGAGGTTTTTCTTTCCGACGGCGGAAAAATTAAAGAGAATTACAAAGAAGTTCTTGTAAATAATGAAATAGAATGGGAAGAAACCGCTCATTCCGAAGAAAAAATCTTGTCTGCCGATTTGGTGGTTAAAAGTCCGGGAATCCCTGAAAATGTGTCAATTGTAAAAAAATTGGTCGATAGAGGAGTTTCGGTCATTTCGGAAATTGAATTTGCATCGCGATATACAAAAGCTTTGTTGATTGGTATTACGGGAAGCAATGGCAAAACCACGGTAACGAGTTGGATATATTATATTTTGAAAAACGCTGGACTGGATGTGCGAATGGCTGGAAATATCGGTACAAGTTTCGCCAAACTGGTGGCGGAAGATGATGGGGCTGTTTATGTGTTGGAACTGAGCAGTTTTCAATTGGACGGCATTGTCGATTTCAAGCCGCATATTTCGGTTTTAACCAACATTACCCCTGATCATTTGGATCGGTATGATAACAAATTTGAAAATTACATCGCATCAAAGTTCAACATCGTAAAAAATCAAAATGAAGAAGATTTTTTTATTTATGATTCAGACGATGAGGTGATTATAGATTATTTGGAGAAACACTCCATAAAACCTTCAAAAATTCCGTTCAGTTTGAAAAAGGAAAGTGGGGAAGGAGCTTATTTAAGAGATGAACAAATACAGATAAAAATACAAAACGAAACTATGAAAATAGCAACCGCAGATTTGAGTTTAAAAGGAGGCCATAATGCCAAGAACGCCATGGCAGCTTCGACCGTCGCACAATTGTTGCGCATTCGGAAGCAAACCATTCGTGAGAGTTTGGAGAGTTTTCACGGTGTGGAACACCGCTTGGAAAATGTATTGAAAATCAATAATGTGCAATACATCAACGATTCCAAAGCAACCAATATCAATGCGACCTATTATGCGTTACAGGGCATTTCCACGGAAATTGTTTGGATTGTCGGCGGAGTTGATAAGGGAAACAAATACGAAGATTTATTGCCGCTGGTGAACGAAAAAGTGAAAGCCATTATTTGCTTGGGATTGGATAACCGAAAAATTTTGGAGGCCTTTGGAAATTGCGGCGAATTTATCACCGAAACCCAATCTATGGAAGAAGCCGTGAAAATGGCTTATAATCTTGCAGAACATGGCGATACGGTTTTGCTTTCACCAGCTTGCGCAAGTTTTGACCTCTTTTCCAATTATGAAGATCGAGGCCGTCAATTTAAAGAAGCTGTAAGAAATTTATAAATCAAAGTTTGTGGCAGAAAATGTGGACATAACATCTCGGGGAATTTTTTCCTATTTGAAAGGCGACAAAGCGGTTTGGGCCTTGGCAGCGCTATTGGCGGTATTTTCCTTTATTCCGGTTTATAGTGCCAGCAGTAATATCGCCTATCTGTATGGCGATGGCGGCACCTTCAAATTTCTGGTGGAACATTTTGTGCACTTGTTTCTCGGATTTGGAGTTATTTATGCCGTTCATAAAATCCCCTATCGCTATTTCAAAGGCCTGTCTTATTTGTTGTTGCCAATCGTTATTGTGTTGCTGATATGGACTCTTGCCCAAGGCACCACAATTGGTGGGGCCAATGCCAGCCGATGGATTCAAGTGCCCATTGTTAATTTATCTTTTCAAACCTCCACCTTGGCATCGGTGGTGCTCATGCTTTATGTCGCCCGCTATTTATCGAAGATTTTTGGTGAGAAAATCAGTTTTAAAGAAAGCATTCTTCCGTTGTGGCTGCCGGTTTTTTGTGTGCTTATCCTTATTTTGCCCGCTAATTTTTCAACTGCGGCATTAATCTTTGCCAATGTGATCATTTTGGTTTTTCTGGGCGGTTATCCCATAAAGTATATTGGAATCATTCTTGGTAGCGGAATTTTAATTCTTGCCTTTTTTATTCTGATGGCGAAAGCTTTTCCGGGGGTTTTTCCCAATCGGGTCGATACGTGGATGAGCCGTATCGAAAATTTCTCGAGTGAGAATCCGACCGATAATTATCAAAGTGAAAGGGCCAAAATAGCCATCGCCACGGGGGGAATTGCCGGAGTTGGCATCGGAAAAAGTGTACAACGAAACTTTTTGCCGCAGTCTTCTTCCGATTTTATTTATGCCATTATTGCGGAAGAAATGGGGTTGATAGGCAGTTTGGGCGTCATGTTGATCTATCTTCTGTTGCTTTTCAGAATCGTAATCATTGGAACAAAAGCCGATACAGTTTTTGGCAAACTATTGGCCATTGGTGTCGGTTTGCCCATAATTTTTCAAGCATTCATAAACATGGCTGTTGCCGTGGGACTGTTTCCTGTAACAGGAAAAACCTTGCCGCTGATTAGTTCAGGGGGTTCTTCTATTTGGATGACCTGCCTTGCGCTGGGCATTCTGTTGAGCGTTAGCGCACGAAGGGAAGAATTGAAAAAACAACAGGAAGATGAAAATTTGAAGAATTCCGATAATCCGTGGGAAGTTTTGAGCGAAGCAATATGAAAAGTTAGGAGTTATGGGTTATGAGTTAAGGCTTATGTGTTAGAGGTTGAATCGATACTTAAAAATGAAAAATTTGCGTATTATCATATCGGGAGGAGGAACAGGCGGACATATTTATCCGGCGATTGCCATTGCCGACGAATTGAAACGACGCTTTCCCGATATCGATATATTATTTGTGGGCGCGAGGAACCGAATGGAAATGCAAAAAGTGCCGTTGGCGGGATACCCGATTATCGGATTGTGGATCAGCGGAATACAGCGCAAACTTACATTCAAAAATTTAATGTTTCCTGTAAAATTAATGGACAGCTTAATGAAGTCGCGAAAAATCATTCAAAAATTCAACCCGCATATTGTTGTTGGCACGGGAGGTTTCGCGAGCGGTCCGTTGTTGAAGGCGGCTTCCGACAAAAAAATCCCGACATTGATTCAGGAACAAAATTCCCATGCCGGGATCACGAATAAATGGCTTTCAAAAAAAGCAGATAAAATTTGTGTGGCCTATGATAATATGCAGCGTTATTTTCCGGCAGAAAAAATAGTGTTTACAGGAAATCCGGTGCGTTCCGATTTATTGGAAATTCATTCGAAAATTGAAGAAGCACGAAATTATTTTC
>DASSWN010000215.1:0-51113 GCA_035704905.1 Flavobacteriaceae bacterium
GAGATGTCTTCATCTAATTCTTCCCAATGAATTCCTTCACCATTCCCAATGAACCGCCATTTTTTAAGTTGCGTCATGGTTGCTTCCCGTAATCTTGGGAACCATTCCAAGGGAACGGACAACTCCCTTCCGTCTTCGAAAATAACGGTCATTTTGTTTTTTGAAAATGAAATATCAGTGGCGGAGCTTGATTTTTCAATTGTTAAAATACTCATTCCATTTATTTTTAAACAGTTCAACATTAGCGTCCACGAGTTTTCGGATTTCGTTTATTTCCGTGGCATTGAAATTTCTTGAACGAATCAATTTAATATTTTCCAAATTGAATTTCGCTGTTTTACTATCTTTTTCAATGTGAATATGAATAGGTGAATGCTAATTGCTATAAAAGAAAAAACGATAACCAAATTTTCGCAAAATTGTTGGCATTGATTATGATTTTTAATTATTCAGAAAGTTTAAATATATCAAATTAATCCAGATTAAAAAAATCGTAATTTCAACTCCAATCAAAATTCACAAGGCTTCTTTTCCTTCTTCCATAACCGCATCTTTTTCAACCAGTGAAACCGCCTTTTGCAGCATTAAATTGTTCGGATACGTCACCAATTCGCCTTCATGGGTACGCAAGTGGAGGTGAAAGGCCCTTATATCTTCAATAATGGCGTCGAGCGGAAAATCCTTATCGTGTATTTTTATGCGGTCACCAATTTTATAGGGAAAATTGAAAAACATAATAATTCCTGACGTGATGTTGCTCAAAATGGACCAAATTGCGAACAAGCCAATTCCAATCACAGCGAAAATGGAAGAAAAAAGCACGGCCAACTTTCGCCAATCATAGCCCCAAGAAAACAAAAGCGCAAAAACAGCCACAAAAACAATGAACAAATTGATGTAGCGAAACATCAACCGAATGCGCGCAACGTTCATATTTTGGCGTTTTCCGACTCTATCGGCGGTTTTGTTCAAAGCAAACCGGGCAAGGATCAAAACAAGCGCGATAAGGAAAGTGAACAACAATTCCTTTCGGAAATGAAAAAAAAACTCCTCCATTTTTCAAACAAAAAATACGGTTTCACACGCAAAGGTAAAACTTTCTTTCTGTTTTAATAGTGGTGTTTTTTTAATCAACTTTCTATATGGTTTTGAAGCATTTTGTACAACAAATGCGTTGGCATTCCCATGACGTTGAAATAGGAGCCTTCTATTTTTTCAATCCCGATTTGGCCAATCCACTCTTGGATTCCGTAAGCTCCGGCTTTGTCGAAAGGCTGAAAATTTTTGATGTAAAATTCGATTTCTTCTTCGGAAAGTTTTTTGAAATAAACTTTGGTAACATCGTGATCGACATTTATATTTTTCAGGGATTTCAAGCAGATAGAGGAAACCACTTCATGTTTTTCACCTGAAAGCATTCGCAGCATTTCAAAAGCTTCTTCTTTATTTTTTGGTTTGCCCAGAATTTGGTTTTCAATTGAAACCACCGTATCGCCGGTTATTAAAATTTCGTTTGCTTGTAAATCGGAAAAAGCACTTGCTTTTAATTTTGCCAAATATTCGGCTACCTCGAAAGCCTTCAAGTTTTGGGGGTAAATTTCTTCCACTGAGCGCAATCTAATCTCAAATGGCAGCCCCAATTCCTTTAGAAATTGTTGCCTTCTTGGAGAGGAAGAAGCCAAAACGAGTTGGCAGGAATGTAATTTTTCGTATAACATATCAGCGTAAAATATAAGTGAACATTCCGATGGAAAGCAATGAAAACCACATGCAAAAAGTCAAAATTCGAAATAATAGAAGATAGGTTTTTTGGTTTTTCGCAGAAATAATTTTAGCGGTAAAGAACAAAAGCGGACCCAAAATCAGTACCAATACATAGCCGATTACCAGTTGGTTCCCGAAAAGATAATGGGCCATATAGTAAATCAAGCATATTAATGGCAGAAAACCGGCAAAAAATAAAATTTTATTGGTGCGGGTTTTTCCAAATGTTACGGAAAGCGTTTGATTGCCCACCTTGTGGTCGCCGTTCATTTCAAGTTGGCCTCGAAGTATTTGCCGTAGCCACGTCAATAAAAAGGCCCAGAGTGCATAATCCAGTAGAACCGAAAAAATGGTGCTTTGGGTGGCTTTGTTTTCCGGGGTAATCGCGGGCAGAAGATCATAAATTGCCAAAACAATAATTGGTAGGGTGGATAGAACGGCAATCACCACATCGGAAATGATCAGTATTTTTTTTAAATAAGTCGCATATACATAAATCAATCCCGAAACAAGGATGGCAATGGCCGAAAATGCAGAATGTTCGATTACATTGGATAAATAAAATCCGATAAGTACACCCAAAACGGTGAGGCCAAAAAATAAATTGTAGGCTCTTTTTTCGGAAATGAAAGTTCCGATCAGAAGTTTTTCGTTGATCCGGTCGGCTTCCATATTATTGAGCGCAATTATAATTTTTCCAGCCGCGGCAATAGATAAAGTGGCAAGAATCAATAAAAAAGTGCCCAAATCGTTCAAAGCATAATCAATTTGAAACGGGATAAACAGAAAATACTTAATTAGGATTTGAACGCCAGCGATCATCAATAAATCCTGATAACCGATAAGTTTGAGATATTTCATAAAGAAAGAGTGAAAGAATGAAAGAGTGAAAGAGTGAAAGAGTGAAATCACCGATCACTATATCACCATTTTCCCTGCACTTTCATTACCTGTTCAATGATGTCGCGAACACAACCTTTTCCGCCAATTTTGTGGGAAATATACAAAGAAGCGGCTTTCACTTCCGCCACAGCATCTTGTGGGCAGCACGGAAGGCCAACCATTCGCATTGGATAAATATCGGGCATGTCGTCGCCCATATAGGCCACATTTTTTGGGTCGATGGAATATAATTCGAAAAACTCATCCAGATTTTCGGTTTTATTCTCGACCCCCAAATGAATATCGGTAATTCCGAGGCCCTGTAAGCGTTTGCGCACTCCTTCGTTTTTCCCGCCCGATATAATACAGACCGTATAGCCGGCTTTTACCGCTTTTTTCATGGCATAGCCGTCTTTGATATTCATAGAACGCAGCAAATCGCCATCGGTGGAAACCAAGATGGAACCATCGGTCAAAACACCGTCAACATCCAAAACAAATGTGGTAATATGGTTGAGCAGTTCTTTATAATTTTGTTCCATGTTTTTTCTGAATTGATTCGGTGAGCAAGGTATAAATTTCTTTGAAATTGGGGTTTTCCAATTGCTCCAAATGGCGTTTAATTGTTTTTACATCATTTCGAACTGCCGGCCCGGTTTGGATTTTTTCGGGGGAAGTAACCGTTGCTTTTCGTGCTGTTTCACTGATCAATGCATGCAATATTTCAAAAGAAACCTTATTCTCGGCACAAATTTCTTCCGCAACTGCATACAAATGATTGGTAAAATTACAGGCGAAAACGGCAGCCAAATGAAGGGCTTTTCGCTGTTCGGTGGAAATGGGATATGTTTTTCTCGAAATGTTTTCCGCTAAATTCCGCAATAAATTCAAACTATTTCTATCGGATGCTTCCAGACAAATCGGAATTTCCGAAAAATTGACCGGAACTTCTTTTGAAAAAGTTTGCAAGGGATAAAAAACACCGTTTTTTTTTGAAACATCCAGAAGCGGCAAACTTCCCGAAGTGTGGGCCACAAGTTTGTTTTTGTTTGAAATTTCTTGGGCTAAATATTCAACAGCATCGTCTTTGGTGCAAATCAAATACATATCGGCTTCCTCTAAATTTTTCAGCGATGTTGTCGTGCTGGTTTTTTCTGAAAAAGCTTCTAAAGGGCTTTCACTTCGATTATAAACTTGAACAACCACGCAATTTTCAGCTTCAAAAAAAGCTTGAAACAAATGTGTGGCGACATTTCCCGCGCCAAGAATAACGAGTTTGGTCATATTCGTTTTATATCGGTTTCCGATAAAATTCCACACCCTTTGTGTCGATATGTTTCTTTAATTCAGACCTATTTATTTTAAGATAATTCAGTAAATCGATTTTGTACAATAATTCTATATCATCCACGGCCAGTTGGAGGTTTAGAAAATCGTTGTGGGAAAAATTTTTCGCGAAAAAGGCGAGATCAATATCCGATCCACTCTTGTAATTTCCCATTGCACGTGATCCAAATATTTTCACTTTTTCAATTTCCGGAAATTTATCGAACACATTTTGCAGCAAGGAAATAATTTCCTCCGAAAGGCCAAAATTACTGGTGGTATTTTTCTGTAAGTGCAACATAGAGTCTTTTCATCAATAAAAAGTAGGTTTTAACAATGTTTTCCGTTATCTCATCGGCAATTTCCTCGTCGTAGATGTGAAGTCAAATTTCTGGCAATCAACATTTTTCGCCAATTATCACAATTTTGAATTAAATTGTGCTGTAGGGCACTTTTCAAAATTCCTCTTTTACCACCAAATTCATGGGGCAGTTCCCCTGTATTTTCCAAATAATCTTTAAGAGTTAAAAGGAATAGTTCAAAACAATATTCAAAGCGTTGAACGATTCCTTCCCGATCCAAATCCAATCGTTCCAGTTCCTCTTCATTTTTTCCATCGTTCGCAGTTTTCAATTTTTCCCTTAAAAAATGTCAAATATTCGTCATAATCAAAAATTTCGAGGCCGCGCTCCAATTTTTTAAAAGCGCGTTCCAAATTGTCAAAGCGCTGTTTCCATCGAATTTGTTCCATATTTTCGCTTCTTTTTAAGTTTGGACAAAATACCTACCCTTTGAATTCAATTAAAAAATCAGTTTCAAATATACAGTTTTTCTTACGAATTATTTGTGCAGGTTAGGGTTTAAAGGAATATCTTTGCACAGTTTTTCAAAGTGTTCTTCTCATGTTGCAAAAAAAAATAGCGAACATCCTTTTTTCTACCCGTTTAATGGCCGTTTTGTTCATCGTTTTTGCCCTGGCCATGGCAATCGGAACTTTTGTTGAAAACTCTTACACCACTGCCACCGCCCGAGAATGGATATATAACGCGCATTGGTTTGAAGCCATAATGGTTCTTTTTGCCATCAATTTCTTCGGGAATATTTTCAGGTACAATTTATGGTCGCGTGAAAAAATACCAACGCTTATTCTTCACCTTTCGTTTGTATTTATAATCATTGGTGCCGGAATTACTCGATATATCAGTTTCGAAGGGGTCATGCCCATTCGGGAAGGTGAGATTTCAAACACCATTCTTTCTCAAAAAACCTATTTGACCGCGTATATTGACGGGGAAATAAATGGCGAACCGCGTCGGCGAATCGTAACCGAAGAATTGTTGCTTGCCCCCGGTATTGACAACCATAAATCGGTAACCACTGATTTTAAAGGACAAGAAGTGGAATTCGAGGTCATCAAATTCATTCCCAATGCGAAACAAGGTCTGAAACCTTCCGATGATGGCAAAAATTATTTGAAAATTGTAGAGGCCGGAGAAGGCGCCCGTCATGATCACTTCTTGGAAGAAGGACAAGTAGCGAGCATTCACAACGTGCTTTTCGCTTATAACAAAGAAACCGAAGGAGCGATCAATATTTTTGTGAACGATAGCGGCTATTTTATGAAAACGCCTTTTGAAGGGGATTATATGCAAATGGCGACCATGCAAAAAGCAAAGGTGGTCACCGATAGTTTGCAACCATTGGCAATGCGGTCGTTGTACAATATGGCGGGAATGCAATTCGTTTTTCCCGATCCGGTGGTAAAAGGTGAATACGATTTAGTACCAATTCCGAAAGATGAAGCTGTTAAAACCGACCCTGACGGAGTGGTTATGAAAGTTACCACCAAAGATGAATCCGAAATAATCAAGCTCATTGGCGGACAAGGAGTTGTAAGTGGTTTTGAGGAATTTAGTATCGGTGGGCTCGATTTTCACGTCCGATATGGAAGCAAAGAATACAAATTGCCGTTTTCTTTGAAACTGACCGATTTTATTGCTTCGAAATATCCCGGAACCGAATCCAACCCAACACCCAGTTACTCCGCTTTCAAAAGTAAAGTCGAATTGATCGATAATGGCAAAACGGTTCCGCATGAAATTTATATGAACCATGTGCTGGATTATGGCGGCTATCGTTTCTTCCAAGCTTCTTTTATGCCCGACGAAAAAGGCACTATTCTCTCCGTAAACCACGATTGGTGGGGAACATGGATTACGTATATCGGTTACACCTTGCTTTATTTGGGGTTGATGCTCATTCTTTTTGTGAAAGGTTCGCGTTTCAAAGAATTGGAAAAAGCACTCGAAAAAGTTCGAATCCGCAGGAAAAAAATGCTGGGAATAGTATTGGTTTTATTATCGATGAACGTCTTTGCCCAAGAGCAAGATTCTTCAGCACAAAAAATCGATTCCCTAAAAACAGAAACTTCGCATGAACACGCAGGGCCGATGGTTATGCCCAAAGAAATGGTGGATTCCATCATTAATGCCAATGCGGTTTCCAAAGAGCACGCTGCAAAATTTGGTCGATTGGTTATCCAAGATGAAGGCGGAAGAATGAAACCTGCCAACACCTATTCGTCGCAGTTGTTGCGAAAGTTGAGCCAAGATGATTCTTACGAAGGTTTGAACAGCGATCAAGTGCTCATTTCGATGTTGCAGCGGCCGGCTTTGTGGTACAATGTGCCGTTGATAAAAGTAGAACGAAAAAACGATAGTCTGCATGAAATTCTGGGCATCGACAAAGGGAGGAAACTCGTTGCCCTTGCCGAATTTTTTGATTCAAAAGGAAATTATAAACTCTCGCCGTTTTTGGAAGCGGCTTACCGCGCCGAGGTTCCGAATCAGTTTCAGAAAGATTTTAAGAAGGCCGATCAAAAAGTGAATTTATTGTACCGGACTTTGCAGGGAAAACTGTTTAAAATATTTCCAATTCCCAATGCCGAGAACCATAAGTGGGTTTCTTATCCGGAGTTGAAAGATGGCGGTTTCAGCGGAATGGATTCATTATACACGGCCCAAATTCTTCCATTATATATGGGGGCTTTGCGACAAGCCAAAGCCACAGGTGGGTATAAACAGGCAGACCAGTTGGTGGAAAGTTTAAAAAGTTTCCAACAGAAATATGGAAGTGAAGTTATTCCTTCCGAAAAGAAAATTGAAACAGAAATTCTGTACAACAAATATGATATTTTCAACAATTTGTTTTTAATGTATTTGTTGGCCGGAATCTTCATGCTGGTTTTTGTGATTGTCAAAATTTTCAATCCGAACAAATTTGTGCGCAGCATGACTTTGGTGGGAAAAATTGCAATTGTTTTATTTTTCGGTTTGCATACGCTCGGTCTCATAGCCCGTTGGTATATTTCCGGTCATGCGCCCTGGACAAATGCTTATGAAAGTATGATTTATGTAGCGTGGGCGACGATGTTCTTTGGTGTGGCTTTTGGCCGAAAAAGCGAATTGACCATGGCTTCCACAGCATTTGTAACGGCCATGATCCTAATGGTGGCGCACTGGAATTGGCTCGATCCTGCCATTGGCAATTTGGAACCGGTTCTGGATTCCTATTGGTTGATGATTCACGTGGCGGTTATTGTAGCCAGTTATGGTCCGTTTACGTTGGGAATGATCCTCGGTTTGATCGCGTTGATTTTAATGATCGTAACCACTGAGAAAAACCGGCAAAAAATGGCTTTTAATATTAAAGAGCTGTCGATTGTCAACGAAATGGCTTTGACAGTCGGCTTGGTTATGCTAACGATTGGTAATTTCTTGGGCGGCCAATGGGCGAATGAAAGTTGGGGTCGCTATTGGGGCTGGGATCCGAAAGAAACTTGGGCCTTGATCAGTATTATGGTTTATGCTTTTGTGATCCATATGCGTTTGGTTCCGGGTATGAAAGGACGGTTTGCCTTTAACTGGGCATCGGTTTTTGCTTTTTCTTCCATATTGATGACGTATTTCGGGGTGAATTTTTACCTGTCCGGATTGCATTCCTATGCCAGCGGCGATCAAATCATTAGCTACAAATTTATTTTTGGGACACTCATTGCTTGGTTGATTCTTGGCTTTTTTGCCCGAAGGAAATATGTGAAATACTACAAGAAAAATTTCAAAAAGGAACTGGCCGAAAAAAATCAAAAGGAGTAGGACATACGATTCGGTAAAAAACAGTTATATTTGGGAAAATTTTAAGAATTCCCGAATGACGAAATTAATTACCCCGCTCTTTTTATTGTTGACAATGGCCTGCTTTTCGCAGGGCAAATCCGATCCCACATCACAAGAAGTTCAGCAAGCGAAAACACTCAAATCAGAATATGCGAAAGAGGATATTGTAGTACTCTCGAAAGAATTGAATATTCATTTCAATCATAACCGCCGCGATAATTTGGTGGAAGCCTTTAAAGAAACCAAAGTTCGGTTGATGAATATTTCCCAAAATTCCCGTATTCAGTATCCGGTTTTTTACGATATGGAATCCGAAGTGGGGAATTTCGAACTAAAAGATCGGCGCGGTCGCAGTTTAGACGGATTTAACTCTGGTTTTTCTGATGAATATTTGAACAGCGATGGAATTTTTCATGGCGATTATCGTGTGAAATATACCGAACTGATTTTTCCGCTTCAAGGCACGACCTATGTGGTTGAAACCGAAAAAAAATTCAACGACATCAAATATTTTGTTTCAGAATATTTGTCAGGTCCGTACCGGATTTTAAATGGAAAAATCACCATTCATATTCCAAATTGGTTGGATTTAAACCTGATTGATTTCAATTTCGAAGAATTGGACATCGTGCAAAATTCGGTGAACGGCAAAGATGAAAAAATCCTTACCTATACTTTCAAAAATATTCCGCCGCAATTGCAAGAAGAATCTGTTCCTGGTCCTTCCTATTTATATCCACACCTGCTTTTCAATGCAAAGTCATTCAGCAACAACGGCGAAAAGTTTTCACTTTTTGAAAATGTGGATGATTTATATACTTGGTGCAATGGCTTGGTAAAGAAAGTGAAGGTCGATAAAACGGCTTTCGCGGCGAAAGTGGCTGAACTGACCGCCGGGGCGCAAACAGATGAAGAAAAAATAAAGAACATTTATTATTGGGTGCAAGACAACATTCGGTACATCGCATTCGAGGATGGAATTGCCGGATTTCAGCCTGACAGTCCGCAAAATGTTTTCAACAAACGTTATGGCGATTGCAAGGGAATGGCTTTTTTGATGAAGAGTATGCTGGAAGTTGCCGGATTTGATTCGCGCTTGGTTTGGATCGGCACCGATCGATTGGCTTACGATTATTCGGTTCCGTCATTGGCCATCAACAATCACATGATTTGTGCGGTGAAACTTCAAGACAAATTGGTTTTTTTGGATGCCACCGAAAATTACAACCGATTCGGAATTTATGCTGCACGCATTCAAAACAAACAAGCCATGGTCCAAAAGGGCGATGGATATGAAATAATGACAATTCCGCAGAACACCGGAATTTTGAACAGTGACAAAACGGTTTATCACTTGAAAATAAAAGACGGTTCTATTTCGGGTTCCGCTCAGCGCATCTTTCAAAATGAAAGCAGAAAACGTTTCCAAAATATTTATACCAGTTTTGGCAGCGGTGATCAAACAAAGGTTTTGTCGAAATTTTTGGCGTATGGAAACGCTGGATTTTCTGTTGATACTATTGTGCCATTTGATGTTGAAAACCGGGAAGAACCTTTGGAGCTTAACTATCATTTGAAATTGGGAAATGCCCTTTCGGAATTTGAAGGAACCATGTATATTGATATTGATCCTGTGAAAAATGCATCGAGCTGGATTTTTAAAGAACGCAAGGCCGACTATAAATTTTCTATGAAAGAAGATAAAATCACCGAGGTTCAGTTGGAAATCCCCCACGGATATAAAGTCGGGTTTCTGCCAAAAGATTTTTCACTGAGCAATGATCTGGTTGAAATGGCCGTCAGTTATGAGCAAGTGGAAAATAAAATCATTTACAGAAAAAAGGTCCATTTTAAAAATCGGTTGATCAAAAAGTCCGATTTTGAGACTTGGAACGCTGCTTTCGATTCGCTGCGTGAAAAACTTTCCCAGCAAATCACATTTGTTAAAACCCAATCTTAATCTATTTTTATTTGAACGATATGAAAAATTTCTATTTTCTATTGGTATTTCTATGTGTTGTCATTTCCGCTTGCGGCCAAAGCAAACAAGTTTTGGAACTTCAAAACCAGTTTTGGAATTCTGGAGATGAAAGAAAGGAAATCAAAACAGTTCCCGAAAAATGGAAAGGTGAAAGTGCGGTGATCTTATATTTGGAAGAATATTTCGAATATACCAATTTCGCGAGCAAAGCTTTTTATCCGTCCTATTACCACGAACGCGTTTTGCTTCAGGATAAAGCTGCCATTGAAAATTTCTCCGAATTTTCTTTTGGAAAAGAAGACAAAGATTTTGGCCTTATTTTTCATTCTTATCAAGAAAAAACCATTTTGGGCGCAAAAATCATCAAACCCGATGGCACCGAAATTATTTTGAACATTGATAACGAGAAAGTCGTGCAAGACGATCGTATCAAAGTGGCCATTCCCAATTTGGAAGTGGGCGATATTCTAGACTTTTTTGTGTACCAAGATGACTACGGGGTCGTTTACGGGGGTGAAAAAATATTCGAAGCACATGAACGTGTGCTCAGCATGGAATATCCGGTTGTCTATCGCAAATTGGCAATTGAATTGGAAAAAGGCCGGCTTTACCTGAATATGGATTCCTATAATGACGCTCCGGAAATTTTGGAAGTCCCCACCGATAAAAATTCGCGCCGTCGATATATGCTGGAAGCAAATGATATTGAAAAAAGCGATTTCCCACGTTGGTTCTATCCATTGGTCGAGCTTCCCACAGTAAAATTTCAGGTAATTTATTCTGTGATCGGAAAAAATTCGGATATATTCATGGGCGAAAATGCGGCTGAAAGAAAAACCCATGTTTCCCCCGAAGAACTCGTCGATTATTATGATTTGCGTTTTAAGACTTACAAATCAAGATCGGTGGCACCCGTTTTGGATTATTTGGAAGAAAAGGAAATTACCGATAAACGCGAACAATTGGTGCAGGCCCTTTATTTTATGCGCCATAGAAATTACAACCGGTTTATCGAACTTTATTTGGCACGGGAAAACCAAATTGAAGGATTTGATGTTCCGTGCGGCGGCTATGCGTTTATCGATGAAGATAATTTCGTGAATTTCATGGCTTCGTTGGGCAAAGAATTGGAAATTGATTATGACATTGTCGTGGCCACCCCGGATTTTAACGGAAGCATAGACGACCTGCTGTTGGCCTCGAACGTGTCGCTCGGATTGCGGTTCAATTTTCCCAAACCACTTTACTTTTTTCATATTTCATCGCATGTGCAAGCAGAATTGTTCCCCGAAAATTTGGAAGGCACCAAAGTCTATTTGCTCGGCGTTAAAAAAAATAGAAAGATTGAAAATGCCGAAATTGCTGTTTTGCCAGTCACAACCGCACAAGATAATATTGAAAAGAAAATGATTGCGGTGAATTTCAGAGATGGTTTCAACAGCATTCATATTGAAAGGAATTTGGAATTCACAGGTCATTTTAAAATACAAGAACAAGGACGATGGTTGTTTTTTGATGATTATTTGAATGAAGAATTTGAACGTTTCGATTCGTCACATTTTTATCACTGTCGAAAAAACCAAAACAGGAAAGAAGAAGAAGCGGAACAAAAATTAAAATCTTTTTATGCGGAAATCGAGAAACGGCACAATGAAAATTTGAAAGAACGCATAAAAAATGTGTACGATGTCGAAACAAAGGATTATGCTTATGAGATAAAAAATTCTGCGCGGTATTCCGAGGAAGCTTTGGTGGTAGCCGACAGTTTCAACATAGAAAATGAATTTATCCGAAAAGCTGGTCCGAATTATTTGTTTGAATTGGGAAAACTTATTGGCGGACAGGTAAAAATTGAAAAAGACGAAGAAGAGCGCGTTGCAAATATAGATTTGGATTTTGCAAAAACCCTTATTTATAATGTGGAAATCAGTGTTCCGGAAGGTTTTGAGGTGGTCGGTGTGGAAAAATTGAACCGAACTATTACCAATGAAACCGGCTCGTTCGAAGTGGTGGCCAAAGTAGAAAATGGAATTCTGAAATATACCGCCACAAAAATATACGCAAAACCGCATTACGAAGCCGCGGAATGGGGAAACATGCTCGTTTGGTTAAAAGCCGCGCACGACTTTAGCCAGGAGAAAGTGATGTTTAAGAAGTTGTGAGTTGTGAGTTATCAGTTAGGGATGAATGCCATGAGTTCCACCGCCCACTGCAACTGCTTACTGCTACTGAACACTGCCCACTATTCACGTTCCAGTTTCACACGGTAATCGTCCAGTAAATGCATATATTTTTCTGAAGAAAAATCTATTTCGGCAAATTCGCGTTGGTGGGTTTTTTTGTTTTTAAGTCGTTGCAAACTTTGAACGAACCGTCGAATGTCTTCATCCGATTTTAATATAAGGCCGGGAACTTCCATGTTTTTTCCGTGGTTGTTTTTCGCTACGAGCGTAAAATAAGACGAATTGCAATGTTTCACTTTTCCTGTTTGAATATTCTGCGCTTCCACGCGAACGCCAACAACCATCGAACTTTTTCCAACAAAATTGATGGAAGCTTTCATGGTGACCAGCTCGCCAATTTCAACGGGCTTCAAAAAATCGACCGTATCCACACTGGCGGTCACGCAATATTCGCCGGAATGTTTCGAAGCGCAGGCAAAAGCGATTTGATCCAACAACGACAAAATAAACCCGCCATGGATTTTTCCATTGAAATTGGAATGGGAGGGAAGCATCAATTGTGAAATGCTTATCTGCGAATCGTCAATGTTTTTATATGTGTTTTTTTCCATGAAATTCAGTCGTTTTCGTCGTTCTCTTCTGCTCGCGCCACGAGTTTCTGATTTAATTGTTTGCTGGCTTTTGCGCCCAAATTCTTTAGTTTTTCCACTTTTTTGATGAGGTTTCCTTTTCCGGTCAATTTTTTCATCGCCCCTTCATACGAGGTCTGTACCGTTCCTATTTGCCGACCAATTTTCAACAGTTCTTCCGTAAGGCTGCAAAACGAATCATATAATGATCCGGCTTGGGTTGCAATGTCAATGGCGTTTTGTTTTTGTTTCTCGTTTTGCCACATGCTGTCAATGGTTTTCAAAACGGCCAATAAAGTTGTGGGCGTAACAATGATGATATTTTTATCAAATGCATCCGAATATAATCTTGGATATTCATGCGAAGCAATAGCAAAAGCCGCTTCAATGGGAATGAACAACAGTACGAAATCAGGACTTTCCATTTGGTACAACAAATGGTAATCTTTTTTTCCCAATTCTTCCACGCGGTTGCGAATAGAAATCAGGTGGTTTTTCAAATGGCTTATTTTTTCTAGCTCCTCAATTTCATTGATGTAGCGTTCATAAGCAATCAATGAAACTTTGGAATCGACGATCATTTTTTTGTTTCCGGGCAAATGAATGATCACATCCGGCATCAATCGTTTCCCTTCATCTGTAGTGAAGCTTTGCTGCACAAAATATTCGCTGTCTTTCCGCAGCCCGCTTCGTTCCAAAACGCGCTCCAACACCATTTCGCCCCAATTTCCCTGCAATTTGGTGTCGCCTTTCAATGCTTTGGTGAGGTTTACGGCTTCTTGGCTGATTTTGAGGTTTTGTTCGTTCAAAAATCGAAGTTGTATTCCCAATTCGGCGTGTCGCCGGGTGAATTCCGAACTGTTTTTATCCACTTTTTCCTCAAAAGTTTTGATGCGCTCGCCGAGTGGTTTCAAAATATTTTCAATGTTTTCTTTATTCTGAAGGGTGAATTTTTCCGATTTCTGTTCCAAGATTTTATTCGCCAAATTTTCGAATTCTTTGGTGAATTTTTCCTGTAGTTTTTCCACTTCGGCTTGCTGGTCTTCATTTTTCTGGCGAAGGTTTTCAAATTCCGTTTCGCGGCGGGTCAGTTCATTTTGAAGCCCTTCTTTTTCGGTGCGTTTTGTTTCAAGTTCAAGCTTTAAATTGTCAATTTCGCTTTGTTTTTGTATAAGTTGCGATTGCAATTGGTTTGTGCGTTCTTCCAAAACATTTGTGGAAGAAGAATTTTGTGTTTTGGAAAGCATTTTTCCGAAGAAAAACCCGAGAAGAACTGCGACAATAATGGCGAATCCAAAAATTAAATAGGTTTCCATGTCTTGGATTTTTCCAAAGATACTATTTTTGAATTAGGTGAAAAGCTGTAAATTTTTTGGTTATAAGCGCTGCGGTTCGCTTTGTAAATTTGAAGACGACAATAATTTGCGAATAGCTCGCAATCTTGCCTTTCATTGCTTATTTTTGCGAAAGATCAGTCCAAAATATGGCTTCGATTGTAAAAACAAAAAAATGAAGGGAGTTCTTCTCGTTAATCTCGGTTCGCCCCAAAGTACCGATCCGAAGGATGTAAAAAAGTATTTGGATGAATTTCTCATGGATGAGCGGGTAATCGATGTTCCATGGTTGTTGCGGGCCTTTATTGTGAAGGGAATTATTTTGAACACTCGTCCGAAAAAATCAGCGGAAGCTTATGAAAAAATTTGGTGGGACGAAGGTTCGCCATTGATTGTTCTTTCTGAACGTTTGCAGGAAAAAATCGATGCACAAACTTCGGTGCCGATTGCTTTGGCGATGCGCTATGGAGAACCAAGTTTAGAGATGGGTTTGCGGGAATTGGTTGAAAAAGGGGTGGACGAAATTTTGTTGCTTCCTTTGTATCCACAATTTGCGATGGCCACGACAGAAACCATAGTGGTTTTGGCAGAAGAACTGAAACGAAAATTTTTTCCGCATATAAGTTATACGACTATTCCGGCATTTTACAACCATCCGGATTATTTACACGTACTTTCCAAAAGTATTGCCGAAAGTTTGGAAAAGATCGATTTCGAAATATTGCTTTTCAGTTATCATGGGCTTCCGGAAAGGCATATTCGCAAAAACGATATAACACGCTCACATTGCAAAATTGACGGTTCTTGTTGTCAAACGCCTTCGCCGGCGCATCAATTTTGCTACCGACATCAGTGTTTGGAAACCACGCGTTTGGTGGCCGAAAGATTGAACCTCGAGCCCGGTACGTACCAAACCTCGTTTCAATCGCGACTGGGTTTTGACCCGTGGTTAAAACCTTATACTGATCGCACGATTGAAAAATTAGGGTTAAGCGGCGTCAAAAAATTGGCCGTTGTAACCCCAGCCTTTGTTTCGGACTGTTTGGAAACCTTGGAAGAAATTGCCATGCAGGGAAAAGAAATTTTCGAAGAAGTAGGCGGTGAGGAATACAATTGCCTTCCTTGTTTGAATGATCGCCAAGATTGGGTGAACACCTTAAGCCGATGGATCGATGAATGGGCAAATTAAAGTTATGAGTTCAGAGTTCAGAATTCAGAGTTGGGCAACTCATAACTCAAAACTCAAAACTCATAGCTAAAAAATGGACTACTACGATTACATAAAAGCCCTTCACCTCATCTTCGTAATAACGTGGTTTGCAGGGCTTTTTTATATTCCGCGGTTGTTTGTATATCAAATTGAGGCTTCACAAAAACCTTCCCCCGAAAAGGAAATTCTTGGAAAACAATTAAAATTGATGGCAAAACGCTTGTGGTTCATTATTACATGGCCATCGGCGGTTTTGGCAATTGTTTTTGCCTTTATTTTGCTTATTCTCGTACCGGAATGGCTGCACCAAAGTTGGATGCACCTGAAATTGGGTTTCGTTGTGCTTTTGATCGCCTATCACCTGAAATGCCATCAAATTTTCAAGCAACTGCAAAACAATATTGTAAAATGGACCTCGAACCAAATGCGCTTGTGGAACGAAGGTTCCACCATTATTCTTTTTTCGGTGATTTTCATTGTGATGTTGCGCGATACGTTGAATTGGGTTTTTGGTTTGGTCGGATTGCTGTTGTTGATGGTGATTTTAATGTTGGGATTTAAAATCTACAAACGTTTTCGAAAAAATAATTAGACCAAACCGGATTCCGAAGTCGTTGGAATTGAGAGGTTTAAAATTCGACGCAATAAAAGTTAGTGCAGCTTTGTGAATTATTTTTTCTTCTTTTTATAAAATATGGCAAAGTGCAGCATGCCGCCAAAAATTCCGAGCAATATATTTATGGTAATCAAGGCATTTGTGAATTTCTGGAAAAAAAGCAGGTTCGCAATTGAAAATAAAAAAGCAATTAAAAGGGGCAATATCAGAAAACCTTCTTTAAATTCATTTTGAAATTTATTGGGAAAAAGAAGAATACCAACGAATAGAACCAAACAAGAAAGTAGATATACGTAAAAAATGGGTATTCCGAAAAATAGTCCGGCTATAACCAAAATCGAAAGTATGGGAATCAGAAAAAGGGAAAACTTCATGCCAAAACCAAAGATACAAAAGTAAAAAAAGTAAAGTTTTCTGAAACCGGTTAGGATTAAGCTTTTATTCTTCAAACGAAAATTTTTTCTCCTGCATCTTCAAATTATTTCTTTCGGTGCAATAATTGCTATCTTTAAACCTGTAAATTTCAAAACGTGAAACTTTTCAAACGCTCTTTACGGACCCGCATTTTCGTTTCGATGATTTTATTGGTGCTGATCGCTTCCATTTTGATCGCGGCGGTGAGCATTTATCAGTACAAACAAGAAGCAATTCAGTATCATCGCGAGAAACTGGAGCAAAAAGAATTGTCCATTCGCGCGAGTATCGATTACGAATTGAAACACACTACCTATATTGTTTCCACTGAAAACATTCCGCTTATTTTTAAAGATAAAATCTTCGAAATCAGCGATATTCACAATGTGGAAGTGAATATGTACAATTTGAATGGCCAGTTGCTTAAATCTTCAAAAGCTACTTTTTTCAAAGATTCCGTGGAAACAAAAATTCCCGATTATATTTTGGACGAAATGCGCAATTCGCCCGAAAAACGCTATGTGAAACACATGGTGGAAAATGGCAGGAAATTTCAGTCTTCCTACACCTATATTACCGATAATTATTTCAAACCCTTGGGAATTTTGAACCTTCCCTATATCGCCGACGACGGTTTCATTAACCGTGAATTGAATGAATTTCTTTGGAAATTGGGCCAAGTTTATTTGCTAATGTTGCTAATTGCGGTGGTTTTGGCCTATTTCCTTTCTAAATACATCACTAAATCCCTGAAAACCGTTAGTGAGAAAATCACCAAAACGAGACTGGATAAACGCAACAAAAAGATAAAAATCAAGGATGCGAGCAGCGAAATCCATATTTTGGTACAAGCCTACAATGCCATGATTGACGAATTGGAAGAAAGCGCCGTTAAATTGGCCCGCACCGAACGCGAGCAGGCCTGGCGTGAAATGGCCAAACAAGTGGCGCACGAAATCAAAAATCCGTTGACGCCCATGCGGTTGAGCATTCAAAGCTTCGAACGCCGGTTTGATGCCAGCGATCCGCAAATTGAACAAAAAGTAAAGGAATATAGCAAGACTTTGATTCAACAGATCGACACAATGAGTTCCATCGCCTCGGCTTTTTCTAATTTCGCCAAAATGCCGGCCCAGCAAAATGAAATTCTCAATGTTCCTAAAATAGTTAAATTGGGATTGGATATTTTCAATGAAGATTATGTAGTTTTCCAAACCGAAGCGCAAGAAATATATGCCAAATTTGACCGGACACAACTCATTCGTGTCGTTACCAATTTGGTGAAAAATGCCATTCAAGCGACCGAAGGAAAATCGGACCCGAAAATTATAGTGCAAATCAGCGAAAATGAAAACCAAGTTTGTATCGATTTTTCGGACAATGGAGCGGGGATTTCCCAAGAAAACAAAGAAAAAGTTTTCGAACCAAAATTCACTACCAAAACCAGCGGAATGGGCCTTGGACTCGGAATGGTGAAAAATATTGTGGAAGCCTACGGTGGAAATATTACCTTTACGTCCGAAATGGGAATTGGCACCACTTTCAAGGTGCAATTGCCAAAAGGAAACAAAAATAACTGAATAAATCAGCATTAAAAATACTTTATGGACTACCAAAATCTTTTACTGGAGCAGCACGAAGAAATTGCGGTTGTAATTATCAATCGTCCCAAAAAATTAAATGCCCTCAACCGGGAAACGCTGGACGAACTAAATCAAGTTTTTCAATTTTTGAAGGAAGATTCACAAACCAAAATCATCGTTCTTACGGGAAGCGGGGATAAAGCTTTTGTGGCTGGTGCCGATATTTCAGAATTTGCCGATTATTCGGTGGAAGAAGGGAAACAGTTAGCTGCAAATGGTCAAAAAATCGTATTTGATTTTATCGCCAATTTCCCAAAACCGGTCATTGCCGCGATCAACGGTTTTGCCTTGGGAGGCGGATTGGAGCTGGCTATGGCCGCACATTTCCGCATTGCTTCCGACAATGCCAAAATGGGTTTGCCAGAGGTTTCGTTGGGTGTTATTCCCGGTTACGGAGGCACGCAGCGTTTACCGCAATTGGTGGGAAAAGGCCGCGCTATGGAAATGATTATGACCGCGGGAATGATCGATGCCAACCAAGCTTTGCAATATGGTCTTGTGAACCAAGTGACTTCGCAGGAAGAATTGTTGGAGTTCACCCTGGGATTGGCACAAAAAATCCTTCGAAATTCGCCGATGGCAATTGCCGCCGCAATTAAAGCGGTCAACGCCGGATATGAAGACGGAAAAAATGGGTTTCAAACAGAAATCGAATCTTTTGGTGAAGCTTTCGGAACGGAAGATTTCAAAGAAGGAACGCAGGCTTTTTTGAACAAGAGGAAAGCTAATTTTTAAAAAATTTTCAGGAATATTTCGAAGTTTTACTAGGTGGTAAAAAAACATGCTGTCATAGATCAATATTTCCCAAATTTGTCTATTTTGGCTTTTTATTAACACGTAACCATTTTAAAATGAAAAAAAGGTGCTTTTTGCTGTTCCTATTTCTCGGAACTTGTTTTGTTACTACCGCTCAAATAAATATCAACATTGAAAAAAGCGAAATTTTTAAAGATGATAAAAAGCACACCGAACTTGAATTCGTGGAAGGCGATGGCAAGGGTGGTTTGGTAACGGTTCGCTTGGCGGTTGGCGGGCTAATGAAAAAACCCAAAGAATATTATATCTCCTATTTTGACGAAAATTTAAAATTGATTTCCGAAAAAACCTTTGAAGTTGAAAAAAATGAGTTTAAAGGGTTAATGGTGAAAGATGGGCAAGTGCATATCTTGGATTTCGGTTACAATAGAAAAACAAAAGCTTACGATTTTGATATTCTTTCCACACCGCTTTCTTCTTTTGAATTTACACGCCAAACCTTGTTTTCGATTGACAAAGACAGATTGAAAAAAGAATTTTCCGTCTATATCGGATTTGTGCCAGTGGTCGGTGCGTTGGATCAGTTCGATAATGATTCTTTCGGTGAAGTGGTTTTTTCAAAAGACAAGAACTTTTTTGCTGTAAATTTCGATATAAAAGACAAGAAACAAGAAACACACCAAGTTTTGGTTTTTAACGACAAATTCGAACAAATTTTTGAAAAAGAAATCACCCGAGATACCAAAGACAGTAGATTTATTTACCAAAATACTGAGGTTGATGACGGTGACGGAACCGTTTATTTCCTTGGAAAAGAACGTGAAGGCCGACTGAGCAAAAAAGATGGCAAGGCCAATTACCATTATGAATTAATATCGGTTTCACCCAATGGACAAATTCAAGAAACCAGTTTCAAAAATGATATTTTTGTGGCGTCATTAACGGTGGCGAAATATTTAGATCAATTGGTCGCTGTAGGTTTTTATTCTGAAAAAAATGATTATCGTTACAAAGGGGTGGTGCGGTTCGATTTGAATCCTGAAAACCTTTCAATGACTAAAAAGTCCTTTTTGCCTTTTGATGAACGTTTTTTGTTCGACAAATACGGATCGGATAAAGACAAGGAACTGCGAAACCTCAGTTACCGCGATATTTTTATTTCTGAAAGCGGCGATGTTATTCTGAATGCCGAGGAATATTTTATTACCCAAAACTATAACATGAATGGCGCAGTAAGTTTTACCTATCATTTTAATGATATTATTTCCTGCAAAATAAGTAGTGAAGGCGAACTGGTTTGGGCGCGAAATGTCAACAAAGTGCAAAGTTCGGGCAGGCCAACATCCAATTTCAACTCGTATGCTTCGATGATCGAAAATGAAACACTCTATATATTTTTGAACTCCAGACGAGTACGCGAAAAAAACGATGGCCGCATTAAGTTTAAGGGCAACGGCGATTTATTTGCATTGACCATTGCATCAAATGGCGATCTGGATTATAAAACCACTATAGAAGATCCGGAAGTATCCTATTTTGTGGAATATGGAAAAATTTTGGGACAAAATAAAATGATTCTCGTGGGTAGGGATGGAAGAAAAAAGCGCATTATCAGGCTTTCGGTAGATTAGGAAAAATTCCTACTTTAAAGGAAATATTCCAATATAAAATAATACCTTTGGAATGAATTTTTTCAGAGGTATTTTTTTATGGAAAGCAATCACATCAAAGGCCGGGGTGCACAAATAAATGTTCAAAACCGTTTTCTGAAAGATGAACATGTTGTCGATCCGGAATTTTTGGAATTTTGTGAGAAGGAAGGTGAAAAACCTTCGGAAGACAAAACATCTTTTCTGGAAGTCTTTCCGAAAACTATTGTCAACAAAGTGGATAGTCCCGATGTCGGAATGTTTTACTCCGTAAATCCGTATCAAGGTTGCGAACATGGTTGCGTGTATTGCTATGCCCGAAATTCACATGAATATTGGGGCTACAGTGCGGGAATGGATTTTGAAAAGAAAATTTTGGTGAAGAAGAATGCGCCGCAATTATTGGAAGCGAAAATCCGTGGAAAAAATTGGGAACCACATCCCATTTCGTTTTCCGGAAATACCGATTGCTATCAGCCGATTGAACGCAAACTGGAAATCACTCGAAAATGTCTGGAAGTGATGTGGAAATGGAAACATCCAACAGGGATTATTACCAAAAATTCCCTGATTTTGCGTGATTTGGATATTTTGAAGGAAATGGCCAAATTGAATTTGATTCGCGTGAATATTTCCATCACTTCCTTGGAAGAAAAAACAAGAATGCTATTGGAACCGCGAACGGCGAGCATCAAAAAACGCTTGGAAACGGTTCGGATTTTGGCGGAAAATGGAATTCCTGTAAATGTGATGATGGCACCGATCATTCCTTCTTTGAACAGTCACGAAATTCTTCCGTTGGTAAAAAAAGTCTCGGAACTGGGCGCAAGTTCCGTGGGATTTACGATTGTGCGGTTGAACGGGGCGATCGCGGAAATTTTTTCCGATTGGGCAAAAAAAACAATGCCCGACAGGGCTGAACGAATGCTGAACCAAATTTCGGCTTGCCACGGTGGAAAATTAAACGATTCGGATTTTGGACGACGAATGAAAGGCGACGGGAAAATTGCCGCGCAAATTCATGAAACCTTTCACGTGGCGCGCAACAAATATTTGAAAGGAAAATCAATTCCTGCTTTGGACACTTCGTTGTTTTTGGAACTGAAAAACCCACAGATGAAGTTGTTTTGAGTTATTTTAATTCGGCAGAAGAAATCCATGTTTCTGTGTTTGTGTCCTTTCATTTAACCTTCTGTTAACCCAATCCGTAAGTTAGTTTCATTATTTTTGAGAATACACAAAAAAGAATGGAAATGAAAATGAAAAGGATAGTTTTTGTTTTATGTATCATTTGTTTAATGTTCGTTCCACGAGTTGCTTCTGCCCAGGACCTGGTTCAATATTCCGTGAGCGATAGCCTCGAAAATTTGGCAAAAAACCGGACGGCTGAATTGTCACAACATTTAGGGCTGACGGCCAAGCAGGCTCTATTGTTCGAGGATAAGCTCATCGAATTTTATGGATATGAAAATACGGTAAACAATCTGGATATTTCAATGGAACAGAAAAAAAAGAAATTAGGCGTTTTGGCGATAAGAAAAGCTGAGGAAATGCGCGATATTCTAACAGATATTCAGTATGACCTTTATTTAGAGATGCTTTCTTCCGAATAGACTGTTGTGAAAATTCAGCGAGCCATTAAAATTTGGTTTGGTTTCGGGTTGGCGATGCTTTGACATTATTTTTTTATGGCCTGACTTGTAGTGGTTTTTTGAAATACTTTTCCCGTTGAAAAAGAAATTTTTGGCGGGAATTTTTGTGTATATTTGGAACAGAAGTAAAACCAATCCTTATGAAAAAATTTCTTTGTTGCTGCTTTTTCTGCGGCATTTCCATTATTTCCCAAGCTCAAAACCAGAGTGAAATTAAACTAAATATCTTGAACACCATAATTCGGGCTTCCGTGGAAATTGGGTATGAATATTTCACTACAACTAATAGTTCGGTGGGTGTGGAGGTTTTGATCAATGACCGGTTTTCATACTATCCGGAAGATGATAACGAAGAATTTAAAACCAACAGCTTACAATTATCCTATAATTTTTATTTCAGCGGTGCGGGCAAAACCTATATTTATCCGTTTGTTAAATATCGGTTTGGTGAATATGAAGAAGTCGTCGATGCGGCTTTGGTAAAAACCGATATGAACAGTTTCATACTCGGCCTCGGTGGAGGTTACAAATGGGTTTGGAACGACCAATTTGCATTTGGGCCTTATGCAAATATTGCGCGCAATTTCAGCGAAGACGTGAACGATCGTTTTTCCGCAGTGGAAATTAATGGCGGAATTAGTATTGGATATCGGTTTTAGAGTCGCGCTATTAGCGAATGCCGAAATAGAATTCCTGCAAGATTTTCCAAAATCTTGCAGGAAAAAGTTCTCGACTGATTAATACAATTTCGGAAATTTGGCAGGATCTACTTCATTGAAAATCTCATAAACTTTTTCAAATATATCATCTGCCGAAGGTTTCGAGAAATAATCGCCATCGGTTCCATAAGCCGGCCGGTGCGCTTTTGCGGTCAATGTTTGGGGTTTGCTGTCCAAATGACGATAAGCGTCTTGCTCATCGACAATTTTTTGCAGGATATAAGCCGAAGCTCCTCCGGGAACATCTTCGTCAATTACCAACAAGCGATTGGTTTTTGCTACACTTTTCACTATATCATGACTCAAATCGAACGGAAGCAAAGACTGAACATCGATAATTTCCATGTCAACTCCTACTTCCAACAATTCTTTGGCCGCATGTTCCACAATCCGCAAAGTGGAACCGTATGAAACCACCGTGATGTCATTTCCTTCTTTGATGGTTTCCACTACTCCGACAGGCGTTCTGAATTCGGCCAAGTTGTTGGGCATTTTTTCTTTCAAACGGTAGCCATTCAAACATTCCACGATCAAACCCGGTTCGTCGCTGGCGAGCAATGTGTTGTAAAAACCGGCGGCTTTCGTCATGTTTCGCGGCACCAAAACATGAATTCCACGAATCAAATTCAAGATTCCGCCCATTGGCGAGCCGCTGTGCCAAATTCCTTCCAAACGATGGCCTCGTGTACGAACGATCATTGGTGCTTTTTGCTTACCAACCGTTCGGTATTGAAGCGTTGCCAAATCGTCACTCATTATTTGAAGGGCGTACAATAGATAATCTAAATACTGAATTTCAGCAATTGGACGCAAACCTCGCAAAGCCATTCCTATTCCTTGCCCCAAAATGGTCGCTTCCCGAATTCCGGCATCGTTTACACGAAGTTCACCGTATTTTTCTTGCAGGCCTTCCAAACCTTGGTTCACATCGCCTATTTTTCCGGAATCTTCCCCGAAAATCAAAGTTTCCGGCATTGTTTCAAAAATCTTATCAAAATTATCGCGCAAAATTATCCGTGCATCCACTTCTTCCGGCTGTTCATCATAAGTGGGTTCCACACCTTCAATATTCACTGCCGCCCATTGGCTTTCGCTGTGCAAATTGCTGCTGTATTCGGGTTGTATTCTTTGTTTGTAATCGGAAATCCAGTTCAGCAAATTCGTTTTTGCGGCGGAATCTTCATGAACAACATAGCGCAGGGCTTTTCGTGCAGCGGACAATAATTCACTTTTTATCGGGTTTTGTGTTTCCGCAATTGACTTTTGCAAACCGGAAATAAATGCTTTGTTGGAACTGCTTGCGGCCAGTTCCTTTATCAAACCAATGAGATTTTTTTGCTCGTCTTTTTGTGGTGCGTTGATTGCTTCCCAAGCGGCTTTTTGTCCGGCGCGAACTTCCTTTTTGATCGATTTTTCGAGTTCGGAAAGTTCTTCTTCGCTCGCCATATTGTTTCCGAGCATCCAAGAACGCATTTGGGTGTTGCAATCATATTCTGATTCCCATTCCAAACGTTCTTTGCTTTTGTAGCGCTCGTGCGAACCGGAGGTGGAATGACCTTGTGGTTGTGTCAATTCTTTCACATGGATCAAAACCGGAACATGTTCTTCCCGCGCTATTTTTTCGGCTTTTTCATAGGTTTCCATCAATGCCGGATAATCCCATCCGTTTACAACGAAAATCTCAAAGCCGTTGTTTTCCTCATCGCGTTGAAAACCTTTCAATACTTCGGAGATGCTTTCTTTGGTGGTTTGGTGTTCTGCGTGAACCGAGATTCCATAAGCATCATCCCAAACATTCATGACCAACGGAACCTGCATCACACCGGCAGCATTGATGGTTTCCCAAAAAAGGCCTTCGCTGGTACTCGCATTTCCAATAGTTCCCCAAGCAATTTCGTTTCCATTGTCGGAAAATTTTGCGGAATCCATACCGGAAACATTTCGGTAAATTTTCGAGGCTTGCGCCAATCCCAACAATCGGGGCATTTGTCCGGCTGTGGGTGAAATATCGGAACTTGAGTTTTTCTGCTCGGCCAAATTTTTCCAACTTCCGTCTTCGTTCAAACTATGTGTTGCAAAATGGCCACCCATTTGGCGTCCGCCGGCCATAGGTTCATGTTCCAAATTGGTGTCGGCGTACAAGCCCGCAAAAAATTCTTGAATGTTTAATTTTCCGATGGCCATCATAAAGGTCTGGTCGCGGTAGTAACCGGAACGAAAATCGCCGTTTTTGAAAAATTTTGCCCACGCGATTTGTGGAACTTCTTTTCCATCACCAAAAATCCCGAATTTGGCTTTTCCCGTCAATACTTCCCGCCGTCCCAAAAGACTGCATTCACGACTGGTAACCGCCAATTTGTAGTCTTGTAATACTTGTTCTTTGAATTCATCGAAGGAAATTCCTGATTTTTTGGAAGCGGTTTCTTGCATTTTAAACGGTTTTTGAGTTTTGCAAAGATAGAAAAAACAAGGTACGAAATCAACAGCGGACTATAAAGGACGAACCAGAATTTTTTCATCAATACCATCTGCGAGTAAACAATTTGAACAAGGTCTGAAAATCGAGCGAAACGATAAAGCGTATTTTCTGATCGTAATCCGGTTCATCGATTTCCCAGCCTAAATTGGAATAGACCGGAAAAAACAGTTCGAAATAGTCTTCCACGAGATTGACTCGAATTCCTGAGTCGTACATGAATTTCGGGGAAGAATGCTCATTTTTCACCAAACCGAGGTCGCCATAAACATAGATCCAACGCCAAATGTTGGTGCTGCTGTTAACGGTTGTAATCCACTGATTGGCGAAAGCCGGTTCCAACTTCGATTTGAAGCCCCCTTCAGCTCGAATAAATTGCTGACTGAAAAGTCCCGAGCTTTCACTTCGCCCGTAATAGTTATAGTCGAAAAGATAATCGGAAGGCCTATCAAGGGCAAAACTAAAAAAGTCAGATTCTTGGGTTTCATTATGAAGAAAAAGCCCAGCGAAAAATCGGAAATTGATTTGTCTATTGTTCTTAAAAAGTTTTCGATAAGTTCCCGTAAATGCAATTTTGCTGAAATCTTTGGACCATTGAACATCTGCCGAAGCCGTTAAAAAATTGATCATGTTCTGATTGCTGTAACTGTAGCCTAGGTTCAACACGTCATAATCCGGGTCGTCTTGTAGTTCATCTTTTCCTTCGCGAACCACCGAGACACTGCGCAATGAAATGATTTGGTTCTCATTGTCGCGTAAATCAGGATTTCTGAAATTGAATATAATGTATGGGGTATATTTGTAATAAAAAAGTCCGTCTGCGTACGAAAACCGGGAACCGCTGAACCCATATTTCAAGGAATTGAATTCCTGATTTGGGTATTGATGCATATTATAAAAGGAAACGGAACCAATAAGCGCTTTGCTTTTTAAACCGAGTTTTGGCGATACCGAATAAATAAAATTCTTTGTCAACAAGGTTTTGTTGTACAATTTGGGTCCAATGGCAAAACCATCGTAAAGGTTGTAGGAAAATTCAGGCATCAAAAAAACCTGATGATAACCGGGGTCTTCCGCATCGAGCAGCAACCTAAATTGTAAAGGTTTGTTCAAAAAAGTGGTTACGCGGTGGAAATTATCGCGTTCATTGAACTCCGGAATTATTTCTTCATAATTAAGCGCAACGCGGTCAATATTTTCTGCGGCGATGCGTACAGTTTTCGTATCGGTAATATTTTCGACCCATTGCTTGGAAATGATCGAATCATTTTTTAATCCGTACAAAGTAACCGGCATATTGTTTTCCTCTTTGTTCTTGATGCTTACCAATAGGGAATCGCCGACTTTTTTTACATTTTTAATAGTAAAATCTATTTTCTTATTGGTGGCGATATATTCATCAAAAAACCAAGAGATATCTTTTTCTGAATTCTTTTTCAACAATTCTTCAAAATCGGAAGCATCCACCGGTCGAAGTTTATAATCGTGATAAAATTGGCGAATGGATTTTTCCACCGGCGGTTTTCCCAGAAAATCTTCCAAATATTTAATGCCCACGCCTGCTTTGTAATCATTGGCAATGCGGACGTTGAATTTTATTAAGGAATCTTGCGACATGGCCAAAGGTTGATCCAAATTCAAGCGTTGCATGTGCATAAAAAGAAATGCGTACTGTTCGTTGAAATCAAGTTCGGCCAAATGTGACCATTCAACGACAAAAAACTCGCTCAAATTACCGATAAGCTTCATTTTCGGATAGAATTCGTTCACATAATCCATCATCAACGATATTTGGATCGCATCGAAAACCCATTTTTCTTTCCGAGGGTTTAAAAGAAGGGTATTTCTGAGGTAACTGGCCGTCATGGCTTTCATTTGTGAAATATCATATTGAAGCCCATCGGGAAAGGGTCGCACAAGATTTGGCAGCTGGTTGAGGCCATAAACCGGATTTTCCGCATAATCTTGGGCCGTGGTCAGCAAAAGATCATGTGGGTATTTGCCCAAGCGTTTTTTAATAAATGTTTCGGTTCGGGTAACGAACAAATTCTTCAATTCCGGAGCCAATTTATCATCTTTGATGTTCGTGATCAAGTCGAATGTCGGCGTGTTGATGATCTCAAATTTTGATTTGCCAATTTTTTCAATAAAAAGCCGAAGGTTTTGGCGTTGTTTCCCATGCAAGAAAATCTTCTTTCGATTTCCGGCATATTCCACCCCGGTAAAATTCAGTGCAGATGTGATCTGATAATTCAAAGGAATATCAAGGGAAATCGTGAATTCCGCCAAAGGTGAAAAGAGGTCGCCCAGGTTTTTGTTGCTATAGATATTCCATTCTTCGGTATATACAGCGGGCGAAATGTACCAGTAGCGCAATTTGAATTTTCCGTCCGCATAACCAAAACCGGTAAATTTATCGGAAGGGATTTTGATCCAATAACGTAAAAACAGTTTCACCGAATCTCCCGGGGCCAGTGGGTTTTCCAGTTTAATGCGAATAATATCCGGATGTTCTTCCGGTCTTTCCCAATCTAATCGCCAAGTTTCTGCAGTGGAAATAGACCGAATGTTTGTGGAACCGCGCTCTTCTTTTTTGGCAAAATGAAAATTTCGTTGGTAATCTTCCGAAAAACGCTCGGCCAACGGGGTTGTTTTCGAACTGAAACTATTTGCCCAGTCGTTCAAATAAACGAATTCAAGGCTGTCTTGGGAATTGTTTTGATATGTGATTTCCTGCTCAATTTCCAACGATTTTTCCTTCACATTCAGTACAGCTTCCAAATTTATTTGATTCTGGGCCAAAACCGATGCAGAAAACAGCAAAAGAAATAAACAGCATTGGAATTTCTTCATAAAAAAACAGTTGACCCAAATTTTGTTGGGAAAGTTAAAAGTTGGGACTCAAATTGGACTGGCTATAGAATTCATCCAAGATTCCAAGGACTTCATCTGTTGTGTCCACCAAATGAATCAAATCCAAATCGGTCGGATTGATGCTGCTGAAATTTTCAAGTAAGGTTCCCTTAACCCAGTCCAGCAAACCTTGCCAAAATTCTGTTCCGACTAAAATAATCGGAAATTTATCTATTTTTTGCGTTTGAATAAGCGTGATCGCCTCAAAGAACTCGTCCAACGTTCCCAGTCCACCTGGCATAACGACAAAGCCTTGCGCATATTTCACAAACATGACTTTCCGCACAAAAAAGTAATCGAAATTCAAATTTTTGTCGCGGTCAATATATGGGTTATCATATTCTTCAAAAGGAAGTGTAATATTCAATCCCACCGAAGTTCCGCCTGCTAAATGAGCGCCTTTGTTTCCTGCTTCCATGATTCCAGGTCCGCCACCGGTTATCACGCCATAGCCGTGTTTTACAATTTTCTTGGCGAGTTCCACGGTGAATTTGTAATATTTTTGGTCGGGTTTTGTTCGCGCCGATCCAAAAATGGTCACACAAGGGCCAATTTGGCTCATCCGCTCATAACCATGTACAAATTCGCCCATGATTTTGAAAATGGCCCAACTGTCATTCGATTTTATTTCATTCCAAGCTTTGGAGTGTTTTTTTATCATTTCTTTGGTTTATTTTTTTTAGCCGGAAAGGCAGTAAGTCTCTAAGTTTCTATGCTCTAAATCGTTGGATTCCTTGCTTTATTAGGGGAACATTGAAATTTATCAAATAACCGAGGTTCAATTTTGTAAGTTTTAGGTGACTTATTACTTGTGCCGTCCATACAGGGTTGACAATTTCAATGGCTTTGAGTTCTACGATCACCAAATCATTTACCAATAAATCCAATCGTAAACCTTCCTCGAAAATTAGGCCATCGTAAACAATGGGAATTGTAACCTGCCGTTTTATGCGGCAACCTGCTTTGCCCAGTTCGTAAGCAACACAAACTTCATAAACTTTTTCGAGCAATCCAGGCCCAAGGCTTTTGTGGACTTTATAGGCAGCATTGACAATTGCTTTCCCAATTTCTTCTTCTTCTTTGGTCAAAGGTGGATATTCCATAGCATTTTGTACCAGTTTTTGAAATTCAATTAATTCGTGTCTTCGTGCCTTTGTGGCAAAATGGAAATGATAAAATCATCAATATACAAAGATTTTAAAATGCCTAAGATAATTCTTTTCGTAAAAATTTCGCGGTATGGCTTTTTCTGCTTTTTGCCACTTTTTCCGGCGTGCCGGTCGCTAAAATTTTTCCGCCGTTTTTTCCGCCTTCCGGTCCAATATCAATAATATAATCGGCCAATTTGATGACGTCGAGATTATGTTCAATAATCAAGACTGTATTTCCTCGGTTCACCAGTTCGTTCAAAACCTCCATTAAAATACGAATATCTTCAAAATGTAAACCTGTGGTCGGTTCGTCTAAAATATAAAAAGTATTCCCGGTATCGCGTTTGGAAAGTTCGGTTGCCAATTTGATACGTTGCGCTTCCCCACCGGAAAGAGTGGTGCTTTGTTGCCCCAAAGTAATATAACCCAATCCTACATCTTTGATGGTTTTCAATTTTCGATGGATTTTCGGAATTTGATCAAAAAAATTGGTAGCCTCGTTGATGGTCATCTCAAGCACATCACTGATAGATTTTCCTTTGTAGCGAATTTCCAAGGTTTCGCGGTTGAAACGTTTGCCTTGGCAGGTTTCGCATTCCACGTAAACATCGGGCAGAAAATTCATTTCAATCGCGCGCAAACCGCCGCCACGACAGGTTTCGCAACGTCCGCCTTTCACATTGAAACTAAAGCGTCCTGGTTTATAACCACGAATCATGGCTTCCGGGGTTTTGGCGAAAAGATTTCTGATTTCCGAAAAAACACCGGTATAAGTAGCCGGATTTGAACGTGGTGTGCGTCCGATCGGTGACTGGTTAATATCAATAACTTTATCGATATGCTCCAGTCCTTTTATGCTTTTATAGGGCATCGGTTTTTTTACCCCATTGAAATAATGTGCGTTCATAATAGGGTAGAGGGTCTCATTGATCAAAGTTGATTTTCCACTTCCGGAAACACCCGTTACCGCGATCATTTCGCCCAAAGGAAATTTGGCTGAAACATTTTTTAAGTTGTTTCCCGTGGCGCCCTTCATTTCCAAAAATTTCCCGTTTCCTTGCCGCCGTTTTTCCGGAACTTCAATTTTCATTGTGCCGTTCAAATAGTTGGCCGTGATCGTATTGTCCTTCCTGATTTCTTCCGGAGTTCCTTGGCTGATAATTTCCCCGCCGTGCCTTCCCGCGAATGGGCCAATATCGATAACGTGGTCCGCGCGCTCGATCATTTCTTTGTCATGTTCCACTACAATGACCGAATTTCCCAAATCGCGTAAGGAAGTGAGCGAATTGATCAATTTTTCATTATCGCGCTGGTGCAAACCGATACTAGGTTCATCCAAAATATACAAAACACCTACCAGTTGCGATCCAATTTGTGTGGCCAATCGAATGCGTTGCGCTTCGCCTCCCGAAAGCGATTTTGAGCCACGCCCCAGAGATAAATAGGTCAGCCCCACATCAACCAAAAATTGCAGGCGGGTTCTGATTTCTTTCAGAATTTCTTCACTGATTTTTATTTGTTTTGTGCTGAGATGCTGATTTAAATCTTCAAACCAAGCTGTGAGTTCCAAAATATCCATTTCAGAAAGTTCTGCGATATTTTTTCCGTTCACCTTGAAGTAAAGAGATTCTTTCCGCAGGCGCGTTCCATTACATTCCGGACAGTCGATTTTGTCCATAAACCCTTTTGCCCAACGCTTCAAAGCACGGGAATCATTGTTGTGAAAGGTGTTTTGAATGAAATTGGCGATGCCTTCGAAATCGATTTTATACGATCTTGTAATGCCCAATGTTTGCGAAGGAAGTTCAAATTTTTCTTTTCCGCCATACAAAATCATATCCAAACCCTCCTTCGGGATTTTGTTTATCGGATCGGTAAGTTTGAAATTGAACCGATCAGCAATAACTTGCAATTGTTTGAAAACCCAATTGTTTTTCTTCGGTCCTTGAGGCGCAAGCCCGCCTGCATTTATGGATTTTGATGGGTCGGGTATTATTTTCTGTAGATTCACTTCAAATAGTTTCCCAATGCCATTGCAATGCGGACATGCTCCTTTTGGGGAATTAAACGAAAAATTGTTTGGCTCTGGTTCCGGATACGAAATTCCGGTTGTGGGGCACATCAGGTTTCGACTGAAATAGCGTGCATTTTCTGTTCCGTCTTCGAGAACCATCAGAATGTCATCGCCGTGGTGCATGGCGGTTGCAATGCTTTCGCCGAGCCGTTTCGAACCATTTGCGGTATCATCAATTTTGATCCGGTCTATCACTATTTCTATTTCGTGGATCTTGTACCGGTCGAGTTTCATTCCTGAGGTGATGTCCCGAATTTCACCATCAACCTGCACTTTTACGAAACCCTGTTTCGCGATTTGCTCGAACAATTCGCGATAATGTCCTTTTCGTGAGCGAACAACCGGCGCGAGAATGTTGATTTTTTTCTCGAGAAAATCCTGCTGAATCAAGCTTTTTATTTCCTCATCGCTGTAATTGATCATTTTTTCGCCCGTATTGTAACTGTAGGCATCACTGGCCTTGGCGAACAACAGTCGTAAAAAATCATAAATTTCGGTAATGGTTCCCACCGTACTGCGCGGACTTTTTCCGGTGGTTTTTTGTTCGATGGCAATTACCGGTGAAAGTCCATCGATTTTATCCACATCGGGGCGTTCCAATCCCCCCAAAAATTGTCGTGCATAAGCGGAAAATGTTTCGATATAACGACGTTGGCCTTCGGCATAAATCGTGTCGAACGCCAACGATGATTTTCCGGAACCTGAAAGTCCTGTGATTACCACTAATTTTTCTCGGGGAATGCTAACATCGATATTCTTCAGGTTGTGAACGCGAGCCCCCAAAACTTCAATATTTTCTTCGAATTTTGCCATATTTTTTGCAATCGGCAAAGTTACGTTTAATTGGTGAAAGAAGAAATGCGAAGGAGCGATTAAGTGAACCGGTGAATAGTAGCTGGGTGAATTTTGCTTTTCAGAATAAAGGGGAGAAAACGCGTCTTTTATTATTTTGAAAATCAATAAATAAATTGTATTTTTGCGCTCCTTTTTGACGATTTTGGAAAAACAAAAAAGGGACTGAAAATCAAATTTTTATAACGCTTCCATGCTCGGATCGTACTGGTTTTTCCGCGGGAATGGGATACAAAACTTAAATCAGCAATGGCTGAAGAAACAAAAAACAACGAAATAACAGAAGTTGAAACCTCTGAAAACCAAGAAAATGTAACTTCTGAGACTCAGGAAAATTCTCTTTCCGAGAGTAAAGAACGCGCAGTTTCCCCACAGCAGAAAGACCCGAAACAATTTTTGGAGGATTTCAACTGGCACAATTACGAAGAAGGAATCGATCCGATCGATGACAAGCAATTGGAAGAATTTGAGCATTTGGTTTCCGAAAATTTTGTGGATACGCTTGACAATGAAGTGGTTCAGGGAACCGTTATCAACATTACCGATCGTGATGCCATCATAGACATCAATGCAAAAAGTGAAGGGGTGATTTCCTTGAATGAATTCCGTTACAATCCCAATTTACAGGTTGGCGATAAAGTGGAAGTTTTGATCGATGTGCGCGAAGATGCCGAAGGACAATTGATTCTTTCCCACCGAAAAGCCCGCGTAATCATGGCTTGGGACCGTGTGAACAAAGCACATGAAGAAGCGACCATCGTAAATGGTTTGGTAAAATGCCGCACCAAAGGTGGTATGATCGTCGATGTGTTTGGTATCGAGGCTTTCTTGCCCGGTTCGCAAATCGATGTGAAACCCATTCGCGATTACGATGCCTATGTAGGAAAAACCATGGAATTCAAAGTGGTTAAAATTAATCACGAATTTAAAAACGTAGTGGTTTCCCACAAAGCGCTTATCGAAGCCGATATTGAAGAACAGAAAAAAGAAATCATCGGTCAACTTGAAAAAGGCCAGGTACTGGAAGGTACCGTGAAAAACATTACTTCTTATGGGGTATTTGTGGATCTAGGCGGTGTTGACGGATTGATTCATATTACCGACCTTTCTTGGTCAAGAATCAACCATCCGAACGAAATTGTGGAACTCGATCAGAAATTGAACGTGGTAATCCTAGATTTTGATGAAGCCAAAACACGAATTCAACTGGGTCTTAAACAATTGAGCAAACATCCGTGGGAAGCATTGGGCGATGAGTTGAAAGTGGGTGATAAGGTAAAAGGAAAAGTTGTTGTGATCGCAGATTACGGTGCATTTATTGAAGTGGCCAACGGAGTGGAAGGACTGATCCACGTTTCTGAAATGTCTTGGAGCACGCATTTGCGTTCGGCCCAAGATTTCGTGAATGTTGGTGATGAAGTGGAAGCACAAATTCTTACTTTGGACCGTGAAGAGCGAAAAATGTCGCTTGGAATGAAACAATTGACTCCTGATCCGTGGACGGATATTACCGATAAATACCCAATCGGATCTCGCCACACCGGAACGGTTCGTAATTTTACCAACTTTGGTGTCTTTGTTGAATTGGAAGAAGGAATTGATGGGTTGGTTTATATTTCAGATTTGTCGTGGACCAAAAAAATCAAACATCCTTCCGAATTTTGCAATGTAGGCGACAAAATGGAAACCGTGGTTTTGGAATTGGATGTGGAAGGACGCAAACTTAGTTTGGGCCATAAACAAACCGAGGAAAATCCGTGGGATAAATATGAAACCGAATTTGCCGTGGGAACGAAACATACCGCTGCCATTAGCGAAATGGTTGACAAAGGGGCGACGATAGATTTCAATGAAGATATCACCGCTTTTGTTCCAATGCGCCATTTGGAAAAAGAAGATGGTTCGAAACTCGGAAAAGGTGAGGAAGCGGAATTTGTGATCATTGAATTCAACAAAGAATTCAAGCGTGTTGTAGCTTCGCATATGTCGGTCCACAAGGAAGAAGAAGCAAAAATCGTGAAGCAAGCTGCCAAAAAAGCAGCCGAAAAAGAGGACAAACCTACTTTGGGCGATGCCAATGCGGAATTGCAAGCTTTGAAAGACCGAATGGAAGGCAAAGGAAAATAAATTCCTATTTTAATTTAATTCATAACCCTTTCAAGGTTTTAAACTTTGAAAGGGTTTTTTTGTGCAAAAAAATTGGTGAAATTTTGAAATTAAGAAGGTTTCAAGTAATTTTAGAAAATGAAAAATCAGCCTGTTGTCATAGAAAACACCTTTAATGCGCCTGTTTCCCGGGTTTGGAAAGCCTTGACAGACAGAAACGAAATGAGAAAATGGTATTTCGACTTGTCGGAATTTATACCGGAAACCGGATTTCAATTTCAGTTTTACGGAGGTTCGGAAGAAAAGGAATATTTGCACCTTTGCGAAGTAACGGAAGTCATTCCTGAGCGCAAATTAACCTACAGCTGGCGTTACCAGGATTACGAAGGTTTGTCGTTCATTACTTTCGAATTGTTTCCCGAAAAAAGTGAAACCCGGTTAAAATTGACCCATTCCGGACTCGAAACTTTTCCGGAAATTGCTGATTTCGCACGGGAAAATTTTGCCGCCGGATGGCAAGAAATTATTGGCGCTTCGCTAAAAAAATATTTGGGAAAACGGGATTAGTCGTTTCTTCCTTTTCCCTGAAAGATTTTTGGTATGGCTTTTTCAATTCTTGAAGTTCTGGTTTGCGAACGTTTCGCTTCTGAAAAATAGAGGAGATATCCTCTTTGCCTGCCGGGGGTCAATGCTTCAAAAGCATTTTTTAAGTCCGGGTTTTCGTCTAATTTTTCCTGAAATTCTTCCGGAACAGCAAATTCTTTTGTTTTTTTCAACTTCACTTCGATGCCGGCTTTTTCCACTTCAATCGCCTCGTAAATATAGGTTTTCAAAATTTTTTCCAAAGAAATTATTTCTTCTACACCGGTAAACCTGATTTGCCGGGCCGATTGCACGTTTTCGGTTTGCTGAATCAAAATATTGTTGGTGTCTTTCAATAAAACTCCCTTATGGAACAGCAAAGCACAATATTTTTTAAAACCGTGAATCAACACAATATTGTTGTTTTGAAACGTATAACAGGGGTGCCCCCATTTCAGTTCCTCGGTCAAACCACAATCGAGGACAATTCGCCTCAATTGCGAATATTCATTTTTCCATTTTGAATCTTTTTCGAAGAACCAATCTACTTTTGAATTTTCCGCATTCATTTTATTGTTATTGAAAGGATTTTACTTTGCTATTTTTTAAATTCAACACCGTTTAAGAAATTTTGGACATGAGTAAAATAATCCCCACCGTAGCGTTTCATAAATTCGCCATTTGTTTTTAAAATAAAAAATCCGGAACAGTTTTCGTGCAACGTAAAGATATTTTTGGAGAAAAAACCCGGATCTAATTGAAAACTTTCATTTTCTTCATATAACTTTTTGAAAGGAACATTTTTAGTATAAATAAAGAAATCGGCAGTATTTTTTTCCGCACTTATTCTATTCGAAATTTCGACAATGTTGTGAATTAGCGACCGAAGATTTTCCTCTGGGAGTATCAATTTACGACAATTTCGGCCGTACTGTTCAAAATTGATTAAAATAGCTTTATCTTCCGGAATGCTTGTTCCCAATTCCGTTTCTATCATTTCTCTTATCTGCGAATATTCTTCTTCTTCCAGTTTTCCATAGAAAGTTTTTCTGCTTGCCCTGCTTTCTTCATTTAATTCCGTGTTAATAAGAGATTCGGGAACGGTTTTTTTAGGCGCGGCGCAAGAAGCAACCAAAATTGCCAAAAAAAAATACACTTGTTTTTTCAAGAATTGCATCTTAAACCGGTTTTTGTCAAAAAAGATAAAAGCTTATTTTCTTTATTTAGGAAATCCTCACCTTACAAGGCTTTCACTTTTTTTAATTTTGCTTTCCACGTTTCCAACTGTTCTTTGTGACGTGCGATATTTTGATGTACTTCTTGGACCAGCGGATTGTCGGTATTTACATTTGAGAAAAATTGCAGGTTGTTTTCCAACTGCCGAATTTCGGCTTGGGTTTCATCTACTTTTTTGCGTAAGAAAAATTCTTCTTTTTCAATTTTTCTGGAATCATCGGCTTCATCCAAAACTTTTATCCTGTTTTCAAATTTCAACATTTCCGCTTCTTTTTTGCTCAACGATGAATTTTCGAAAATCTGATCAAGTGCTTTGTTGAATTTTCCTTCAATATATCGTTTGTCTTTGGGCACGCGGCCCAAGTTGTTCCATTCCTCGATTTTTTCTTTGACAAGGGCCAATCCTTCTTTATTATCACCGCTTAAATCCAAGGTTTTTAAACTTTCCAACAACTCTTTCTTTTTATCAAAAGCTTCCAGTTCTTCTTTGTTTTCTTCATTTCTATTGCGGTGCATTTGGTCGAAATAGTGGTTGCACGCTTCTTTGAAGCGCCTCCAAATTTTATTGCTGTCTTTTCTCGGCACGTGGCCAATTGCTTTCCATTCGCTTTGAATTTTTTTCATCAATGGAGTTACCGTTTCAAAATCGGGATTGTCTTTATTTTCTTCCGCGATTTTCACCAGTTCCAATTTTTTTTCCAAATTCTGGAACTGCTCTTTTTTCAGGTTTTTATAGTAACTGTTCTTTTTTCTGTTGAAATTGCGCACCGCCGATTTAAATTCGGACCATACTTTTTCATTGTCTTTTTGTGGAACTTTTCCAGCCTGAAAAAATTCGTTCCGAAGTGCTTCAATTTGCTTCATTTTTTCTTGGGTTTCTTTGTGGGAGCCCAATTCATCTTCGGCAATTTTGCTTATTTTTTCAATTATTTCCCGTTTGATTTCCAGGTTTTTCTCGTTCTTTTTGTCCAATTCAGCGAAATAAGCCTGACGGTTTTCATGGATTTTTTTTGTAACCTCGCTGAATTTGTCCCAAATTTCATCGCGGTATTCTTTGGCAACCGGCCCTAAATCTTCTTTCCACATTTTGTGAAGCATCTGCAATTCCCGAAATGCGCGGTTGATATTGGTTTCTTCGGCCAATTCTTCAGCACGAAGAATAATTTTTAATTTCTGATCGAGGTTGTGCTTGAAATCCAAATCGCGAAATTCGCGGTCCAAATGAAGAAAATCGTAGAAATGTTCGACGTGGTGATGGTAATTGTTCCAAACGGTGTTGTACTTATCGCGCGGAATCGGCCCGGCTTTCTTCCAGCGTTCCTGCAATTCTTTAAACTGGTTGAAATTGGCGTTCATATTTGCGCCCAAACCAATCATTCCTTTTAATTCCTCAATAATCGCCAGGCGGTTTTCCAAGTTTTTATTGAGGTTCTGCTTTAGTTGTTTGTAATAGGCGTTGCGTTTTTCCTTATAATCGAAATAAAGTGAATTGAATTCTTTTTTGAGCGGGGTGGAATAATAAAAATCGATGATATTTCCGCCTTCCTCTACAAATTCCTCTCTTTTTTGTTCCAGTTCTTCATCGAACCTCGCGTTGAATTCGTTTTTTATTTCTTCCGCGTGCTCCCGAATATCTTGGATATTTTCTTTTTTGAGTAAAGTTGAAAATTCTTTTACCAAACTTTCCATGTCCATGCCATGGTAATTTTTTAAAGGAATTTCGTTTTTTTCAACTTCGCTTTCTTCCTCTTCCTCTTCATTTTCCTCTTCATCTTCGGCATCGTCACTTTTGGCAAGTGTTTCATTTTCTTCTAATTGCGAAGTGTTTTTGTTTTCCGGAATTTCCTCCTTTTCGGAAAGTGCATCAATGTCTTCCTGCACTTTTTCCGTTGCATCGCCTTCCTTTTCAACTTCCTCAGTGTTTTTTTTCTCTGATTTACTGGCTTCCGCAACAAATGCCTCCGAAGAATCCGTGTGGTCGTTGTTCAAATCATTTTCTTCGGTCTTTTTTGCGTTGTTGCGTTGTGCGCCTACATGTTCCGATTCTTGAACCATAGATGTTTCCAGTTCATTGTCTCCATCATCAACCGGTTTGGAAAGTTTTCTGCTTTCCAATTGGCTCTTTTCCACGTTTTTCTTTTCTTCGGAGTTTTGTTTTTTTTCGGAGGGATTTTCCTTTTCTGACATTTCTTTCAATGTTTGGGTTCAAATGAATTTTCGGTGAAAGATAACAACTCCCGTAATACCGACCAAAAATTTGATCCAAAACTGCGCAATGATTTGTAAATTAGGGTGTGTTCCAAATCTGCCATGCTTTCTTGGCCTGAAATTCCAGCATTTTTTGTCCATTTTCAATTTCTGCCCCTTGCAGCAAACCGTTTTTTAGAAATAGACTCAGCGGTGGATTATAGGTCAAATCGAATAAAAGGTGGTTTTTTTCCAAAAGGGAATAGGGGATTTCCGGACATTGTTCTGCGTTAGGAAAAGTTCCCAAAGGAGTGCAATTAATGATTATGGAATGTTGCTGAATGATTTTTTTTGAAAGCATTTTATAAGAAATAAAAGTTTCGGAAGGTTTTCGTGAAACGATTTTAAACGGAATATTCAACGATTTTAAACCAAATGCAACGGCTTTCGATGCGCCGCCGCTTCCCAAAATTAGGGCTTTTTGCGTTTTTTTTTTCAGATATGGACGAAGTGCTTCCACGAAACCGAATGCATCTGTGTTGTAGCCGATGGTTTTTCCGTTTCGGAAATCAATCGTGTTCACCGCACCAATTTTTTTTGCTTCGGAAGTAATTTCGCTCAGAAACGGAATAATTTTCTCTTTATAGGGAATGGTTACATTCAAGCCTTTCAATTTTTTTTCGGAACGAAGAATTTTAGGAAAATCGGTAATTTCATCAATGTCGAAATTGATGTATTCAGCTTGAATTTTTTCAGATTGAAACTTCTCACTGAAAAATTTTTTTGAGAAGGAATAATCGATATTTTTTCCGATAAGTCCGTATTTATCCATTTTTCTTGGCCAATTTTTGTCCATATATTTCCAAACCAACCACAATCGAAATTCCGACCAAAATAAAGAAAATGGCGATCCAGGTTTCCCATTGCCAAAATTCGGGCCAGTAGCGATCGAATTCCCCCACAATTTTTTTGCCGGAGGAATCTATCAGTAAATTTCCACCGGCGTCGGTGCTGTAAATTGTTTCTTTCCACGGCCAAACCACTCCGAGTGAACCAGTTATAAATCCGATAATGACGGCATAAGTGGCCATTTTGTAATGTTTCAACAAATACCCCAAAAAGTGGGAAAGCGTCACCAAACCGACGAGGGAACCGAGTGAAAAAACCGCCAAAACTTTGAGCAGGCGAATGCGCTCATAATTGTCCAAAAAGGAAAAATCCCACTGAAAAACATCCACAAATGTGAGGTATAGCGCATTGACCGAATCGACCAATAAAAGCACATAATTCCCCAGAAGCATTAAGATAAAAGAGCCGGAAAGGCCTGGCAAGGTTTGTCCCGAAACGCCAATTATTCCACAGAAAAAAACAAACCATAAATTATCATTTTCCCGACTGGGATCAATAAAACTCAAAGACAATCCGAGTAAAGTGCCTAAAATTAGGAGGCCGATATTTCTTCGGTTCCATTCATCAAAACCTTTGGCGACGTAGTAGATTGAGCCGATAATCATTCCGAAGAAAGCAGACCAGACAAAAAGCCTGTAATGTTCGATCAAATAATCCAACAATAAGGAAACGCTGAAATAACTGATGATCATCCCCAAAATAAGGAGGCATAAAAACCTGCCGTTTACGTACCGATAAAAACTTGTGAACCGGCCGTTTAAGATAAGTTTCAGTGCTTTATAATTGATTTTTTGAAGCGAATAAATAAATTCTTCATAAAAACCGGCAACGAATGCTACCATTCCACCGGATACACCCGGGATTTTGTTCGCGGCGCCCATGGCGATTCCTTTCAAAACCAAAAAAATACGGTCACTGAAGGTTCGGGTGGCTTGCATTTTCGTGTATTGTGGCTATTTGGTAATCAATAATTTGGTGATTGGCGTCCCGAAAATTTGACCACATGACCTCTTTTTGGCTTTGTAGGCATTTTTTCAAAATTAATTTTTTCCATAACACAACAAAGTTCTGAAAATATTGCAGGAAATCGAAGAACAGCCTAACAATATTTGGAAATCAACTCGATGATATTTTTCCGTTTGAAGAGTTTTGGAAAAAGTTCTTCGATAATGATTACATATTCCGCATCTAATGTTAATGCTCTTTTTAAATGATTGCGGCCTTTTGCCCGCTCATTTAAATTGAAATACAATCCGGAAAGTCGAAATTCTATTTCTGCCGTTTCCGGATAAAATTCCTTGGCTTGCAACAAGCATTGTAAAGCTGGTTCAAACTCACCTAATTTAATAAGTATATCCGCACGCGTTATCCAGGTTTCGAGTTCGTAATTCCCGAATTCCAAGGTTTTTCTGTAGCCGGTTTCCGCTTCTTCAAAAAAGTGCAGGCGGTCGTTTATTTTCGCATAACGTTTCCAATAAAGCACGTTTTCCTCATCAATTCCAATGGCTTTATTGATATAATATAAAGCTTTTTGGAAATCCAGTTTCCGCATATGAAAATCGGTAATGGCAATCCAAGCTTTGTCCAACAACGGGTCTTCATGAACCGCTTTTTTGTAATATTTCAGAGCGGTTTCCCATTGCTTTTTTTTCTCATAGCACTTTCCTATGCGCAAATAAGCAAATGCCGTGGGATCGTCAAGTTCCAAAGTGATCCGGTAATTTTCGATAGCTTCATCAAAACGGTTCAGTTTTTCCAAAACTTTCCCTTTTTCAAAATAAGCCCCAATAAAATACTCATCTGAAATAATAGCAAAATCGAAAGAGGTCAAAGCCTTTTCGTACTGTTTTAAATCGAAATATTGCATTCCGATTTGGTGCCAAGCTACTTCGGAATAGGGGTTTTTGTTCAAGAACATATTCAGATAGTCGATGGCGTCTTTGCGCTGCCCCAAAAAATCGAAACAATAAATGATGTTGTAAAGTGCGGCATAATCTTCTTCGTCGGACTCCAAACATTTCATGAAGTTATATTTCGCGTTTTCATAATCTTCTATGAACAAATATTCCATTCCCAGCAAGGCAAAAACATCTGTGGCATCGGATGTCATTTCCAAAACCGTTTGCAACATTTTGATAGCTTGGGAATGATTGTTTTTTTTTGAAAAAATATTTGCTTTCTGAATAAACACTTCTTCATTGGAAGGTTCCAATTCGTATAATTTATTCAAAATTTCATCGGCAAGCTCCAGTTTGTTTTCGAAAATCAGTATTTCGGTTTTATATAAACGAAGGTTGGTGGAACCGGGATGCTGGGTCAGGCCAAGTTTCACCGCTTTTTTTGCCAGTCCCATCTTTCCTATTTCGAGATAATGATTAATGATACTTTCAAATTCGTCCGCATCGAAAAACAACACATCGTTGGTTTTCAACATGGATTCAAAACGAGAGAGGGAGAAATCGTGATCTTCGTTGTGACTAATTGGCATATACGAGGTTTTTCTTATTTCTACGGGAATAAAGTTACAAGCTAAAAACGAAGCCCCGTTTGCTTTCGCGGTTTTGTTGTTAACAAAGTAATCAACCTTTTTATTTAGTTTGAAGTAGAATTTTTATTCGATCGGGCAAATGTAGTGAGTATGTCAATAATAATGCCACAACCTTCTCTAATTTCCGCTTCTGAAATAGTAAGCGGCGGGGTGATTCGCACGGCACGTTTTTCGAACAACAGCCAAAAAAGGATCAAGCCTTTTTCTTGCGCTTTTAAGATCAGTTGATTTGCCATTTCGGAACTGGGCAAAATCAGGGCGAGCATCAATCCCATTCCCCTAATTTCTTGAATCAAAGAATGTTGCAACAATTCTCGGAACAACTTTTCCTTTTGAAGTATTTCGGAAATAATACCACTTTCCACAATTTCTTTCAAATTTGCCAAGGCCGCGGCGGCGATCACCGGATTTCCACCGAAAGTTGTGATATGCGACATTTCCGGGTTTTTGGCGAGGGAATCCATAACTTTTGATGAAGCAGCAAATCCACCAATTGGCAATCCGCCGCCCATTGCTTTTCCCATTACCAAAATATCGGGAATGACATTGAAATGTTCAAAACCGAAGAGTTTTCCGGTTCGACCGAAACCAGGCTGAATTTCATCCAAAATAAGCAAAGCACCCATTTTATCGCATTGGGCTTTTATTTTTTTCAAGTAATCGTTTTCCGGAAGAATAAATCCGGCCCCGCCTTGAATACTTTCCAAAACAACAGCTGCGGTGTTTTGGGTGATTTTTCCCAAATCGTTTTCGTTGTTAAATTCAATATGGAAAATATCGCCAATCAAAGGTCGAAATGGAGCTTGGCGTTCGTCAAAATCCATCAAACTCAAGGATCCCATTGTATTTCCGTGATAAGCATTTTTGGCCGCGATGATTTCAGATCGGCCGGTGAAACGCCTTGCAAGTTTAAGCGAACCTTCAATGGCTTCCGTGCCACTGTTCACAAGATAGGTTTTTTCCAAGGGGGATGGCAAGAGGGAAGCCAATAATTTTGAGAATTCAACCGCCGGTTTTTGGGCATATTCGCCGTAAACCATGACGTGCCAATATTTTTCCAGTTGTTGTTTTACCGCGTCGATAAGTTTTGGATGGCAGTGGCCCAATCCACAGGCCGAAACGCCGGCAACAAAGTCTAAATAAGCTTTTCCATTCGTCGCAAAAATATAGCTTCCGGCGGCGTGTGAAATTTCAAGCCCCAACGGATGTGTGGTGGTTTGTGCTTGGTATTTTAAAAAATCATTTTTCAATTTGAAGGTGTTGCTTTTGGAAGGGAATCTTGCACCATATTTGTGCCCAACGAATCAATTTTTGAATCGGGAATTGCCAAATACTGCGGTGCTTTTTTCAAATTGTCATCTTCTCGTTCCACGGAATCCATTTTTTGAGGTTGTAGGTTTTTAGGGGAAAGCCGCGACTTTTCATTCAGCAGCATTTTTTCCTCTTCACCGTTGTCGAAAAAGGATTTTTTTGCTTCGGGAAGTTCAATTCCTTTGATTTGTGGCAGGTTCAAAGGTGGATCGTTTAAAAACAAATCTTTCTTGGAATGTAAACGTTCATCTCCACGCCAATTAAAACCCCTTAAACGCCGGGCATTTTTGGGTAGGTCCTCGTCGGGATAGGTTGTGCCATCCACGTTGGTGTAATAAAAAATATCTTTCACTTCCCTGTTTTTCAGAAGTATTTTTATGGAAGAAGCTAGCGTTTTGTCAATCCCGATGAGTTCTGATTCGGAATTTCGCAGGTAATAAATGGTTTCTGTGTTCTGAATTAGATTTACCTCATACAATTCATTTTCCTTAAAAAGTCCGTACATCCGCTTTCCTTTCACTTGATTAAACCCTTCAATGCTATCCTTTTGAACGATGAAGGCATTTTCAAAAACCCGCAGGGAATCGAGCTTGTCGGTTTTTACATCGTTCAATAAATGAATGGTATCGCCGGTAATTTGTCCGGCGCCCGACCAAACCACAGGATTTCCAAGCATTTTTGTTATTCCGTTTTTTTCGTTGATATAAATGGAGTCGCATTTTCCGCTCATCGTTTCGCTGAACATTCGTACCTCATAAAATCCTCGGACAACCCTATTTTCAGGTTTTCCGGTAACCATAATCGTATCACTGTGCACAAAAATGGAATCCTTTCCTTGCAAAGTGGAAATAAGCGCACGTTTGGTTATAAAAACGGAGTCCTTCTTTTTATAAACTTGGGCATAATGCCCGGTAATAAGCGTATTGTTCGCTGTGTCGGTTACTTTTATATGGTTGGTGGCGGAAGCAAATCCGCTGTCGCGATCGAAAAAAATACTGTCGCCCTGTAATTTTCTGTTTTTGTAATGTATGGTCGAATTTTTAACGAAATAACCGGTATCACCGCGGGTGTCATAAAATCCGCGTTCACAATAAATGGTATTGTCTTCACTTTTAATAGTGGAAGGACCGTATAAATAGGCATGACCGGTTTCGTTATAAAAATCCAGTTGTTCGGTATTGATATGATATTCCGGATTTATGACCACCACATCCGAAACGAAGGAATATTTTTCGTCTTCCATATAATAACGACCTATTTTGCTGGTAATGGTAGATGCGGAATCTTTTAAGACCCCGCCGCTTCGGTAATAGGCTTGTTGCTTTTTCCGGTTGAAAAACAAGGTGTCGGTTGTGAGCGTATTGTTTGGCGTTTGAAGTTCGACTTTTTCACTGGCGAAGGCAAATTTTGTATTCCCATTATATTCGGCGTAACCGCTGTTCATGGTAATGGTATCGCCCTGCATCATACGGACGTTCCCAAAGGCTTTAAAAAAATTTTCTTGTTGATAAAAAATGGCGAGGTCGCACCATACTTTAATTCCTTCGTGCGTGAAAACCACTTGGTTTTTCACCTTTTTCAGGATCGATGCCCCGGGATATTTTTCTTCGTTTTTCAGAAAACGGTCACTGTCATAGTCGATTTTGCTTTGGGCGAAAGCATTATTGCCGAAAGAAAAAACGAGCAAGAAACAAAAAATGGAATACCAATTTTTCAAAGGTGATTTTTTTATTTTGAGTTTGTAAAGCTGTTTACCTCAAAACTGTTTGCATTCTATCCGGTCCCACAGATACTATTTTAATGGGCACTTTTAGTTCTTCTTCTAAAAAAGCGATATAGTCGTTTAATTCCACTGGGAGTTGACTGCTATCCGTAACTTGAGTCAAATCTTTCTGCCAGCCTTTGAATTCTTTATAAACCGGTTGAACATTTTCTTCTTCAATATTATAAGGCAAATGCTGTATGGTTTCTCCTTTGTATTTATATGCGGTACAAACTTTTAAAGTGTCAAATCCGCTCAGGACATCGGCTTTCATCATGATCAATTGGGTTGCCCCGTTAATTTGAACCGCATATTGCAATGCAACCAAATCAAGCCAGCCGCATCGTCTCGGTCTGCCTGTTGTGGCGCCAAATTCGTTTCCGGCTTTCGCCATACGTTTTCCGGTTTCATCGAATAGTTCGGTGGGAAAAGGCCCGCTTCCAACGCGGGTTGTATATGCTTTGAAAACGCCAAAAACCTCGCCGATTTTGTTCGGTGCGACACCCAAACCAGTGCATGCGCCTGCCGCCGTTGTGTTGGAAGAAGTTACGAACGGATAGGTCCCAAAATCAATATCCAATAAAGAACCTTGCGCGCCTTCGGCCAAGATGGTTTTTTGCTTGGTTTGGGCTTGGTGCAAATATTCTTCGGAATCAATAAACTTCAACGATTTTAAAATTTCCACCGCTTCAAAAAACTCTTTTTCCAGTTCCGATAAATTATATTGAATATCGACATCGTAAAAAGCAATCATCGCTTCATGTTTGTTGGCCAAACTGCGGTATTTTTCCTTCCAATCTTTCATTTCCAAATCTCCAACCCGAATGCCATTTCGTCCCGTTTTGTCCATATACGTGGGGCCGATTCCTTTTAAGGTAGAACCGATTTTTGCTTTTCCTTTTGATGTTTCGGAGGCGGCATCCAACAAGCGATGGGTAGGAAGAATAAGATGGGCTTTTCGGGAAATCAACAACGAAGCGATCGGATCGAAATCCAAATCGAATTTTTTCAGGCTTTCAAGTTCTTTTTTGAAAATTACCGGGTCGATAACCACTCCATTTCCTACCAAATTGATGGCGTCTTTGTGGAAAATTCCGGACGGGATCGTGTGCAACACATGTTTGAAACCGTTAAACTCCAACGTGTGTCCCGCATTTGGGCCGCCTTGAAAACGTGCGATAATGTCGTATTTTGAGGTGAGTACATCGACCACTTTTCCTTTTCCTTCATCGCCCCATTGCAGGCCGAGTAGTAAATCCACTGCCATAAATTCTATTGGTTTGGTTGTTTTTTGGTTCCGTAAAAATATAATGAATGTTTGCTGATTTCAACGTCAAAAACCTCTTCGATGGTTTGTTTTATGGATTGGATCCGTGGATCACAAAATTCGATCACCTCTCCGGTATCGGTCAAAATAAGGTGGTCGTGTTGCCGATCGAAATACGATTTTTCATATTGGGCTTGGTTTTTTCCAAATTGATGCTTTCGAACCAACCCACATTCCAAAAGCAAATCAATGGTATTGTACAAAGTGGCCCGGCTTACCCGATAGTTTTTGTTTTTCATGGTAATGTAAAGCGCTTCGATATCGAAATGCTCTCCGTGATCGTAGATTTCCTGCAAAATCGCGAAACGTTCCGGGGTTTTTCGGTGTCCTTTTTCCTCTAAAAACTTGGTGAATACGTTTTTAACCACGGCCTGGTCATCTTTATGTCGGTCTTTTTTGTCCATAATTTTGCGCTGCGAATTTACGTTTTTATTCACGGGTTACTTTGTCTATTCCTTTTATTTTTTTTAGATGGTCCATCAATTTTTTAAGAATGGTCTTGTTTTTGACAATCACGGTGATTTTCCCTTCAAAAACACTTTCGTTGCTTTGGAAAGAAATGCTGCGCATGTCCACATGCAGGTTTTTTGAAATTTCTTTGGTGATTTCGCTCACCAAGCCCAAGTTGTCGAGTCCGGTAAGTTTAATTATAGCTTTGAATTCTTCTTGGGACGAATCAATCCATTTGGCGCTGATAATGCGGTACGCATAATTGCTTTGCAACTGAATAGCATTCGGGCAATCTTTTTTATGCACTTTTATTCCGTCGGCAACCGTGATGAACCCGAAAACGTCGTCGCCCGGAATGGGGTTGCAACAATTTGCCAGTGTATATTCCAATTTTTCCTCATCCTTTCCAAAAACGAGTTGATCGTAATTGGAGGTGATTTCGTCTTTGTTCAAATCTTCGGCAATGCTTGGCTTCTTGATTTTATTTTTGAAGAATGAAACAAGCGCGTTGCTCCTGGAAGCCGCGAATTCTTTTAATGCTGCATTGTCGATGGTGCCTATTCCCATGCGGTAAAAAAGGTCCAAACTGGTTTTCAATTTGAAGAAAATAACCAATTCGGTTTCCGTTTTTTTGTTGAAGGGAATTTTCTGGGCTTTTAGTTTTCGGATCAGAACCGCTTTTCCTTCCTCGGCAATTTTCTTTTTTTCCGTTTTTAAAGCCGTTTTGATTTTTGATCGTGCCCGGGCCGTGGTAGCATAATTGAGCCAATTGGCATTCGGTTTGGCTGTTTTCGAAATAATTATTTCCACTTGGTCGCCACTTTTTAGTTCGTGGCTCAGCGGCATTAATTTTCCATTGACTTTTGCGCCACGGGTTTTTAGGCCAATTTCCGTATGAATACTGAAGGCAAAATCGATAGGGGTGGAACCTTTGGGCAAGGATTTTAGATCGCCTTCAGGGGTAAACACAAAAATTTCTTTGGAATAAAGGTTCAGTTTGAATTGTTCCACAAAATCTACCGCATTCGCTTCGCTATTTTCCAAAGCCTCCTGCAACTTGTTCAGCCAATCTTCCAAACCTTGGTCTTCCTGTTTTGATCCATGTTTGTATTTATAATGTGCCGCATAGCCTTTTTCGGCAATTTCGTTCATTCGTTGACTGCGAATTTGCACTTCTACCCAACGCCCTTTCGGACCCATGACTGTAATATGAAGCGCCTCGTAACCGGTCGATTTTGGGGAAGAGATCCAGTCGCGCAATCGAATGGGGTTTGGCCGAAAATGATCTGTTACAATGGAATATATTTTCCAAGCAAGAAATTTTTCGGTTTCCGGCGTACTTTTATAAATAATCCGAATGGCAAATTTGTCGTAAACTTCCTCAAAACTCACATTTTGGTTGGCCATTTTTTTCCGAATGGAATATATGGATTTTGGACGGCCTTTAATTTCATACTCCATTTCTTCCTTATCCAAAGATTCACTGATGGTTGCCGAAAATTTCTGGATATAGGCATCTTGTTCTTCCTTGCTCTCTTTGATTTTCGTTTGAATATCAAAATAGACTTCCGGTTCAATATATTTTAAGCTCAGGTCCTCCAGTTCGGTTTTGATGTTGTACAAACCAATGCGATGGGCAAGGGGCGCATAAATGTAAAGCGTTTCACTGGCAATTTTCACTTGCTTGTCCGGTGCCATGGAATCCATGGTTTGCATATTGTGGAGGCGGTCGGCAATTTTGATAATGATTACCCGAACATCATCGTTTAAGGTAAGCAGCATTTTCCGAAAATTTTCTGCTTGTAGCGAAACGTCCTTTTCATGGGAAAGATGGGAAATCTTTGTTAACCCGTCCACAATTTTTGCAACGGTTTCCCCAAAAAGGCGTTCAATATCGGCAATGCTGTATTCGGTGTCTTCCACGACATCATGCAACAACGCGGCGGCAATGGAAGTAGCGTCCAAACCAATTTCCGAGGCCACTATTTTTGCCACGGCAATTGGATGAAAAACATACGCTTCACCAGATTTTCGGCGTTGCTCTTTATGGGCGTCCACCGCAACATCAAAGGCGTGCCGAATTAATTTTTTATCCTCATCGTTCAATGCACGATAGCTTACCCGCAACAATTCTTTGTACCGGCGGGCAATGATTTTGTTTTCTTTTTCGAGTGTTTCTTCGGTCATCATATTCGCACCAATATACGGAAAATATTGTTCGTTTTTGGATGAATTTATTTTTTGCCGGTGCACTTTCTTTTTTTATGCGCTTTTAATTCCGGTTACAATCGATTTGTTTTTGAAGTTAATTTCATCGTCATTCAATAGGTTTTTTTGACGTTACCGGCAGTTGATGTGTAGATATTTTCACAAAGGTCCGGCAATTTAATTCTTATTCATAAACTCACCAACAATCTGAAAGCGATCTACGCCTACATTCATACTTTGGAGCCGATTAAAAAGAGGTGGGACATTTCAGTTTGACGCCACGTTAAATCGCTTCGAAGGAAATTTATTTCGCAAAGAATTTCATTGAATCTCATAGATTCAGAATTTGAAAAGTGCATATAAGTGGTCCACATTCATTCTGTTTATTTTTTCCGCAGCTTTTTTGAATAAGCCCAACTCTTTATTTTTGCCTTTAAATTTTAATTGCCTAAATGTAATTTGCATTAGCGGATTTATTTATAATTTCAAATCTATATCACTCACTAATTGTTTTCCATAATAAAGTTGCAAATCGGGCTCTTTAAGATTTGTGATGACAATAAATTGAAGATCGGCCCGAAATTTAGGTTTTTGTGAAGGACTATAGTATTGGACAGAAATTACCTCACCGCTGATAATATCATAGTAACGAGTGGGAACCTCAATGGTTTTATATCCCTCAAAATAATATTTTTCAAAACTATCGGGCATTGATTTATCGAAAGGTGGTAGGAATTTATATTGTTTTCCTCTTTTGTTGAGCACTTCTTTTTTTAGATATATTTTACCTAAGTCACCATGTGAACCGATAGAAATTCCCTTTTTATATCCGAAGTAAGCGACAATACGGTATCTGATTTTATTTTCGGTGTCTATTAAACTAAATGCATTGATATCGACCGGTTGGCGGAAAAGCGCATTCAAATCGCAACGCACCAATATTCTTACCGCGTTTTTATTTTTCTTCATCTTTACATTGGTGTGCAAATATGAATTGGATATCGTTTTCGTCTTTTTGAATTCTATCTCCAAACTGTCATTTATTAAAATAGTTTGACACTTTGAGGAATGAAAACAAAATATTAACAACAGGAAAAATAGTGATCTCATCTACTTAATTTTTATTCATTATGGGAAACCGGTTCTTAATACTTGCGTGAATTTCCATTCCGGTCTTTAGGTTTTTTTCTATTTGGATAGAATCAGTACGGATAATTTTTCAAAATTAAGTATAATTTTCTCAAATTCCGGATCAAGTTTTGTCCGATATCCGTAAACGGTTTCCGTCTCCTTTTATTTTTTCTTTGAGCACACCAATGTTTTCAAGTCTTGCATTTTACCCATCAATGTTCAGCGTGTAATTAATGATAAATCTTTCAAATTCTTTGTTCTCGCCAAGCTGCGCCTAAAGCTATCTTTTTCATCGGTGACGACTACTTCGCTATTTCGCTACTTCTCAGTCGTCACCATCATTTCATCTTGAATTTGGTACAGAAACACCTCATCAAAAGCTTCGTAATAAGGTTCGCCCATTTTGTAGCCTTCGGACAAAAGTGTTAGTGCAGTATCCAAATGTTTTCTTGCTTTTTCCTTATTCCCAAGAATGTTGTAAATTCTGCCCAACTGATAATGGACTTCGGTGAGTTTGTCATTTGCGACGAGCTGCGCGTTGTAGATTTCAATGGTCTTTTCATAGTTTTTTAATTCTGAATAACATCGTGCCATATAGAAATTACATTGAAAACTATCCATAGGATTCCAGCCTTTACCCCGCTCCACCTCCTGTAAATCCTTAAAAACCTGTATGGCTTTCTTGTACTTGCCCATTTTGTACAACGCCTGTCCTTTCAAAAGGTTGCAAGGTTCACCATGACAAACGGTATAATCATTCTTCGGCTGCATCTTATTGATTAAATCCACATCTTTTACGGTACCTTCGTAATCCCTATAGAAAAAAAGTAAGGACCACGCCCTGTATTCCAATGCAAAGGTTCTGTTGTGTAATATATCTCTTCGAACAGCTTCGTTCAATATTTCCATGGCTTTGATGTGCTCCCCCGTTTTTTTGTAGGAATAGGAAAGCCGCTG
>DASSWN010000095.1:0-13178 GCA_035704905.1 Flavobacteriaceae bacterium
GCTTGTTCGGTTCGTAGAATATTCACGTCTTTATTCCCTTTTTCTGGTTCTTTGAACATTTGTCCGCCACCGGCACCACAACACAGCGCGCTGCTTTTGCATTTTCGCATTTCCACGAGTTCCACTTCCAATTTTCGGAGCAAATCACGCGGAGCTTCATATTCGCCATTTCCCCTGCCCAAATAACAAGGATCGTGGAAAGTAATGCGCTTTCCTTTGAATTTTCCACCTTCAACTTTCAATCTTCCTTCTTCCAAAAGGGATTTTAAAAATTGGGTATGGTGCATCACTTCGTAATTTCCGCCCAATTCAGGATATTCATTTTTGATGGTGTTGAAACAGTGCGGACAGGCCGTAACAATTTTTTTTATTTCGTAGCCGTTCAAAACCTCAATGTTCGTCACCGCCTGCATTTGGAATAAAAATTCGTTCCCGACGCGCTTGGCCGGATCGCCGGTGCAACTTTCTTCGGTGCCCAAAACTGCAAAATCGACTTTTGCGCGGTGCAACAATTTCACGAAAGCTTTGGTAACTTTTTTGGCGCGGTCGTCAAAACTTCCCATACAACCCACCCAAAACAATACTTCGGGTTTTTTGCCTTCCGCCATATATTCCGCCATTGTGGGGACTTTTATTTTTTCAGGCATGATTTTATTTTTTCTTGAAATTTTCCCTGCAAGGTCTTCTTTGACCTTTTGGGTCTCTCTTTAGATTTTTGGTCCAAAAGAAAATATATTCTCTAAATACCTACAAGGTTTTGGAAACCTTGCAGGAAATTATTTAACCACAAAGCTACTGCCTACTGCCTACTGTCACTGCCTACTGCCTACTGTCACTGCTTACTGCCAACTGCTACTGCCAACTGCTACTGCTTACTGCCAACTGCTACTGCTTACTGCCGTTTCTGCCTACTTCTTCCTCCGCCCAATTCAATCGGTCCATTTGATTATAGGGCCATGGCGCGCCATTGTTTTCAATATTTCCCATCGCGTTGTTTAATTCGGCCGGGGCCGCGCTTTGTTCCATGACCAAATAGCGGCGCATATCGACAATAATGGACAAGGGGTCGATTCCCACGGGGCAAGCTTCCACGCAGGCATTGCAAGTGGTGCAGGCCCACAATTCTTCGCGGGTAATGTAATCATCCAAGAGCTGTTTTCCGTCTTCTTTGAATTCCTTGTTTTCTTCAATATTTTTTCCCACTTCTTCCAATCGATCGCGGGTATCCATCATAATTTTTCGTGGGGAAAGTTTTTTCCCGGTTTGGTTAGCCGGACATTCATCCGTGCAACGACCACATTCTGTGCAAGTATAAGCGTTCAGCAACTGAACCCAAGTTAAATCGGTCACATCGCTTGCGCCAAATTTTTCGGGTATCGATTCTTCTGTTTCTTCCGGTGGCGCGGCATACGGATCGGCGTCCGGATCCATCATCATTTTCACTTCCTGTGTAACCGCTTCCAAATTATCAAACTCTCCTTTGGGTTTCAATTTGATAAAATAGGTATTTGGGAAAGCCAATATGATGTGAAGATGTTTGGAATAATACAAATAATTGAGGAAGAACAAAATCCCCAAAATATGTGCCCACCAAGCCACCCGTTCAACTATAATTAGTGTTTCAACCGTCAAATTCTCAAACCAAGGCCATAAAACCCGGCTTATTGGAAAGGCACCCGCAATACCCGATTCTTTTGCATAATGCGCTATTTGCAAGGTTTGAAGTTGATAATCGGCAGCATTCATGGTTAAAAATAAAACCATCAATATCATTTCAAAATAAAGAATATTGTTGGCATCATTTTTTGGCCATGAAGTCATTTCGCTGGCCCAAAATCGCTTGATCCGGATGATATTTCTTCGAATCCAAAAGACTATGACACCAAATAGAACGAGAAATGCAAGAATTTCAAACGAGGCAATGAGAAAATCGTAAAATCCGCCTAAAAATGAGAACAAACGATGCGTACCGAAAATTCCGTCGAGAATGATTTCCAGAACTTCAATATTGATGATCACAAACCCGACATAAACGAAAATGTGCAGGATTCCGGCAATGGGCCGTTTCACCATTTTGGATTGACCCAAGGCAACGCGGGCCATATTCGCAAAACGTTCGTTTTTGCGATCACTTCGATCCAGTTTCTTTCCCAACTTGATATTCCGGATCAGCCGACGCACATTTCGAATAAAGAAACCAATCCCAAAAAGGAGGGCCGCAATAAAAAGAATTTGTGCCAGAACTTGCATATCGCTTATTTTGTGGGGTCTTTGGGAGGTTCGTATTTATCCGCTTTTCCACCAAAAACAGAGATATGGACATAGCGGTCGGGGTTCAGTTTAATATCTTGCAACAATTCTTGCAATTGCTTGGTGGCATTTTCAAGGTTGGTATAAACGGCTTCATCGTTCAGCAGTTTTCCCAAAGTGCCATTTCCTTGTTCCAAATTTGAGGAAATTTTCTCAAAATCGGAAACCACGTTTTGAAGGTTTCCTACTAATTTTTTAATATCAAGATGGGCAAGCGTATCTGAAAGCTGATTGAAATTGGTGCTCATTTCATCCAAATTGGTAAAGGTGCGATTCAATTTTTCGTCATTTTCAGTGAGCAATTTTTCCAAAGAACTGGAAGTTCCTTTAAAAGCCGCCATGGTTTTGCTCAAATCGGCGATTGCCGTCTTCAAATCTTTACGGGTATTTGGCCCCAACACATGATTGATTCCACTAATTAATGAATCGGCGTTCACAATGGCGCTTTCCACTTTTTTCTGCAAAGGTTCGAGTTTCGAACCAACGCTTTCAATCAAGCCTTTTTCGATACGGCCGGCAAGTGTGTCACCGGATTGTGCGGTTGGTCCGCCCGAAGCCAGTTCGATGGTCATGGATTTTCCGCCGATAATTCCATCGGAAGTGATCTTTGCAATACTGTTTTTTGAAAAAGTGAAATCATTGGAAAGGTTCATGGTAACCAATAATTGTCCTTTCCCATTAATAAAGGAAATATTGGACACTTTGCCCACTTGCAGCCCGTTGATATGAATTGCGGAAGAAGAAGAAAGCCCGCCGACATCGTCATAGACCGCATAAAAAGTACGATCGGAACTTAGAAGGTTCTGCCCTTTTAAAAAGCTGTAACCGAAAATAAATAAAATAATCGCCGCAACTGCCAGCAATCCTGTTTTGGCTTCCCGTGTTAATTTCAAAAGAGATAGGTATTGTTTGCCGCAAATTTAAGGAAACTTCGCAGAAAAAGAAACCTTATTTTATTTTTGTTTTCAAGGCTTGGGTGACCGTTATTTTTTTTCCTTCGCGAAAGGCCACAATGTAGCTGGTCGGAAATCCACTTTCTTTGGCCTTCCTATGTTTTTCTTGTATTTTGAGGTAATCGGAAGTACCCCCATAATAGTATTTATAGAGCGAGCCTTCTTTACTACGCGAAACCCCTTCCAAACCTTTGAAATTATAAGGCTTCGTATCCAGTTTGCGCGAACTCGCCGCTAACTGAACTTTAAAAACAATTCCTTCGTACAATTCGGTTTTGCTTGTGGTTTGGGTAATTTCGGCCATTTCCACAATATTGAGATCAATGCTGTTTTTATAATTAATGATTCCTTGTGCGATGGCTTCCGACATCTCTTTCTGACCTTTGGCCGAATTTAAGTACTTTCCTTCCTTATCGTTGCTCAAAAACCCGGTTTCCACCAAAATACTGGGCATATAGGTTTTCCGAAGCACCAAAAATCCTGCTTGCTTCACCCCCCTGTTTTTCCGTTTTAAATTATCGGTGAAATTTTTCTGAACATCAGCGGCCAACAAAATACTTTGATCCAAATATTCGGCTTGCATCAAAGTCATGCCAATATATGATTCAGGTGAATTTGGGTCGAAACCGTTGTAGGTTACTTCATAGTTTTCCTCTAAATAAATCACAGAATTTTCGCGCATCGCCACTTTTAGGTTGTCTTCATTGCGGTGAAGTCCCAAAACATAGGTTTCGGAACCATACGGACTGGAACTGCGGTTGGCGTTGCAATGAACAGAAACAAACAAATTCGCATACGCATCGTTCGCAAACTCGGCGCGTTCATCCAACCCAATGAAAATATCTTTTTTTCTGGTGTACAATACTTTGATATCAGCGTGCTTTTCGAGGATTTCCCCAACTTTTTTTGTGATTCCCAATGCAATATCCTTTTCAATAAATCCGTTGCCATTTGTTCCCGGATCTTTTCCGCCGTGGCCCGCGTCAAGCACCACCACAAATTTGTCGGTATTGTTGGCTTGGCCATAGGAATTGGAAAAGAAAATGGAAAAAACGCATAAAAAGCAAAACCACTTTATCGCTTTCATAAAAATTCATTTTTAATGCGGGACAAAATTGAAACCCTTATTTATAAATTGACAAGAACGCTTTAAAAAATATATGTAATTTTGGAACTTTCAAAAAGTACGCCAAAACAGCGAACTGGTTTAAATTTTCATTCATTTGCACAAGAACAAAAATAGCACTCTTAGCATTGCGGACAAACATACTTCACATACTTTTTTGCTGTATTTTGGGCGTGTTGTTCTCCCAAAATACTTTTGCGCAAGACATTGATACGCTGAAAGTTTCAAAAATGGAAGTTTCCGACAGTTTGACCACGGAAATTCCGAACCCGACCTTACTGGATACCGTGCGAATCGATTCCGTAAAAGTGAAACAGCCACTGTTGTCCGATAAAGTAGTTCATTTTGCCAAAGACTATATGCGGCTTTCCCGGGCCGAAAACAAAATGTATCTTTATAATGAAGCGAGTATCGAATACGGCGATATTTCCTTAAATGCCGGTCTTATTATTCTGAATAACGAAAAAAATGAGGTTTACGCATACGGAATTGTCGATTCTTTGGGTAATTATATGCAAGCGCCGGTTTTCAAACAAGGTCAACGTGTGGTGGAACCCGATAGCATCCGTTTTAATTTTGAAACAAAAAAGGCCCTAATTTATGGCTCACGTACCGAAGAAAGTGCGTTCAAGGTAAAAGCAGAAGTTACAAAGCGCGAAAATGATTCGGTGTATTTCATGAAACATGTAAAATTCACCACGGCCGAGGATATTGAAGACCCGGAATATTATTTCTATGCCCGAAAAATAAAATTCGTGCCGGGGGAAAAAATTGTTACGGGATTGGTAGAAATGTATATTATGGACGTTCCTACCCCGTTGGCACTTCCGTTTGGGTATTTTCCGTTGACAAACGAACGCACTTCCGGATTTATTCTTCCTTCCTTTGGCGATAATCGGAACCGCGGTTATTTTTTACAAAATGGAGGCTATTATTTTGCGGTGAGCGATTATTTCGATCTTTCCGTTTTGGGCGATTATTACACCAATGGAAGTTATGGATTGCGACTTGGCTCAAATTATGCCTTGCGGTATCGATTTGCGGGCAATGTGAGTTTTCGGTATGAAAAATTGTTGGTTAGCGAACCCGGTTTTCCAGATTATTCGGAATCGTCAATTTACAATATTCGATGGTCGCATCGGCAAGACCCAAAAGCAAACCCTTCTTCGCGGTTTTCGGCATCGGTGAATTTGGGTAGCAGCACGTATTACAAGCGGTCTATTAACCAAAATAATGCGGGAAATTTCCTAAATAACACCATGAGTTCTTCGGTATCGTATTCCAAAACATTTTCGGGCGATCCACAGGTGAACTTGAGTTTAACGGGCACACATTCCCAAAATACAAACACCAAGGAAATCAACATGACTCTACCGACATTGCAAGCAAGTATGGCCCGAATTTATCCTTTCCAGCCCAAAAGTGGCGTGAAAAAAGGAATGATCGAAAACATCAATTTCCAGTACAGTTTGCGCGCGGAAAACAGGTTCAACACAACAGATTCGCTTTTTTTCAAGCCCGAAATGTTTGAGAAAGCTGTTTATGGCGCACAACATAGTATTCCGATAAGTACAAACTTCAAATTGTTTAATTATTTGAGTGTTTCCGCTGGGACAAATTTTAATGAAACCTGGGTTTTTAAAACCTATAAAAAATCGTATGATCAAAATCTTCAAGAAGTGGTTACGGATACCGTAAATGGTTTTGAAGCTTACAGAACCTACAATTTCAATACCAGTGTGGGAACAACGGTTTATGGTTTGGTGAATTTTGGGAAAGACAAAAAAATACAGGCCCTGCGCCACGTGATGCGACCTTCCATTAGCTACAATATCAATCCGGGTTTTGATGAATATTACGATAATTATGTGGTTCCGGGAATGGCCGGTTTGGAAGATGAAGTGGTTTCTTACAGTCCGTTTCAAGGAAGCCTGTATGGCGCGCCGGGGGAAAGATATTCCAGCAGTATCAACTTTTCGCTTTCCAATAATTTTGAAGCAAAAGTTCGTGATAGAGACAGTACAGGCTTGGAATTGGAACCAAAGAAAATTACTTTGTTGAACAATTTGAATTTCAGCACCGCTTATAATTTATCGGCGGATTCCTTGAATTTAAGTCCCATTAATGTCAGCGGAACCATTCCTATTATCCAAGACAAACTGGATATTAATTTTCGGGGAGAATTGGATATGTATGCTTTGAACAACAATAACCAACGAATAGACACTTGGAACATCGACAACGGCGGAAGTCTTTTCCGGCTAACGCGCGGAAATGTCAGTTTTGGATATTCTTTTTCTAACAGCACTTTTGACAGTACCAAAAGGAACACCAATGAATTGCAAAACGAAACCTTTCGAAATGGGGGACGTGCAGATGATTTATTTGGAAAACCAAACAATTCCATCGAAGATGCCAATACGTTCGATGAAGAAACCGAAGATAAAGAACCCCTTGTAAACGATACTGAACGCTACCATTATGCACTTCCGTGGGATTTGCGCTTGGCTTATACCATGACTTATAGCAACAACGCGCGGCAGAACGAAATTTCTTCGCATTCCATTATGTTTTCAGGGAATGTGGATCTTACGCCCCGATGGTCGGTCGGAGTTTCTTCGGGTTACGATATAAAAAACAGAGGTTTTACCTACACGCAATTCCGTTTCCAGCGCGATTTGGAAAGTTGGTCCATGAGTTTCAACTGGACACCTTTTGGAATCCGTGAATCATGGTATTTCTATATTGGGATAAAAGCTTCCGTTCTAAGCGATATCAAATATGATAAAAATCGGGAACCGAACAAACAGTTGTAAAAATATTGACCTTGACTTAGATTGTGCAAGGTTGTTCCAAATACTGAGATTATTATTTGTATATCTGCACTTTATGATGGTTTTATGTTATTTTGAGTGGGGTCCCTTATCAAAAAAACCACCACAAAAATTCAAAAAATACGGATTGTTTAGTTACTTTGGTACGTATAAATAAAATGCAATGGATACAAAACTGACATTAAAACTTAATCAAGAAATTATCGAGAAAGCTAAAAAGTATGCTTCCGATAAAAAAATGAGCTTATCTCGACTCATTGAATTCTATCTTCAATCATTAACTACAGAAAATAAAAAAGATGAGTTTCAAATTTCCCCTTTTGTAAAAAGCATTTCAACAGGAACAAGCATTCCCAATGATTTGGATTACAAAAAAGAATATTCGGACTATTTAATGGAGAAACACAAATGAAAAATAGACTTTTCATCGACACAAAATATTATGTTGGATTTTCTTGGGGAAAGACACCCTTTTTATGAACCTATTGCAAAATTGGCAACTTTGGCGGTTATAGGAAAAATAAAAATGGTGGCCTCTCCTATTTCTTATGCAACAGTGAATTATTTTCTTGCAAAAAGTGAAACGCCCGAAATCGCAAAGGAGAAACTTAGAAAATTTAAAATCATTAGCGAAATCTGTAAATTAGACGAATATACCATTGAAAAAGGACTGAATTCAGCTTTTAGGGATTTTGAAGATTCGCTTCAATATTTTAGTGCCGTAGATTCCAATTGCGAAATAATAATTACGAGAAATGGAAAAGATTTTAAAAAATCGTTGATCCCAGTAATGACAGCAGAGGAATATTTGACTAGTACCCGAAAAAGATGACGGAAACCGTATTCCCTGTCCATGAGTTCTTGAACTAAATATTCCAAAACCCCGACAAATTGAAGATCGACTTTTTTACTCCGTAGTTTGCGCAGCAGTTTCCGATAGCCTTTTGTACACGCCGCTTTCCAAGCGGTCGCGAATGGCGGAAAAAGCTTCCAAGGTTTCTTGAATATCTTCCATGGTATGTGAAGCGGTTGGGATCATTCGCAATAGAATCATTCCTTTTGGAATAACGGGATAAACGACAATGGAACAGAAAATCCCATAATTTTCACGTAAATCTTTCACTAAAGCCATGGCTTCCGGAATGCTTCCTTTCAAGTAAACCGGCGTAACACAACTCTGGGTTGTGCCAATGTCGAAACCGCGTTTTCGCAACCCGTTTTGAAGCGCATCGACGTTTTGCCACAATTTTTCTTTCAATTCCGGCATGCTACGCAACATGTCCAAACGTTTCAAAGCACCTTCCACCAATTGCATTTGCAATGATTTGGCGAACATTTGAGATCGCAGATTGTATTTCAAATAATCGATGATTTCTTTGTCGGCAGCGATGAAAGCCCCCGAACTTGCCATAGACTTTGCAAAAGTGGCAAAATAGACGTCTATTTTATCTTGAACGCCTTGCTCCTCGCCCGTTCCGGCACCGGTTTTTCCCAATGTGCCAAATCCGTGGGCATCGTCAACGAAGAGTCGGAAATTGTACTTTTCTTTGAGTGCGACGATTTCTTTCAACCTTCCTTGCTCGCCGCGCATTCCAAACACACCTTCTGAAATCAAAAGAATTCCTCCACCGGTTTGTTCGGCAATTTTTTCGGCCCGAGCCAGATTCTTTTCAATGCTCTCTAAATCATTATGTTTATAGGTGAACCGCTTTCCTAAATGCAAACGAACCCCATCAATAATACAAGCATGCGCATCGACATCATAAACGATCACGTCATCTTTGGAAACCAGCGCATCGATGGTCGAAACCATTCCTTGGTAGCCAAAATTGAGCAAATAAGCCGCTTCCTTTTGGACAAATTCGGCCAGTTCGTCCTGCAATTTTTCATGCAATGACGTGTGGCCGCTCATCATTCGAGCACCCATCGGATAGGCAGAACCATATTTAGCACCGGCCTCGGCATCGACTTTTCTAACTTCGGGATGGTTCGCCAGACCCAAATAATCGTTGATGCTCCACGTAATGACTTCTTTTCCTTGAAATTTCATTCGATGGCCAATTTCCCCTTCCAATTTTGGAAAAACAAAATAACCCTCTGCTTGTGAGGCCCATTTTCCCAAGGGACCTTTGTCTTTATAAATTTTGTCGAATAGATCTTTCATGAAATTCGGAGTTAGGTATGATGCAAAAGTACAAAAAATCCGTACTTTATGATTAATTTAACGCCTTTCTTCTTATCGTGAAAAAACAAAAAGTGCCCCACACTTGCGGAACACTTCTTTTAGTATGAAGAAAAACTATTTTATAAATTCAATTTTCTCAGCATCGACATTGTTTTCGCTGTCGGAAAAACCTTGTTCGCGCATCCAATCGTCGCTGTAGATTTTGCTCATGTAACGCGAACCATGGTCGGGAAAAATAACGACCACATTGCTGTTTTTGTCGAACTCGCCTTCTTCTTCCAATTGTTTTAAACCCTGAATGGCCGCGCCACTGGTGTAGCCCACCAAAAGTCCTTCGCTTTTTGCAATTTCGCGGGCCGTATGGGCGGCTGCTTCATCGGAAACTTTTACGAATTTATCGATAATTTCGAAATCCGTTGCTGTAGGAATTAAATTTTTTCCCAAACCTTCTATTCGATACGGATAAATTTCATTTTCGTCGAATTCTTTGGTTTCATGGTATTTTTTCAAAACGGAACCATAAGCATCAATCCCAATAATTTTGATGGTTTTTCCGGCCTTTTCGGCTTGTTCTTTTAAATATCGCGCCGTTCCCGAAATGGTTCCCCCGGTGCCGCTGCAAGCAATAAGATGCGTAATGTTTCCTTCGGTTTGTTCCCAAATTTCGGGACCTGTGGTTTTGTAATGTGCGTCAATATTCAATTCGTTGAAATACTGATTGATGTAAACCGAACCTTTGATTTCTTCGTGCAATTGTTTCGCGACTTGATAATACGAACGCGGATCGTCGGCGGAAACATTCGCGGGACAAACATAAACCTTCGCGCCCATGGTTTTCAGCATATCAATTTTATCCATTGACGATTTTGAACTGACCGCCAAAATACATTCATAACCTTTGATAATACTTACCATGGCCAAACTAAAGCCCGTATTTCCGGAAGTGGTTTCGATAATGGTATCGCCGGGTTTCAAAATTCCGGTACGTTCTGCCTCTTCGATAATGTACAATGCGATGCGATCTTTTGTCGAGTGGCCGGGATTGAAAGCCTCTACTTTTGCGTAATATTTTCCGGGAAAATTTTGGGTGATCTTGTTGAGTTTTATGAGTGGGGTGTTGCCAATGAGTTGCAAAACATTCTCATAAACTTGTAAATCTTCTTTCATGGACGAATTCTTTTTACAATTAGAACTCCCGACAAAAAATCCAAATCAGGGGTATAAAAACAGGGCAAATTTACATTATTTTTTTTAAATATCTTTTTTTCCTTCCAAATCCATTTTTCCTTCCAAATCCAAGATAAAAGCAAATTCTTCAGCGGTTTCTTTCAAGGCTTCAAATCGGCCCGAAGCCCCGCCGTGACCTGCTTCCATATTGGTGTGCAACAATAATATGGAATTCCCGGTTTTTAGTTCCCGCAATTTTGCGACCCATTTTGCCGGTTCCCAATATTGCACTTGTGAATCGTGCAAGCCGGTCGTAACCAAAAGATTTGGATAGTTTTTTTCTGAAACATTGTCATAGGGCGAATATTCTTTCATATACTCGTAATATTCCTTGTCATTCGGATTTCCCCATTCGTCATATTCCCCGGTCGTTAATGGAATGCTGTCGTCCAACATGGTGGTCAGCACATCCACAAAGGGCACGGAAGCGATAATTCCATTATAAAGATGCGGTGCCATGTTCATAATTGCGCCCATCAATAATCCACCAGCAGAACCTCCCATGGCGTACAAATGTTGCGGGGAAGTATATTTTTTTTCAATCAAAAATCGGCTGCAAGCAATGAAATCCTCAAAGCTGTTTTTCTTTCTCAACAATTTTCCGTCTTCGTACCAATTCCTTCCCAAATATTCACCGCCGCGAACATGCGAGATGACAAAAATAAATCCGCGGTCCAACAAACTCAACCGGGTGGTGGAAAACGATGGATCTTCGGTGTGGCCATAACTTCCGTAGCCATATTGCAACAATGGGTTTTTACCATTTAATTCAATACCTTTTTTGTACACCACCGACATAGGGATTTTTACGCCATCTTCCGCTGTGGCCCATAAGCGTTCAGAAAAATAATTGGTTTTGTCAAAATTCGGATCCAAAACTTCCTGTTCCTTCATTATAAGGCTTTCTTGCGTGTCCATATTGAAATCAATCACCGAAGCCGGAGTGGTCATGGAATTATAGACATAACGTAGTATATTGGTCTCAAAATCAGGATTATTGCCTGTGGAGGCCATATAGGTTTCATTGTCAAAAGGTAAATAATAATCGGCGGTTTTGTCCCAACGCATAATTCGGATTTTGTTCAAACCTTGCGAACGTTCGCTGAGAACACAATGGTTTTTGAAAAGGTCAAAATCTTCCAGCAACACGTCTTCCCGATGGCCAATCACTTCTTCCCAATTTTCTTCGGAAGTTTCCTGAACCGGCGTTTGCATCATTTTGAAATTGGTAGCGCCATTTTGGTTCGTGAGAATATAAAAATGATTTTCATAATGGGAGATCGCATATTCCAGTCCCCTTTTTCTGGGTTGAAAAACCCGAAACAGACCGCTCGGATCATTGGCTTCCAGAATGCTAAATTCATCGGAAACCGTGCTGTGCGCACCAATTATCAAATATTTTTTGGATTTCGACTTATAAATATGAATGTGGAAGGTTTCGTTTTCCTCAAAATAAATTAGTGCATCATCTTCCGGGGAAGTTCCGAGAACATGTTTGAAAATTTTATCGGAACGGAGGGTTTCTTCGTTTTTCCGAGTATAGAACAAGGTCTTGTTGTCGCTTGCCCAAGTAGAACCGCCGGTTGTGTTTTCAATTTTCATCGGAAAAATTTCTCTAGTGGCAAGATTTTTTACCTGCAACACATAATTTCTTCTACCAACCGTGTCCAGTCCGAAAGAAACCAATTGGTTGTCTTCACTAATATTTATTCCCGCGAGGTGAAAATAACTATGTCCCTGTGCCATTTCATTGCAATCGAAAAGCAATTCTTCTTCGGCGTCCAAAGTTTCTTTTTTTCGAAAATACAGCGGATAATTTTTTCCGGTTTCATATTTTACAAAATACCAATAGCCGTTGTATTTGTACGGAACCGACTCGTCGTTTTCCTTTATCCGCGCTTTCATTTCCAAGAAAAGATCTTCCTGAAATTTTTTCGTATGTGCCGTCATTTGGTCGTTGTAGGCGTTTTCACGATTTAGGTAATCGATCACTTCCGGGTTTTCGCGATCTTTTAGCCAATAATAGTTATCAATCCGAAGGTCACCATGTTTTTCAAGTGGAACCGGATTTTTTTTGGCGATAGGCGGAATCTTAAGGTTTTTCAATAGAAGGATTTTTTGACGTTTTACAAAGAAAGCAAAGATAGGAAATTTGAACAATGCTTTTTTAAGGTGAAGGCTTAGTCTTTACCAGCAAAATCCTATCTTTGTTGAAATAAAAAAAAAAGCTATGTTTGGAGATATGATGGGCATGATGGCCAAACTCAAAGAAACCCAACAAAAAGTAGAAGAAGCTAAAAAGCGGATGGACACCGTGCTTTTGGACGAATCTTCCAGTGATGGTTTATTGAAAATCACGTTGACTGCCAACCGGGAAATCAAAACAATTTCCATTGATGACGAATTGCTGAACGACAAAGACCAGTTGGAAGATTATCTGATAGTAACCTTGAACAAGGCAATCAAAAAAGCGACTTCCGTTAACGAAACCGAGCTTGCTACCGTAGCAAAACAAGGAATGCCAAACATACCCGGAATGGGAT
>DASSWN010000134.1:0-23322 GCA_035704905.1 Flavobacteriaceae bacterium
TATGGTTATACCCAATTTTTGCTGGTGCTCTACTTCTTCCAACGGTTTAAGAAAAATGAAATTTTACGCAAAACTGGGTCCCGAAGTTTACCTCTTTCAGCAAATAAAAAAGGAGCCAACACTAAAACCAGAGTAGTTCCCAAAACATAAAATTTTTTTATATGATTATCAGTATTTTAGGATGTGGTTGGCTGGGGTTTCCGTTGGCAAAGCATTTGGTTCACAAAGGACACGTAGTTAAAGGAAGCACTACTTCAAAGGAAAAACTGGAACTGCTGCAAGCCGAATCGATTGCTCCCTTTCTTATACGGCTGACCCCGGAGTTGGAAACTCCTAAAAAGAATACTGATTTTTGGAATGCCAACGTGCTTGTATTGAACATTCCACCGGGTCGAAAACGAGATGATGTCATTGAATTACATATCCGACAAATTCTGTCCGTTAAAAAAGCGGTTATCAATTCTCCCATAGAATTTGTCATTTTCGTGAGTTCTACTTCTGTTTATCCTAAATTTGCGGGTGCGGTAGGCGAAGCGGATACAATGCCCGGGAAGGCAGGAAGCGATTCGGGAAATGCGCTTTTGCAAGCCGAAAAAATACTGCTTCAAAATCCTTCTTTTGAAACCACGGTAATCCGTTTTGGCGGCTTGACCGGGGGCAATAGAAATCCTGTAAAATATATGACAGGTAAAAAAGATTTGCCCAACGGGAATGCTCCCGTAAATATGATACATCGCGATGATTGTATTGCCATCATCAGCCAAATTATTGAAGAAAAAATTACCGGGGAAATTTTCAATGCCGTTTCAGATGATCATTCTGCACGCAAAGAATATTACACTCAGGCTGCCAAAAATTTAAATTTGAAGCCCCCCACTTTTTCAGAAGACCGAGAAACGAATCACAAGCTCGTTAAAAACGACAAGTTGAAATCACGTTTGGGATATATTTTTACCTGAGCGGCCAAAAAATAGAAATTGGAGTGGTGTGTTATCTGTACGCTGGCTGTTCGAGATGACTCTCCATACCTACAAAGTATTTTTTATCTTTATTAAAAGAATTGCCCTCGAAAACCAATAATCAAAAACGATGAAAAAAACACTGCAAATAGGAAACGGAGTGGCTCTAGTAGTTACTATTGTGATGAATTATCTTTCTAATACCGGAGTTTTCAACGGCAAAACAATGGCAGATATTTCGGCAAAATATGAAAATTATTTCACTCCGGCGGGCTATGCCTTTTCAATTTGGGGAGTCATTTATTTATTATTGATAGGCTTTGTTATTTATCAGGGCCGTAGCCTCTTTAAGCAGGTAAAAGATGATCACACGGTGGAGCAAATAGGTTGGTGGTTCATTATTTCCTGTATCGCCAACAGCTTATGGGTGGTGGTTTTCCTGAATGATTACATCCTTCTTTCGGTACTTTTAATCGCCGTTTTGCTCTTTTCCCTTTTGAAAATAGTTGTAAATACCAGAATGGAAATCGATAATCCGCCGCTGAAAAAATTTGCATTTGTCTGGTGGCCTTTTTGCCTTTATTCGGGTTGGGTTTCAGTGGCTATTATTGCAAATGTAGCGGTCTATCTCACGAAGATCGGCTGGAATGGTTTCGGTATTTCGGAGATTTCCTGGGCGGTTATTATGATAATAGTAGCTGGTATTATTAATATTTTTATGATCTGGAACCGAAATATGCGGGAATTTGCCCTGGTGGGTGTTTGGGCATTAATCGCTATTGCCGTTGCCAATCAGGGGGTGAGTACTGTGGTGTTCTGGACCTCCATTATTGTAGCTGTTCTTGTTTTTTTGAATATAAGCATTCACGGCTATCAAAACCGAAAAACCAATCCATTTTTAACTTTTTCAAAAAAATAATATTGGGATGAAAAATAAAGGAAAAATACTCCTTGGTTCTGCCTTAAATCACGTTTCCTTCATTCCTGAAAAAAATCCGTATGTCGGAAAAAAGTAAAGTCAGTATATTTTGGTTCCGTCGCGATTTGCGGTTAAAAGACAATATTGGATTGCTGAAAGCTTTGGAATCTGATTTTCCGGTGCTACCGATTTTTATTTTCGATAAAGAGATCTTGGGGAAACTAGAAAACAGACAAGACCGCCGCGTGGATTATTTCTGGCAGGCGTTGCAAGCTATAAATGCAAAATTAAAAGAAAAAGGCAGTCGGCTCACGACTTTTTTTGGTACACCGCCGGCCGTTTTTAAAAGCTTATCGGCCAATTATAATATTCAGGCTGTTTTTTGCAACCGCGATTATGAACCCGATGCCATAAAAAGAGATAAAGAAATCTACACATATTTTAAGGAGAAAAATATTCTTTTTAAAGCCTTTAAAGATCAGGTTATTTTTGATAAAAGCCAGGTGGTTAAAGATGACGGCAATCCATATATTGTTTATACGCCTTATGCTAAAAAGTGGCGGAAAACTTTACAAAAGAGCGATTATGAATCGGTGAGAATGAATTGGCAAAATTTATTTCAGCAGTCATTCAAAAAAATCCATTCTCTGAAAGATATCGGATTTGAAGAAACTGATATGAAATTTATTCAACCAACCATAGAAAGCGAAATTATTGACGAATATGATAAAACTCGCGATTTTCCTGCAGAGAATGGCACCACCCGATTGGGAATCGCATTGCGTTTTGGTACCATCAGCATCCGGAAATGTGTAGCTTTTGGTTTGAAACACAACGACATTTGGCTATCGGAATTGATTTGGCGGGAATTTTTTATGCAAATCCTGTATCATTTTCCGAAGGTGGTAAATCAGGCTTTTAAAAGTAAATACGATGCAATTGAATGGCGCAATAACGAAAAAGAATTTTTATTGTGGTGCCGGGGCGAAACGGGTTTTCCGCTGGTGGATGCGGGGATGCGACAACTGAACAAAACCGGCTATATGCACAACCGCGTCCGGATGGTAGTGGCCAGTTTTCTCGTGAAAGATTTGTTGATTGACTGGCGTTGGGGTGAAGCCTATTTTGCCGAAAAACTTAACGATTACGAATTGGCATCCAACAATGGCAACTGGCAATGGATCGCGGGCTGCGGTTGTGATGCGGCACCATATTTCCGGATTTTTAATCCGACCACCCAAATCAAAAAATACGATAAAGATTATGAATACATACAAAAATGGGTGCCGGAAATAGGCACAGTAGATTATCCAGAACCCATTGTCATTCATAAAAAAGCCCGGGAGAGGGCTTTATCGGCTTATAAAAAGGCAGTAAAGGATTAAAATTCCCTGTTTGATTTCAAAGAACTAAGTTTGATGTGGATTAAGATTTATTTCAACGGAAAATCTTTCCGAATGTATTTGCGCAAACTGGATAAAAAGAAAGAAAATTTATGAAAAAGATACTCTTGGCAGGCGCCACCGGATTTATTGGAAAACATTTGACCACTCATCTAACAGAAAATGGATATACGCTTTCTTTATTGACCAGAAGAAAACTAAGCGATAAACCCAACATAAAATATTTTTCTTGGGATGTCGAAAAGGGAACAATTGACAAAAAAGCTTTTGAAAATGTGGGAGCAATAATCAATCTTACCGGTGCCAACATTGGTTCCAAACGATGGACGGAAAAAAGGAAGAAAATAATTATAAACAGCCGAATAGATTCCATTAATTTACTGTTCCGCTATGTTTCTGAAAATATGTTTCCGATTAATCACTTTCTTTCTGCCTCGGCGGTGGGTTTTTATGGTGCCGTAACAACCGATCAAATTTTCAATGAAGAATCAGGCGGCGGAAATGATTTTTTGGCACGGGTTTGTCAACAATGGGAAAATGCCGCACAAAAGTTCCAAGTATTGGATTGTAAGGTTTCGATTTTGCGACAAGGAGTTGTGATTGGAAAAGATGGAGGTATTTATGAAAAGTTGGTTCCATTGGCGAAGCGGGGAATCACCCCGGCGGTAGGAAATGGCAAGCAATATCTGCCTTGGATAGATGTGCATGATTTATGCCGAATGTATCTCTTTTTATTGGAAAACAATGTTGGAAGTATTTTCAACGCCGTTTCTTCCGAGCATATTACTATGAATCATTTCGCTGAAAAATTGCTCGCATCAGTAAATAAAAAAAGCATCTTGCCGAATGCGCCCGCTTTTTTGATCAAACTGATCCTCGGGGAACAATCATCCATGATTTTGGAAGGTTCTAGGATAAACAATAAAAAGATAAAGAAAACCGGATTTGATTTTTGGCACGACAGTTTGGAAAAGTCATTAAAATAAACGAGAAATTAAAAATAATAAACCAAAAAGTCGGGGTGAGAGGATTCGAACCTCCGGCCTCGTCGTCCCGAACGACGCGCGCTAACCGGGCTGCGCTACACCCCGTGGAGCCACCCAGGGGATTCGAACCCCCGACCTGCTGTTTACGAAACAGCTGCTCTAACCAGCTGAGCTAAGGCGGCAAAACCGTGGCAAATTTATTGAAAAATTTATTTCATATTATATTGAAACCCAATTTTAGTTCAGTAAAATTTTTCCACCAAAAAACCTAAAAAAAAGATTTGGTTTTCAAATAAAAACATAAAATATTCTCCATTTCGTTAAACTAAACCCAACAACTACAATGCTTTCCCACTATTTTTTTACCTTGTCACTAACCTTATAAAAACTGAAAGTTATGAGAACTACTTTTTTAATTTTGTTGCTGGCTTTTTGCGGTTTTGCAACTAGTTGTGACAATGATGATGATAATGGGCCTCAAACAGAAGTAAGCCTTGAAGGAACATGGGATTTGAAAAATATCAGTGGCGGATTTGCCGGAATCAATGCCGATTTTGAAGATGATGCCATAGAATGGACTTTCAATGAAGAAACTTCCGTGCTCACCATTAATAATACGCATCCAAACGACGATGAAACAATTTATGACGGTTTGGAGTCTGGAACATATACCTACGAACTTTCAACGGTAGATGGAGAAAATCAAATTTATATTAACGATGTTTTCTTCGGGGTTTATGTCCTTAGCGCCTCCGAATTGGTCATCGATCAGGATATTGGCGCAGACGGCTATGTATTTTCCTTTGAAAGATAATTTTCTTGAATAAGGTATGCGATGGAATATCCTTTCTTTTAAAAATACTGTGTTTTCCGAAAGAATTGCCCTCTTTTTGTGTAGCTTTGGAAGCATTATCATAGAGTGAAAAGAGATGAAACGCAGAATAAATAAAGTGGCCGTAATTGGTTCCGGGATTATGGGAAGTGGCATCGCCTGCCATTTTGCCAATATAGGAGTGGAAGTTTTATTATTGGATATAATTCCTAAAGAACTCAGCGAAAAGGAAAAAAAACAAGGATTGACCCTCGAAGACAAACCGGTTCGCAACAGGATTGTAAACGAATCTTTGCAAGCCGCTTTAAAATCGAAGCCCTCCCCCATTTATCACAAGGATTTTGCAAAACGCATAAAAACAGGAAATTTGGAAGACGATATTTCCAAAGTTTCGGAAACTGACTGGATCATTGAAGTGGTCGTGGAACGCTTGGATATAAAAAAACAGGTCTTCGACAAACTGGAAAAATATCGAAAACCCGGAACATTAATAAGTTCCAATACCTCTGGGATCCCGATTCATTTTATGAGCGAAAACCGAAGCGAAGATTTCCAAAAACATTTCTGTGGAACACATTTCTTCAACCCACCGCGTTATTTGCGTTTGTTTGAACTAATTCCCGGGCCAAAAACTTCTTCGGAAGTGATTGAATTTCTAAGGATGTATGGCGAAAAATTCCTCGGAAAAAAATCCGTTGTGGCAAAAGATACGCCGGCTTTCATCGGAAACCGAATTGGAATTTTCAGCATTATGAGTTTATTCCATTCCGTTAAAAAATTGGGGCTTTCCATAGAAGAAGTTGATAAACTGACCGGGCCAATAATTGGGCGTCCAAAATCGGCTACCTTTCGTACCGTGGACATGGTCGGGCTAGATACTTTGGTGCATGTCGCAAACGGCATGTACAAAAACCTCCCTGATGATGAACGACATAATTTGTTCGCATTGCCCGATTTCATTGAAACCATGATGAAGAACGAATGGTACGGAAGCAAAAGCGGACAAGGCTTCTATAAAAAAATCAAACATTCCGATGATTCCAGCGAAATAAAAAGCCTCGATCTAGAAACCGTGGAATATCGAAACAAAAAGAAAGTCAATTTTGATAGCTTGGAAAAAGCCAAAAAAACAGATAATTTAGAAGAACGCTATAAAATTCTTCTAAAAGCGAAAGATAAAACAGGAGAATTCTACAGAAACAATTTTGCAGCACTTTTCGCTTACGTTTCCCATAGAATTCCGGAAATAACCGATGAATTATACAAAATAGACGATGCGATGAAAGCCGGGTTTGGGTGGAAACACGGACCTTTCCAAATTTGGGATGCTGTCGGAATTCAAGAAGGTCTCAACCTAATTGAAAACGAAGGATACAAACCAGCAGCTTGGGTACAGAAAATGCAGGAACGGGGGAACAAGAGTTTTTATAACCTGAAAAATGGGAATTCCTATTATTATGACATCGATTCAAATGAATATAAAATTGTTCCCGGGCAAGACGTGTATATTCTCTTGGACAATATTCGAAAATCGGCGGAATTGTTCAAGAATGAAGAAATCGTGGTAGAAGATCTTGGTGATGGTATTTTGAACGTGGAATTCCGAAGCAAAATGAATACCCTGGGCGGTGGGGTTTTGGATGGTTTGAACAAAGCTTTGGATCTTGCCGAAAAAGAATATCGTGGATTGGTCGTTGCCAATAATGGTCAAAATTTTTCCGTTGGAGCCAATATAGGAATGATTTTTATGATGGCCGTGGAACAGGAATATGATGAATTGAGCATGGCCGTGAAGTATTTTCAAGATACCATGATGCGGATGCGTTATTCTTCAATTCCAACTGTTGCGGCACCACATAATATGGCTTTGGGCGGCGGTTGTGAACTTTCTTTGCATGCCGATCGTGTGGTTGCGGCGGCCGAAACCTATATTGGTTTGGTAGAGTTTGGGGTAGGCCTAATTCCCGGTGGTGGCGGATCGAAGGAAATGACGAAGCGAGCCTCAGATTCATTTTCAAAAGGCGATTTGGAACTGAACCGGCTTCGTGAAAATTTCCTCACCATAGGAATGGCAAAAGTCTCAACTTCGGCTTATGAAGCTTTTGATTCAAATATTCTCCAAAAAGGAAAAGATCGTGTGGTGGTAAACCCCGATTTACAGTTAAGCATCGCAAAGAAAGAAGCGTTACTCATGGCCGAAAACGCTTACACCAAACCGATTCCAAGCAAAAATATAAAAGTGTTGGGGAAACAGGCGCTTGGAATGTTTTTAGTGGGAAGCGACCAAATGAATGCCGGAAATTACATTAGTGATTACGATCAAAAAATTGCGAATAAACTTGCCTATGTCATGTCTGGGGGCGATTTATCGGAAGCGCAATTCGTTACTGAAAATTATTTGCTTGATTTGGAACGGGAAGCGTTTTTATCGCTTGCTGGTGAAAGAAAAACCTTGGAACGTCTGGAGTTTATGCTGAAAAAAGGAAAACCCCTCCGAAACTAAAAATACCAATAATGAATTAAAATGAAAAGGTAGACACTAAATTGCCTCTCCTTGAATCAAAATATTCATTTGAAGAATCCTATAAAAAACGGCCCGTAAAAAATTACGCGCCGTTTTTGCTTTTTAATCCAGTAAAAATTTACTTTGCGCCCCATTCTTTCAGGGAAGCTTCATTCATTTTTACATAATCTTCGTTTTTGGCTTCTTGGGCTGCTTCCAACGACTGTTTGGCAGATTCGATAGCCTCTTCGCGCATTCCCAGTTGATATTCGATGAGTGCCTTTTTCCTAATTACATAAAAAGGTGCTTTTTCGTTCATTTTTATCGCGGTTGTGATCCATTCGTAAGCCTGTTTCAAATCTTTCCCTTCCGAAAAGAAGTAATCGGCGGCAGCATAATAGTCACTCCATTTCGCCTCACCGCTCAGCGTGCTTTTAATGCTTTGCATGGCTTTTTCCTCTGTGGGAACTTCAAATTTCAGTGATGCTTTCGTATTTTCCCAAATAAAATCCAAGGACGCGGAATTATTGGTCAAATCGCTCAGCATAATAGTGAAAGTTTCCACTTGATTCGCAAGTTCTTGGACTTTTGCCTGGGTTTCCAACACTACCTTTTCATCCGTCCATTTTTGGGGCAATCCCCAATTTTGTATATCGCTATAAAAATAAATTTGCCAAAATTCTTTTCCCGGTTTGGTAAAAACAGAATAAATTCCCTGTTTTAAAGTTTTTCCATTGATAACCACATCATCGGAAAATTCAATAAGGGTGTTTTGATTCGCACCGGTGCGCCATAATTCACCATAAGGCACCAGCTCGCCGAAAATCTTTCTATCTTTCACGCCGGGACGGGAATAATCAACCTCAATTTTGGTAAGCCCCACAACCTGTTCCAAAGATGCATGTGGACTCGCTTGAGGCACTTTAACCTGTGAGTGGGAAAAAGGAACAAACAAAAAAAGAAGAATTGGGAGTACAATAGTTTTTTTCATAAGATTAAATTTTTTAAACAGCTGTAAATATATTACAATTCCCGTTTTAAACTGTTAAGATGGACCAAATAGTTTGGCTCGGTTCATGCATTTTAAAAAACCGTAATTATTTTTATTCAAGTCGCTTTTGTTTAATATATCTGTCTTATATTTAACCCTTAAAAAATTTAAACTAAATTATGAAACACAAAAAAACTACCATTTGGCTATTAATGCTACTGATGTTTCCAATTCTAGCCTTTTCACAGGCGAGAAATTTTTGGTCTTCGGATGTAAAAGAACCCTCTACGGATAAGATTTTAGAGACTTACACGAAGGTATCCGAATATGAAGTATTGGGACTGAACCTTGAAAATTTTAAACAATATGCCTTACAAGCCCCTTTCCGGGGAAATGGGGTAAATAGTTCCATTAGTGTGGAACTTCCCAATTCCTCAGGCGGATTCAATGAGTTTGAACTGTTTCAAACCCACACCCTCAGCCCGGGGTTGGCAGCGAAATTTCCTTCAATTTCTTCTTATGTCGGTGTCAGCAAAGACAAAAAATTGCATGTTCGAATGACCATTACCAATCAAGGTATTTATGGAATGGTTATGGGCGGCGATGGATTTGAATACATCAATCCTATGAACCGGGCAGGATCCATCTATCAGGTTTTCAATAGAAAAGATATTTCACGTTCCATGTCAATGATGCAATGCATGGTAAGCGAAACAGTAGAACCACTTCCCGAAGTTGGTCCGCAGAACAAACCTATGGTGGACGATGCCACTTTACGCACCTATGAATTGGCAGTGGCCACCACCGGTGAATATGCCACCTATCATGTGAATGCGGCAGGAATGGGAAGCGGAACCGATGCCGAAAAGAAGGCGGTTGTTTTGGCCGCTATCACGGTTACAATGGATAGGGTAAACGGAATTTATGAAAATGCCGTTGCGCTTACCATGACCTTGGTGCCCAACAACGATTTGATCATTTATTTAAACGGTGGCACTGACCCTTTTACCAATAATAATGCAGGTGCGCTTATTAATGAAAGTCAAACGGTGATCAACAATGTTATTGGATTCTCCAATTACGATATCGGCCATACTTTTAGCACCGGCGCCGGAGGACTCGCGCAACTTTATGCACCTTGCACAGGCAACAAAGCAAGGGGCGTGACAGGAACCAGTGCACCGGTCGGTGATCCGTATGATATTGATTATGTTGCGCACGAAATGGGACATCAATATGGCGCACCTCATACCTTCAATAATTCTTGTAGTGGCAATCGAAACAATGCCACGGCGGTAGAACCGGGAAGTGGTTCCACAATAATGGCTTATGCCGGAATTTGTCCTCCGAATATTCAAAGCAATAGTGACCCCATTTTTCATGCGGTCAGTATAAACGCAATATATGGTAATATAACAACAGGTCCGGCAAGCAATTGTCCTGATATGACCGCCATTGCAAACTCGGCACCGGTTGTTGCACCGATCCCAGATTACAATATTCCTTACGGAACGGCATTTGTGCTTTCTTTGAATGCGACTGATGCCGAGAATGATACTTTTATGTATTCTTGGGATCAAACCGATACGCAAATCGCAACAATGCCACCGCTAACCAGTGCCACTGGAGGTCCCATTTTTCGTTCTTTTGATGCCAGTGTTTCAAACACGCGGTATTTCCCAAATTTGAGCAGTATCCTTTCCGGAAACTTGGCCCCGACATGGGAAGTAATTCCGAATGTTCCGCGTACCATCCATCTAACTGGAACAGTTTGGGACAATAATGTTTTAGGCGGACAAAGCACACAAGAAGACGTAACCATCAGTGTAAAAAACACAGGGCCATTTGTGGTAACCTCTCAGAATGAAGCGGGAAATGTTTATGCACAAAACCAGTTGGTAACCTTCACTTGGGATGTAGCCGGGACAGATGCAAATGGAATTAATTGTGCCAACGTAGATATTTTGTTGAGCTATGTTGCAGGCACAAGTTTTCCTGAGCCAATTATTCTGAATACGCCGAATGATGGTTCACAAACTGTTAGGATGCCAATCGGACAGGCTTCGGGTATTTGTAAATTGATGATCAAAGGATCTGACAATATCTTTTTCGATGTTAATGACAATTTTTTCACTATTACATCCGAAATAATGTCCGTGGATGAGTTCACCGCAGAAAGTTTTTCAATTGTCCCGAATCCAAATAACGGAGCGTTTAGCCTTCAGTTTGGATCGGATATCAGCGGAAAAGTAAAAGCCGATATTTATGATATACGTGGACGACTGATTTCTTCATACGATTTGGACACCAGTACCGGGTTGACCAAAACCATTTCAATGGATCGCCCGCAAACAGGTATATATATTCTTCAAATCAGCAATGGAAGCCAGAAGGTTGCCAAGAAATTGATCGTGAATTAATATTGTATTCTGTATTGAAAAAAGAAAGAGGCCAATTCGGCCTCTTTCTTTGTTTTCATATTTCACCGATCAATAAAGGTTCAGCGGAATTTTTTCAAAACTTCGATTTTGAAAAGAGACTAACAGAATTTCTCTTATTCAAGCGAAACTTCTCCGGCAATTTTTTCTAATCTTTGTGGAACTTTATTGTTTGCAAAAGATAACACAACTGAAGCCGAATCTGAATTTCGCTGATATTCCAGGTTTCCATCGATTATGGGAAAATAACCAACCGTTCCGCGTTCACAAAAACACATACGGTTGAAAACCAATTTCACTTCTTGCAAGGCTTCATCCTTTAACGAAAGGTTTTTGACATCATCTTTTATTTCCATATAAACCTCTTCGGTATAATTCCCATCAGCCATTCCCTGTGGGGATTCTTTATGGAAGCGAAATTTAATAACATTTGTGCCTCGGTTTTCAACAAATTCCGGATAGCTCATTCCCGTGCCGTCTTTCTTCATCAGCATTGCCATATTTTTCATCACAGAAAAAGTACATTCTCCGCCCTTCGGACATTCCATACTAGTTTCCAAGGCCGTGTTTATGCTTTCATTGGATTTTTTGGTGGAATTGCAGGCCATGAACAAACTTAAAAAAAGAATACAAGAGATTTTCATAATCAAGATTTTTTTTGTGTGGGTTTTACATTTGTAAATATAGATTTTTTAAAACGTCGCGCGTAATTTCTTCTTTCCAATTTTCACCAATTGCATTTTCCCACAGCGGATCCATTCCCAGGGAAACATCGATCATAATATCCAATTCCCGATCGGATAAATTGGCGCAGACATTTTGGGGAAGTTGAATAGTATGCTTTTTCAGCATCTCGCGGTACATCGCCACCCCTTCTGGATAATATTCCCCCAATTTATCGAATACAATACAATTTCCGATACCATGTTTTGTTCCAAGCAAATAAGACATTCCATAACTCATGGCATGAGCTATTCCCACTTGTGAATAGGCAATACTCATCCCGCCGTGCCAGGAAGCCATCATCAATTTTGCCCTGGATTCTTCTTCGGAAAGTTCATCTGTAAGAAAAATTTCCTTGCACAATTCGAAGGCTTTCTCGCCATAACTTTGACTAAATGTGTTCAAATATGTGCCGTTCAGTGATTCGATACAATGGATATAGCAATCCATTCCGGTATAAAACCACTGATCTTTCGGGACGGTTTTGGTCAGTTCCGGATCAAGCACCACTTGGTCAAAAGGAGTATGATCTGAATTGATTCCAAGTTTTCGATTGGGGCCTGTGAGCACGGTGGTTCGCGAAACCTCAGCTCCAGTTCCTGATATGGTTGGAATTCCGACATGGTATATGGACGGATTTTTTACTAAATCCCATCCTTGGTAATCGGCAGCTTTCCCCGGATTCTTCAACATGATGGCCACAGCCTTGGCCAAATCAAGCAAGGTTCCACCCCCTATTCCAATTATTCCACTTGGCAACAATTGGAAACCTGTTCGTATTTCGCCGACCAATTCATCAACTTGGCTGGTTTTTGGTTCATATTCCGCTGAAACAAAAATTATTCTGTCATTTCCCATGAGTTGTATTCGTTCCAGAAATGAGGCGTTTCCTTCAAAAACATCATCAATCAAATAAATAAATGGAGCCCCGATACTGCGTTTTTCTTGCAAAATTTCCGAGAGCTGATCGAAACAACCGCTGCCATAAACAACACGTGGAACCATGGGGAAGTTCTTAAAAGGCGGCGTTTTCACCGCTTCTTTCAATCCTTCTTCACTTTGTGCGAGGGGCTCTTTGGCAAAAAGTGCCTTTGCTTCGAGTAAATCTTCCGGAGTATCAATTTCGACCCCTATAGTTGACGTTTCCACCATTTTAATATTTTTTCCGTATTCCAAATACCGCAAACATTCAATTTTTTCGGTTGCTTCCAAATGAAGCATGGGCAGTTTATAAAAATCCATCAATGCACTTTTTCGAAATGCATAGATTCCTTTGTGCTTATAATAAGTCGCTTCGGTTCCTTGATCGCGAGGATAGGGAATAGGCGATCGGGAGAAATAAAGCGCGTAATTGCTTTTGTCAACTATCACTTTAACCGTATTGGGATTTGTGACTTCTTCCCGTTTTTTGATTGGGGACATCATGGAGGCCAAATCGATTTTATCCGCATCCGGACCATAAAAAACGGCCAGTACTTTTTCCAAGCTTTCTTTTGCCGTAAAAGGTTCATCTCCCTGAACATTTACCACAATATCCACATCCATGAATTCGACCGCTTCCGCTATTCGGTCGCTTCCACATTCGTGCTGTTTCTTACTTTTTTTGGCTTTTCCCCCGTGAGAAATAATTTCATCATAAATAACATCGCTATCCGTTACAACATATACTTCATCAAACAAACCGGTGGATACGGTTGCTTCGTAGGTTCTCCGAATTACCGAAACCCCGTTAAGGTCTTGCATCAACTTTCCAGGAAAGCGCGTGGCTGCATATCGCGCAGGGATCATCGCGATAATTTTTAAAGATGAATTGTCCAATATAATTGCTTTTTTGTTCAAATCAAAAGTACGGAATTTTATAATACCTTTTCATTTCAGCCAGCGGTATTCAAGAAAAAGTCGTCTTTAAAACCAATTAAATACAATTTTTCCTTTGCCCGGGTGCAAGCGGTATAAAGCCAACGTAAATATTCCTTGTCAATTCCGTTTGGAAGATAGGGTTGTTCCACAAAAATGGTGTTCCACTGGCCGCCTTGCGATTTATGACATGTAATCGCATAACTGAATTTCACTTGCAACGCATTGAAATATTTGTTGTTTTTCACCCCTAAAAATCGCTTGTAATTCGATTTTTCATGGGCATAATCTTTCATTACCTCCTGATATAATTTATTGGAAGCTTCATAGGACAATGTTGGCGCGTTAATATTCAGCGTATCCAACATAACCACTGTTTCAAATGGTTTTGTCTTGGGGTAATCCACCATTTTTATTTTCACTTCGGCAAATCGAAATCCATAGAGTTCCTTGATACTGAATATTTCCAAAACTTCCATAATATCGCCGTTGGCAATAAACCCGATTTCACTGGAAGCTTCGACCCAAAAATAGTTGTTCTTGACGACCATCAAAAAATCTCCCGCCGCAATTTCACTTTCACGCGATAAAATGCGGGTGCGAATTTGCTGATTGTACTGGTTTGCCCTTTTATTGGAACGCACAATTATGGCCGTTTCTTCATGGCCCAAGTCGCTATATGCATCATTGATAGCATCCATAATCTCGTAACCATCCCGAAGCCTAACCATATCTCCTGCCGAAGATAATTCAAATTGAAAACTTTCATAAAACCCATCTTCCAAAACGCGTCTCAAAATGGTGGCATTATGCAAAATATCACTTTCCTCACTTTGGCGCATGACTTCGTCCAATTCTATATGGAGTACTTCCTTGCCAAATTCTTGGGACAATTTTTTCTGGTCCAAAGCAGGGCTTAAATCGGCCCCAACAGGTGGCAATTGGGCAGAGTCGCCAATCAATATCAATTGACATTTGTGACCGCTGAAAACGTATTGCATCAAGTCATCGAGCAAAGAACCGTTTTCGAAAAACTTGTTGTCAACCGATTTATCCGGAATCATGGAAGCCTCATCTACAATAAAAACCGTGCTGCGATGCCTATTTTGTTGAAGAACGAATTCCACACCCCCGTTTCTTGTTTTTTTGGGATGGTATATTTTTTTGTGAATGGTTTGTGCTTGCAAACCCGAATAATTACTGATCACTTTTGCCGCCCTTCCGGTTGGGGCTATTAATACCGGGCTTTTCTTTAAATGCCAAAGGCTTCGAACAAGTGCCCCAATAATGGTGGTTTTCCCTGTTCCCGCATAACCTTTCAACAAAAACAATTGTTCCTTTTTTTCTTCAATTAAAAACTTACATAAACGATCCAAAGCAATTGCTTGTTTGGCAGTGGTTTCATGACCAAAATTTTTCAGCAATAATTTATAAAACGATGATGGGAGCATTTTGGAACGGCTTTTGAAGAAAATTCAAAGGTAGGGCTGCATTTTTATCTTTCGAAACTTTTACGAACAAAAAAAAATTGTAGATTTGCCTTTGACTAATTAATAAATTGAGATAATGAGACTTATAATTCAATTGGTTTTATGGTTGGTGATTGGTTTTTTGGCATATATGACGTTCAATTCCATTTATGAACCCATTCAGTTCAACAAAATCAAAAAAGAACGCTACGCCCCGGTGATCGAACGATTGAAAGATATTCGTGATGCCGAAATGGCCTACAAACAAGTTACCGGAAAATTCACCGGTGATTTCAACCGGCTGATTGAATTTATTGATACCGCAAAATATACGATTGTGCAACGACGCGATTCCACGGTTTTGAATGTGGAACGCACAAAGGCTTTTGGTGTTGATATGTATAGCGAAATTACCCTCATCGACACATTGGGTTTTGTTCCGGTAAGGGATTCGTTGTTCGGCAATTCCGAACGTTATAAAAACTTGATGTTTGTTCCGGGAACCAATAAATCCGAAAAATTTTCATTGGAAGCAGGAAATGTTATGAAAAACGAATCCCCTATCCCGGTATTTGAAGCGAAAGTTGCCAAAGCGGTGCTCCTAAAAGATCAGCCGAAGGATTTGGTTCACATGGAAAATCAAATGGTTTCTGTCGATGCCATCAATGGTGAATATATAAGGGTTGGATCCATGGAAGAAGTAAACACAAATGGGAACTGGCCAACATACTATGGAAATATCAAAAACGAATAGCAAAAACGACAAGTCAAAAATCATGTCCATTCTGATCGCTCGGGATGGACTTTCTTTTTATATTTCTGCAAAAATCCCAACTGGATCGGGGAATTGTGTGGAGAGAAAATTCAATAGCCCCAAAACCCCCGGTGAAATCCTGGAGCAAATAGAATCCACCCTCCAGGATGAAAACATTTTTTTGGAAGAAATGGAAACTATCTCCATCGTTTATGCCAATAACCTTTATTGTTTTGTTCCGGCGGAATTTTTTGATGAAAATCACCTCAGCGATTACCTTAAGTTTAATGCGAAAATTCTTACTACCGATTTCTTGGCACATGATTTCTTGAAAAATAAAAAATATGTGAATGTATTTGTGCCTTATGCCAACATCAACAATTATTTTTTTGAAAGGTTTGGTTCTTTTGAATACAAACATTCCGCTTCCGTTTTGGCAGAAAACTTATTGTCCAAAAACAAGTCGAAAGAAGAAATAATGTACGTGCAGGTGTTCTGGAATCATTTTGACCTTGTTGTGCTCAAAAAAGACAAACTGTTGCTCTGCAATAGTTTTTTGTTTGAAACACCCGAAGATTTTGTGTATTATATTCTATTTGTCGCGGAACAATTAAAACTTGACCCCGAAAATTTCGTGTTGAATCTATCAGGAAAAATTTCGGAAGATTCCGAGAATTATAAACTTCTGAGGGATTATGTTAGGAATTGCGCTATTGTAAAAAATGAATGGGAAATTAGTTCGGGGAAACACTTTAGCTTCAACGCCCAAGAATGCGAATAATTTCCGGAAAATATAAAGGCAAACGTTTAACAGCACCGAAAAAATTGCCCGTGCGGCCAACGACCGACATGGCCAAGGAAGCACTGTTCAATATTTTGGAAAACCATTATTCCTTCTCAGAAATTTCCGTTTTCGATTTGTTTTCAGGTACCGGCAATATTGCCTACGAATTTATTTCACGTGGAGCACAACAGATTACAGTTGTGGATGCCAATTTTCATTGCATACGCTTTATTTCCAAAACCCTAAAAGACTGGGAAGAAAATATTGATGTAATAAAAAGTGATGCTTTTAAATTTCTGAGCAAAACACAAAAAACCGCCGACATTATTTTTGCCGACCCGCCCTATAATTTGCCCATTGCCGATTTTGAAAAAATAATAAATCTTGTTTTTGGAAAAAATCTGTTAAATCCCGACGGAATTCTCATACTCGAACATTCCACAAGAACCACCTTCTCCGATCTATCTGTTTTCACGGAAAAAAGAAAATATGGCAATTCCACTTTCTCCTTCTTCAAAAAAAATTGAACCAAACCGTATCTTTTCATCGGTTTTTAGTGAGGAAAAAATTATGATTTAGTTGGCTAAATAGCTGATAATTATCTTGGATAATTTGAATAAATTAGTGGTTTATTTTTTTGAAACCTAAAGTTCAACATTTATTCCTTCTTAAACAAAATGAAAATTTCTATGAAAACGATGTGAATCAATTTATATCAGCTATGGAAAAACGCCATTATTTTTTCCGCTGAATTAGAGTCATTTTTATAAAAGCCCCCAATTTTATGAACGACATACAAACACTTGAAATCCAACTGGATTTTGGAACTTTTCAGATTCATGAGAATTACGTTCTCTCAACTATTTTTAAAAATGTCTTGGTCGGCGAAAAAAGAAAACAGGAAGTTATTGTTTTGGCAAAAAAATATTTCCCTCAGAAAAATTTCGGGTACATTTCCGATCGTGTCAACAATCATTCTACCAAATTGACCAATTTCTTAAATTTGGAAAAAATTCAAAATTTAAAAGGAATTGCAGCAGTTTGCTATTCTCCGCTCCAGATAAGGGCCGCATTGTTGGAAAAAGAAATTTGCCTGGTACCTTTTGAAATTTTCGATAGTCTGGAAAAGGCAAAAATTTGGATTAATTCTGTGGTTTAGAAAAAACTACTTTCTCTAAAAAAAAGAACAGACCTATAAGCCGGATTCTGTATCCCCGATTTTACCGAAGATCCTTATCATTTATCTGGGGTTTTTGTTGCCAAAAACCTCAAGCTGCCTACCCTCCAACAACGGCCGGGCAAGCCTTAAATGTTGGTTTACATGGCATTGCACCACATAGAGTTTACCTGATTTCACTACAGCATAACCTGTACATTCTTTCTGTTGCACTGGTCCTTCCCTTCCAACAAACTGGAAGGAAGACGGCCGTTAACCGTTATGTTTCCCTATGGTGTCCGGACTTTCCTCCCCTTTTTTAAATTGAAAAAAGAGCGATAAGGCGGTCTGTTCCCATGCAAAGATACGGGATTTTTGAAATGAGAAAACTCGTTAACCAGTGTAAAAACCTATAATAGCAATAAAAATGCCATTTTCTGGGTATATTTATGTTTTTTTTAGTGTTTGTTTCTATTAAAATAAATTCAAAAGGCTTAAATTTAGGAATCTTTTTTAAAAAAATCCATGAACCAACTCATTAAAATCACAGAACTGGATTTCACAACGCTTCATTTTTATGAAAAGTGTGTTGTTTCTGTTATTAAAGAAGATGTAAATGTCGATCAAGATGCGCTTGAGAAGCTTTGGGCTGCAATGGAAGATTTTTACAAAGATAAACTATATGGGTATATCAGCGACCGGAAAAACCATTATAGCGTCAATCCATTAATTCACATTAATTCCAGTAAAACGCCTACTCTCGTTGGAATGGCCATCGTTTGTAACTCGCATTTGAAAGAAATGACCGCCGCCTTTGAGAAACGATTTTTTGCCAAGCCTTTCCAGATTTTCAACGATCTAAACTTAGCTAAAATTTGGATGGATAGCTTGGTCGATGAAATGAATACCTATCAGGAAATAGACTAAAAAAACCCGGATAAAAACCACCGTCTTTAGCGCAGTATTTTTATCTTTGTTTTCAAGAATTTTTCCATGGAACATTTTGTTGTATCGGCCCGGAAATACCGTCCGGAAACTTTTGAAGACGTCGTAGGCCAACAGGCCATTACCAATACGCTGCTCCATGCTATTGAAAGCAACCATTTGGCACAAGCCTTATTGTTCACGGGTCCGCGTGGTGTTGGAAAAACAACATGTGCCCGGATTTTGGCAAAAAAAATCAATCAAACCGAAACTGCCCGAACAGATGAGGATTTTGCCTTCAATATTTTTGAACTCGATGCGGCTTCCAATAATTCCGTGGACGATATTCGGAATTTGATCGATCAAGTCCGCATCCCACCCCAAGTGGGCAAATACAAAGTTTATATTATTGATGAAGTGCATATGCTTTCACAAGCGGCATTCAACGCGTTTTTAAAAACTTTGGAAGAACCGCCAAAACATACCATTTTCATTTTGGCAACCACGGAAAAACACAAAATTATCCCCACAATTCTTTCACGCTGTCAAATATTTGATTTTAAACGTATCACAGTTTCAGATGCCAAGGCCTATCTATCAAAAATTGCTGAAAAGGAAGGAGTTGTTGCGGAAGATGATGCCCTGCACATTATTGCCCAAAAAGCCGATGGCGCTATGCGCGATGCGCTTTCCATTTACGATCGGGTAGTGAGTTTCAGTGGAAAGAACCTGACACGTGCCGCAGTTACCGAAAATTTGAATGTGCTGGATTATGAAACCTTTTTCCAATCTACAGATTTAATACTCGAGAACAATATTCCCGCACTTTTGGTTCATTTCAATAAAATTCTTTCACAAGGATTTGATGGCCAACATTATATTGCCGGTTTGGCATCGCATTTTCGTGATCTTTTGGTTTGCAAAGATCCGTCCACCATCGAATTATTGGAAGTAGGTGAACAAACAAAAACCCACTACCTTGAACAATCGAAAAAAACAAGCCGTGAGTTTTTGCTTCATGGAATTGAACTGGCAAACGACGCGGATTTTAATTATAAAAACAGCCGAAACCAGCGTTTGCTAATCGAACTTTGCCTGATGCAGTTGGCCTCCCTTTCTTTTGGTGGCGAAAAAAAAAAGACTAAACCCATCATAATTCCGGCTACAAATTTTATTTCCAAGAAAAAAGCTGAAACCACTCCAAAAGACAATCTTCCTTCTCCCGAAGCAAAGTCAAAAGAAAGCATTCCTGCAGCGTTACATGAACCTGAAGAAAAACCTTCAACAGATAGCACGAAAATTGCAAAACCAGTCGCTGATACCAAAAATGAAAAAAAGACTTCCGGCCTGTCGTTAAAAAGTATTCAACGCAAAAGTGAATTGCGGGCAAAACAGAAAGCGGAACTTCGAGATTCTAAACCGGAAAGCAATGAACCATTTACAGAAACCCAAGTTTTGGCCGCTTGGGATGATTATGCAAAATATTTGAAACGGCACGGAAACCACAACCTCGCTTCAATTCTCGGAGCAGAAATGCCGGTCTTGAAAGATAAAACCCTTTTCATTGAAATGCCTACCGAAACCATGAAGTTGGAATTGGAACGAGCACAAAGTGGTTTAATGGCTTATATTCGGAAGCAGGTGAAAAACGATAAAATTGCTTTGAACATAGAAGTGAATGAAACTGCGGCAAAAAAATATGTTTTTACCACTCGGGAGAAATTTGAAAAATTAAAAGAGAAAAATCCTCTTTTGGAAAAATTACGCAAAACCTTCGATTTGGATGTTTCGTAATTTTCTTTATTCAAGCAATATATTATGTTAGGACTAAAACTTCCAACTGATCCGCGTTGGGCTGATCTTGCGGAAAAAAATATCGAAGAAATTCTTATAGACCATGCCTATTGCGAACAAAAAGCTGCTTCCACGGCCATTTCATTAATTATTGGTTTTCCGGAACATTCAGAACTCGTAAATGAAATGTGTTTGTTGGCCCAAGAAGAAATGAGTCATTTTAAAATGGTTCATGACAAGCTTACCAAGCGCGGTTTGGTTTTGGGGCAAAGCAGAAAAGATTTGTACGTCCTGGAATTGCTCAAGTTTTTTCCGAAAGGAGGAAGTCGAAACGAACAGTTAGTGAACCGTTTATTGTACGCGGCTTTAATCGAAGCACGCAGTTGCGAACGATTTCGTTTGCTTTCGGAAAATTTGGAAGATGAGGAACTTCGAACATTTTATCGGAAATTGATGATCAGTGAAGCGAACCACTACACACTTTTTTTGAATTTTGCCCGTAAATATGGCGAACGCGAAAAAGTGGATAAAAAATGGAATGATTTGTTGGAATATGAGGCAGAAATCATGAAAAACCTGGGCAATTCCGAATTTATTCATGGATAGCCAATTACCTTAGAAATCAGTTTTCTTGTAAAATATGTTCGTTGTACAAAGATTTTACAATCCCATCGGCCAGCCCGATTTTTGGAACAAAAACTTTTCTGGCGCCGCTCCATTTCATGGCCGACAAATAAATTTTTGTTGCAGGAACAATTACGTCGGCACGGTCTTCGTTCATATTCAAATCCAGAATTCGTTCTTCAAAGGTCATGGAATTTAACAACTGGTAATAGGAACTCAAATACAAGTAAGATAAGGGTTTTCCAGGCTTTTTACCACTGGATTTGAAAATATTGTTGATGTTTCCACCAGAACCTATCAATTCTATTCCTGAATATTCACGAGCGATTTTCCGTACCCAATTTTCGGCAGTTTTCCATTCTTCCAAATTAGCGCCTCGATTCAGCAATCGCACGGTTCCCAACGCAAAAGAAGTGGAAGTAATGCTTTTTCCCTCAGAAAACAACGTAAATTCCGTGCTTCCTCCGCCAACATCCACATATAAATAAGTTTTGTCGCTTTGGATCAACGTATGCAAATCCGTGGCGGCAATAATGGCCGCTTCGTCTTGTCCGTCGATAATTTCAATTTGGACCCCGGTTTTTTCATAAATTGTTTTCACCAATTCCTTTCCGTTGGAAGCGTCGCGCATGGCAGAAGTTGCACAGGCCTTAAAACGCTCAATGCGATGTGATTTCATGAGTAATTTGAAAGCGTGCATGGCATCTTGCATGCGGATCATGTTTTCCTTTGAAATTTTTCCGTTTACAAAAACATCGGCACCCAGTCGAATAGGTACCCGAACCAAGGAGGTTTTTTTAAAGTTTGGTTCCCGATTGGCCGGTTCGGTAATGGTCGAAATCAATAAACGAACGGCGTTGGAACCGATATCAATGGCGGCATATTTTCTGATTCTAAGCACGAACTCCGAGTTTTTGAAAGGTTTTGTTTTCTACTTCTTGGTCAAGTTTATCGAGGTAATAATCGTAGGTTGCAAACTGGCTCCTCCATTTTGGTCCCATAATTTTTCGGTAGGCATTAATTTTTTCAGGCTGGAAAATGCGTGCTTTTACATTATCTTTCCAACAAATTTCAAAAGTGTCGGCCAGTTCCTGTTTAATATCTTCATCATAAATAGGGCATGTGATTTCCACCCTATAATCCAAATTCCGGGTCATAAAATCGGCGGAAGAAATAAAGTATTTTGGATCGCCACCATTTTCAAAAATAAACAGCCTGGGGTGTTCCAAATATTTGTCAACAATACTGATTGCGCGAATATTTTCGCTCATTCCTTCCACACCCGGAATTAAGCAACAGATGCCCCGGACAATCATATCGATCTTCACCCCCGCCCTATTTGCTTCATATAATTTATCGATCATTTTGCGGTCGGAAAGGCTGTTCAGCTTTAATTTTATCCCAGAAGGTTTGCCCAATTTTGCATTGGCAATTTCCGTATTGATGAGTTTTGTGAAAGCAATACGGGAATAATGGGGCGAAACTATTAAATGCTTGAATTTGTTGACTTTGTAATTGGCTTCAAAAAAATTGAACACTTTGTTGATATCTTTCAAAATCCGCTGATCGGCAGTGAACAAGGTATAATCTGTGTAAACTTTGGCAGTTGTTTCGTTAAAATTCCCGGTACTTACAAACCCGTACCGCTTCACGCCATTTTCTTCCAAACGATCGATTACACAGGCTTTACAATGAACTTTTAAACCGCGCACACCAAAAATAAGTTTGATTCCTTCGGTTTCCATCAATTCCGCATACCGAATATTGTTCGCCTCATCAAAACGCGCCTGCAGTTCAATGGAAACAGTAACATGCTTTCCATTTTTTACAGCATTTATCAACGAACTCGCTATGTGGGAAACTTCCGCCAAACGATAAATAGTTATTTTTATGGATTTCACTTTTGGGTCGAGCGCGGCTTCCCGTAAAAATTTCACGGTATAGGAAAAGCGTTGATAGGGTGTGTATTGCAAAAAATCCTTTTCTGAAATTTCTTTTAATAAACTTCCTTCAAAATGTAGGCTCGGAATGGGCAGTGGTCGGTATTTTTTATACAAAAGCTCTGGAATTCCCAAATTCGGAAATTTCATATAGTCGCGACGGTTATGGTATTTTCCACCGGGAATGATACTATCGTTGTCTTCAATTCCCATTTTTGTCAAAAGAAATTGCAAAATATCTTCTTCAATTGTTTGATCATAAACAA
>DASSWN010000045.1:0-7729 GCA_035704905.1 Flavobacteriaceae bacterium
TAAAAGAGCAAAGTGACAAAGGCAATGGAGAAGCACTATTAAACCCGAAAGCCAGTTCGTTGACTTTTTATCAGAAAGGCGCTTGGGCACTACATATTTTGCGGGAAAAAATTGGAGAAAACGCGTTTCGGGAAGCAGTGAAAAATTATTTGGAAACAAACGCCTACCACAATGTAACCACTTCCGATTTTCTTTTTCAAGCTGAGAAAAGCAGCGGAATGGATCTTTCCGATTTTAAGGAAAACTGGTTGCAACAATCGGCTTTCCAAGCAGATGAAGCCCTGGAATCATTGCGGAAATCACTTTTCATAGTTTCATATTTGAATTTGGCGGCGGCACGGAAAATTCCTTTTCAAGATAAAAAAATGTTGTTGTCGAAGGCGCTGGATTTTCCGGTGAACGATTATCTGGGACAAGCCCGCCTGAACGAAACACTCGGGCAGGAAGTGGTACGACAACTATCGGAAGAAACTTTTTCGCAAGACGTCATCCAACTTTACGAAAAAGCCTTCAAATCGGATAATATATTGGTTCGCCAAGCGATTGCAACTTTTGTCGAAACAGTTCCGCAGGAATTAAAATCGGAATATGAAAGTCTGTTGAAAGATGCTTCCTATTTCACAAAAGAAAAAGCACTTTTGCATTTGTGGAGCAATTTCCCGAAAAACCGAGTAAAATATTTGGATGCCACGCAAGGAATTGAAGGTTTCCCCGATAAAAATATTGAATTGCTTTGGCTGACATTGAATTTGGTCACGCCCGAATATCATCCGGAGAAAAAGCAGGACGTTTTCGAAAAATTATCGCATTATACCGCTCCCGAATTTGCGTATCCCGTTCGAGAAAATGCATTTGGTTATTTATATCAAATCAATACATTTACGGCACAAAATTATATTGATTTACTGGAAGGCTGCGTTCATCCGGTATGGCGTTTCCAGAAATTTTGTAGGGAACTTTTGGAGGAATTGTTGAAAGATTCGGATCATTACAAAAATTTGAAAAACATACGATCGGAACTCCCGGAAAAACAAAAACAATTCTTGGATAAAAAATTAGAATAATGCGGGCACTGGTCATATCGGGTGGAGGAAGTAAAGGAGCTTATGCCGGCGGCGTTGCACAGCATCTCATCGAAAAGCAGAGCCGGAGCTACGATTTGTTGTTGGGTTCTTCGACCGGAAGTTTGTTGATTCCCCATCTTTCTTTGGGAAAAATTTCGAAATTGCATCACATTTATACCAACGTGAACCAACACAGCATTTTTAGCTTGAATCCGTTTGTCACAAAAAAAAGGGACAACCGGGAATATGTAACAATCAATCATTTCAATATGTTGGTGCAATTCTTAAAAAAGAAACGCACTTTCGGCGAAAGCAAAAACCTGCGAAAAACCATTCGAAAAGATTTTTCAAAGAAAGAATTTTTTGAAGCCAAAAAGTTGGCGAAAGATATTGTGGTTACCGTTTCCAATTTGACCAAAAATCAGGTGGAATACAAATCCATTAACGATTATAACTACGATGAATTTTGCAATTGGGTCTGGATTTCCTGCAATTACGTGCCGTTTATGAGTCTGGTTACTTTAGATGGTTGCGAATATGCCGATGGTGGTTTTGGTTGCCTGGTGCCCATTCGGGAAGCAATACGACGCGGCGCAACCGAAGTCGATGCCATTATTTTGGAATCGGAAAATTTGGAGCAAAATAATATTTTGGGTAAAAACCCTTTTTCCCTTATGGTGAATTTATTCGGGTTTATGTGGGACCAAGTGCGCTACCACAATGTTGTGGAAGGCCAACTTGCCGCCATCAACAAAGAAGTGAAACTCAATTTGTATTATACCCCCAGCAGGTTGACTGAAAATTCCTTGATTTTCGACAAGAAATTGATGTCGAAATGGTGGCAACAAGGATTTGATTATGCCGCGAATAAATATGCGGAAAGCCTAAACGAAAAATAATCGATGGCGATTTGTAGTTTTCGGACCAAGCCACTTTAATTCTTTCCGCAAAGGCTAAATCGCACACACGCATAACTCCTAACTTATCCGTACTTTTGTACCCAATTTTTTACGATGAACAATGAATGAAATAATCTCCAAAGCAGAACAATGGCTTTCGCCTGTTTTTGATACTGAAACCAACCGGAAAACACAAAATTTGATCGATACCGATTCTTCCGAATTGGAAGATTGTTTTTACAAAGATTTGACTTTCGGAACGGGTGGAATGCGCGGAATTATGGGCGTTGGCACAAACAGAATCAATAAATATACCTTGGGAAAAAACACCCAGGGAATTTCAAATTACTTAAAAAAATCTTTTCCATCGGAAGAATTGAAAGTCGCCATCGCTTACGATTGCCGTCATAATAGCAAGGAATTGGCACAAATCACCGCAAATGTTTTTTCGGCGAACGGCATCAAGGTTTTTCTTTTTTCCGATCTTCGCCCGACTCCTGAACTTTCATTCGCGGTAAAATATTTGAATTGTCATTGCGGAATTGTTTTGACCGCGAGCCACAATCCGCCGGAATACAATGGCTACAAAGTTTACTGGCAAGACGGCGGGCAATTGGTGCCTCCACAAGACACCGAAATTATAACGGAAATCAGTCAGCTTGATTTTTCGGAAATTAATTTTAATGCCGACAAAAATTTAATCCAATTTATAGATCAAGAGATTGACGAAGCGTTTCTGGAAGCGTCTTTGAAAAATGGCAGTTTCACTGAAGGAACAGTTAGGGAAAACTTGAATATTGTTTTCACTTCGCTTCACGGAACTTCAATCACAATGGTTCCAAAAGTGCTGGAAAAGGCCGGTTATTCCCAAGTGAACCTTGTGAAAGAACAAGCCGAACCAAATGGTGATTTTCCTACGGTAAAATCGCCCAACCCCGAAGAACCCGAAGCCTTGAAAATGGCCTTGGAACTGGCAAAAGACAAGAACGCCGATATTGTGATCGGAACCGATCCGGATTGCGACCGACTCGGAATTGCCGTTCGAAATTTGAACAACGAACTCATTTTGCTGAATGGAAACCAAACCATGATCGTGATGACTTGGTTTTTATTGGAGCAACGGAAAAAACCTCGACCGAACCTTCCGTCCGGTACGGGCGGGGTCGGTAAAATAAAAGGAAAGGAATTTGTGGCTTCGACAATTGTTTCTACACCAATGATGCGGGTTTTGGCCGAAAATTACGGCGTGGAATACAAAGAAGGTTTGACAGGTTTCAAATGGATAGCCAAAATGATCGAAGATTTCCCTGAGCTTGATTTTATTGGTGGTGGCGAAGAAAGCTATGGATTTATGGTTGGAGATTTTGTTCGTGACAAAGACGCCGTTACATCCACATTGTTGATTTGCGAAATCGCCGCACAACTGAAAGCCGAAGGTTCTTCTATCTATCAAAAACTACTGGAACTCTATGTGGAATTTGGTTTTTACAAAGAAAGTTTGGTTTCGATGGTGAAAAAGGGAAAAGACGGTGCCGAAGAAATCGAAAAAATAATGATTGGCTTGCGGGAAAATCCGCTTCATGAAATTGACGGGGAAAAAACCGTTTTGGTGGAAGATTATCAAAATTCAATTTTTCAACGTTTGTTGAATTTTGAAAAAGGCGATTTGTTACTTCCAAAATCGAATGTGCTGATTTATTATACCGAAGAAGGCACAAAAATCGCCGCAAGGCCAAGCGGGACCGAACCAAAAATAAAGTTCTACATCAGCGTGAACACTGAACTGGATTCCATCGGAAATTTTGAAGAAGCCGACCAAAAACTCACGGAAAAAATTGAACGTATCAAAAAAGAATTAAACCTGTGATCACGAAACCCTTTCAGGATTTTGAACCTGAAAGGCTTGGTGAAAACTTTGAACCTTGAACTTGAAACCTTGAACCCTTAATGAGTTATTTCAAAAACATAGTTGGTTACGCCAAACCATACAAAATCCCCGGTATGCTTAGCATACTTTGCAATGTATTTTACGCATTGTTCAGCACGTTGTCTTTTTTGGCCTTAATGCCGGTACTAGATATTTTGTTTATCAGAGAAAACAGAACTGTGGAAAAACCGGTTTGGGACAGTTCGCTTTCTTTTGTTGAATCCGTTGCGCAACTAAAAGACTATGCGGTAAATTCTTTCAATTATAACTTGAGCACGCGTTTGGCAGAAGATGAACTTTCGGCCTTGCTTTTTGTGTGCGCAATTGTTCTGAGTTTGTTTTTTCTAAAAAATCTTTTCGGATACCTTTCCTCTTTTTTCTTGACCTTTCTTCAAACTGGCGTTTTGCGGGATTTGCGAAACGATATTTATGCAAAACTGCTGGATCTTCCCATATCCTTTTTTTCCGAAAAACGAAAAGGCGATATGATATCACGAATTACCGCCGATGTGAACGAAATCCAAACTTCATTCCTATCGGTTTTGGTTGTGTTGGTGCGCGAACCATTGACAATTATTTTCACGTTGGTGGCCATGTTGATTATCAGCGTGAAACTCACTATTTTTGTTTTGGTTTTTCTTCCCATTTCGGGTTTTCTCATTTCCTATATCGGAAAAAGCCTTAAAAAACGCTCACACCGGGCACAAGCCGAAAACGGATTTTTTCTTTCTGTTGTTGAAGAAACGCTTTCCAGTTTAAAAATCATCAAAGGTTTCAATGCAGAGGAAAAATTCAACAAAAATTTTCGGGCCTCCACAAACAGGCTCAAGAATATTTTGAACAAATTGAACCACCGACAAAATTTGGCCGGACCAACAAGTGAGTTTTTGGGAATTTTGGTGATTGTGGTGATTTTGTGGTATGGCGGAAATATGGTTCTAATTGAAGAAACTTTGGAACCAGTGACATTTATTGGCTTTATGGGGCTGACCTACATTATTTTAACGCCAATCAAACAAATTTCAAAAGCTTCGTACAGCATCAAAAAAGGAAATGCTTCTGCCGAACGTATTTTAAGTGTGCTGCGAACTCGCTCCAGCATAACCGATTTGCCACAGGCTTTGGACAAAAAGGAATTTAGCTTGGAAATAGAAATCGAAAATGTTTCCTTTCAATATGAAAAAGAAAAAGTATTGAAAGATTTTTCAATGAAATTAAAAAAAGGGGAAACCGTTGCTTTGGTGGGACAATCCGGAAGCGGAAAATCGACCATTGCCAACCTCGTAACGCGTTTTTACGATGTGAACGAAGGCGAAATAAAAATTGATGGTGTGAATATAAAAGAAATCACCAAAAAATCACTTCGGAATTTGATGGGATTGGTGACACAAGATTCTATTTTATTCAATGATACCATCAAAAACAACGTTTCCCTCGGAAAAGAAAATGCCTCCGATGAAGAAATAATCGACGCGTTGAAAATTGCAAATGCGTGGGAATTTGTCAAAGAACTGCCTTTAAAACTGGAAACCAATATCGGCGACAGTGGCAATAAATTAAGTGGAGGCCAAAAACAACGTTTATCCATTGCCCGCGCGGTTTTAAAGAACCCACCCATTATGATTTTGGATGAAGCCACTTCGGCATTGGATACCGAAAGCGAACGTTTGGTTCAAAAAGCATTGGAAAATATGATGAAAAATCGCACATCGATTGTAATCGCACACCGGCTTTCCACCATTCAAAATGCCGACAATATTATTGTCATGCAACGCGGCGAAATCGTGGAACAAGGAAAACATGACGAACTACTGGCGTTCAACGGCACGTACAAAAAATTGGTGGAGATGCAGTCATTTGATTAAAAAAGTATTGGGAATTGAGAATTGAGAATTGAGATTTGGACGAAAAAGAATTGGTACAGCGGCTTCAATCGGGAAAAAATTCCGATGCGGCCTTTAAAGAACTTGTCGATTTGTACAAGGAACGTCTTTATTGGCAAATTCGAAACATTGTCAAAAATCACGACGATGCAGACGATGTACTTCAGAATACGTTCATCAAAATTTTCAGGAATATTTCAAATTTTAAGGGAGAAAGCAAACTTTTCAGTTGGCTATATCGTATCGCCACCAACGAAGCCATTACTTTTTTGAATTCGCGGTCGCAGAAAATGCAGGTTTCCAATGAAGAACTGCAAGACAAATTGATCGACAATTTACAAAGCGACATTTTTTTTGAAGGAAGTGAAATTCAGCTTAAACTACAAAAAGCCATTGCGACACTCCCCGAAAAGCAACGACTGGTTTTCAATATGCGCTACTTTCAGGATTTGAAATATCAAGACATCGCTGAAATATTGCAGGTAACGGAAAGTTCATTGAAATCCAATTACCACCACGCGGTAAAGAAAGTAGAAGCATTTTTGAAAGATGATTAAACCTTTGTGCGATTTGAAAGTCAAATAGATACATGAAAAAGCAACAAACATCGCAATCAAAAGAAACAGGTTTCAAAATTCCACCCGGCTATTTTGAGGAATTTGATGCTCGTTTGTCGGAAAAGTTGCAAAATAAACATTTGCCGGAAAGAAAACTGCAATCTGGATTTGAGGTGCCCAAAAATTACTTTAATGATTTCAGGGTCGAAATACCGGCAAAAAAAGAAGGCAAAGTTATTTCATTATTTAGTAAAAGGAACCTAAAATATGCTATGGCCATTGCCGCAATTTTTGTCCTCATGTTCAGTATTTTACCAGATGATGCCCAGCAGGAAAACGATTTTTCAACGATTGAACAGGCCAGTTTGGGCACTTATTTGGAAAACAACATCGCGGAATTTCCCCTTTTGGAAAATATACTCATGGAAAACAACCAACTGAATGAACCGGAATTTAAGAACCTCGATAAAGAACTTCTTTTTAACTATTTGACCGAGCACAGCACAGAAATTTCTTTAGCAAATTATTGATCTATGAAAACCATTGCAATTGTTCTTTCAAGTTTTTTTTTCACATTAACCGGAACTGCGCAGGAGACCGAAAAAAATGAAATTCAGACCTTGAAGATAGCATTTATCACGAATGCACTGAATTTGAGCCCCGAATCAGCACAAAAATTTTGGCCCATTTACAATAAATATGAAAGTCTGGGAAAAGAGCTTCAAACCGAAATGAACTGTACGGTTTACGATCGCATGGATGATCTTGGAACCATGAAGGAAAAAGCATCGGAAGAATTACTAAAAAATTATTTGGAATTGCGCGACAAAGAACAAGCGCTTAGAAAGGCTTACGTTTCTGAGTTAAAAACGATTATTTCTGCTCGCGAAATTATGCAGCTCAAAAAAGCGGAATATGATTTTCATAAAAAATTACTTCAAGAATACCGAGCGGGAAACCAAAGTGGGAAATAAAAACCACTTTCCAAAAAATTAATTTCGTTCAAGAATTTTTTCTTCTGCCAAACGTAGAATAGTTTGAAACTGTTCTTCGCGTGTCATTTCGGAATTATTAATTTCTATTGCGTCGGCGGCTTTAATCAAAGGAGAATCGGCTCGCGTTGTATCGATTCTATCACGCTCCAAAACATTTTCAAAAACATCATCGAAACTAACATCATCTTTATGGGCACGCAATTCCAAAAAGCGTCGCATTGCTCGTTGATGGGCCGAGGCATTCATAAATAATTTAAGTTCGGCCTCCGGAAAAACCACTGTTCCGATATCGCGACCGTCCATAACAATTCCTTTTTCCGCCCCCATTTCTTTTTGTTGCTCCACCAATTTCCCGCGCACTTCAGAAATTTCCGCAATTCGGCTTACATATTTCGCAACTTCCA
>DASSWN010000073.1:0-16033 GCA_035704905.1 Flavobacteriaceae bacterium
ACCAGCCCGATGACAATTCGATAATAGCCAAAAATCTTGAAACCGTGTTTGCTCAAGTAACCAATGAAGGATTTGATGGCCAAAATGGCGACGAGAAAACCAACCACATTTCCAACGATCAATAAGTTGATTTGTTCGTCGTTCAGTACATAACCGGCTTGATAATAGTCCCAGGTTTTTTTCAATCCGGCGCCGAACATGGTGGGAACGGCCAAGAAAAAAGAAAATTCGGCCGCGGTGGTGCGCGAAAGTTTTTGGCTCATTCCACCCACAATTGATGCGCCGCTGCGCGAAACCCCAGGGATCATGGCAATACATTGAAAAAAACCGATTTTCAGTGCGGTGAGATACGTGATTTTTTCTTCCTTAGAAGCCTTGAACCATTCGTCGACTTTCAGTAAAACAAATCCGCCGAGAATTAAAGAAATCGCCACTACCAATGGACTTTCGAGCAATTGGTCGATGAGGTCGCTGAAAATCAATCCCAAAAAAACGGCGGGCAAAAAAGCGACGAACAATTTTTTATAGAAATCAACGCTTTGCAAAAATCGGCGCCAGTAAAGCACTAGTACCGACAAAATAGTGCCGAACTGAATGGCCACGGTAAATAATTTGGTGAATTCTTGATCCGCAATCCCGAAAAGGGAAGAGGCGATGATCATGTGGCCAGTGGAAGAAACGGGCAAATATTCTGTGAGGCCTTCAATAATGGCCAAAATCACGGCTTCGATTTGATTCATAAAATTATTTGGCTGATCGGTTCGGGTTCAACAAAATAGCATAAACTTCAATTCCAAAGCCAATAAGCACCAGGGTTGGTGCCAACCGGATTCTGCGCCAACTATAAATTTCCGGATTGAAAACATTCGGGTCATCACTGCCGCCCCCTGCCATCAAAATAAAACCCAAAGCAATCACGGCCAATCCGATGAGCATGAACATGTAGTTTTTACGTTTGAAGATGAACTCTTCTTGCTGTTTTTCTTTCTCTTTGCTTTCGCTCATGATGTTTTTATTTAGATCAGACCATTTTCTACGGTTCTTCGAATAGATTTTATTTTTATTTGAGACTAATAATACAATTCATCCGTTTTTAAATTCAAGAAACGTTGCGTTGCAAAAAAGGTGCTGAGCCAAGTGATAATAATTCCCATTAAAAAAACAGCGGCAAATAAAATTGCCAGTAATTTTTTGTCGCGCAACAAATCCAGTTCCGGGAAACTTTGATTCAAATAATATAATGTGCCGGCCATTCCCAACATTGCAAGTATGGCACCAACGATTCCCAGCCGAACACTTTTCCAAATAAACGGTCGCCGGATAAAACCCTTGGTGGCGCCCACCATTTGCATGGTTTTTATGGTGAAACGCTTAGAATAAACCGACAAACGAATGGAACTATTGATGAGCAGAACTGAAATAAAAAGGAACAAACCGCTTACTATAAGTATCCAGAATCCAATTCGTTGCACATTTTCATTCAATATGGAAATCAGCGGTTTGTCATAAATAACTTCATCTACGAACGTTTTTTTTAATAAATCATCGGCGATTTCCGATATTTTTTCTTCTGAAACATAATCCGCATTGAAATAAATGTCAACCGAATTTTTAAGTGGGTTACTCCCCAAAAATTCCATGAAATTTTCCCCGATTTCTTGTTGAAGTTTTTCAGCAGCATCTTCTTTTGGAACAAAATGCGTGGATTTTGTATATTCGGCCATATCCAGTGATTTTTGCAACTGTTTGATTTCCACTTCCTTTGCAGAATCTTTCAGGTAAACTGTCATTGCAATTTGTTCTTTGAAATGATCTGCCACTTTTTTTGCGTTAAGCACCAAAAGACCCAACAATCCCAAAAGGAACAATACCAAGCCAATACTGATAATGACTGAAAAATAGGACGAAATCAAACGTCTTTTTTGATACTTTTCAAAAGAAGAACTCATAAATGGAATTCAGATTTTCGGTAAAAATAAGAAAGTAATCGAAACCTTGTTTTTTAAAACGGGCAAAGTTTTCCTTTTCGTACATTAATGGTATTTTTGCTGGGGATTTTTAAAAGAATTTGTTTGCCTTTCATTGCATAAATCAGGAAGAACACCACAGAAGCAAATCTTTTCAAGAGGAATATGATGAGTTTATAGAAAAATATGGATTTCAAAAACTCAAAGACGAACAATAAATTTGGCTAAAGCCAATGGGAGGGAGATTTTTATCCTCCAGATAAATCTGGAGGCAATTCAGGATAAATCTGGAGGCAATGCGAGAAATACAGGATAATTTAAGAAGTCTCGAAATATGGATCAACATGTCAAAGTTTGAAAAATTAAATTTGGCAAATCAATTAATGAAGTTTTTATGATTTAATTGCACCGGTTTGTATTTGTTGCTGTGATTGCATTTCACTGGCTTCAGCTTCAATTGCCACTGGCTTCGGCCAGTGAATAACAATTGTCCCTTTTTATTGGCTTTAGCCAAAATGAACAATAATAATAAAAAATGAATTATAATTTTATCTCCATAGAAGCCAAATGGCAAAAATATTGGGCGGAAAACCAAACTTTCAAAGCAGCCTCCCCCAGCCCCTCCAAAGGAGGGGGGCAGAAAAGGCCGTTTTATTGCTTGGACATGTTTCCATATCCTTCCGGTGCGGGGTTGCATGTCGGTCATCCGCTTGGTTATATTGCCAGCGACATCGTTTCCCGCTACAAACGCCACAAAGGTTTCAACGTGTTGCACCCGATGGGTTATGATTCTTTTGGGCTTCCGGCCGAACAATATGCCATTCAGACCGGACAGCATCCTGCGGTGACCACAAAGGAAAATATTGCTCGCTATCGGCAACAAATGGACAAAATCGGGTTTTCTTTCGATTGGAGCCGGGAAGTGCGGACTTCCGATCCGGAATATTATAAATGGACGCAATGGATATTTATCAAACTTTTTGAAAGTTGGTACGATAAAAATCAAGATAAGGCTCGCGATATTGAAGAATTGATCGCTGTTTTTTCTTCGGAAGGAAACGCAAATGTGAATGCCGTTTGTGATGAAAAAACCGAAATTTTTACCGCAGAAAAATGGAATAATTTTTCAGAAGAAAAGCAACAAGAAATTCTCTTGAAATACCGCCTGACCTATTTAGCAGAGACTGAAGTAAATTGGTGCCCGGCTTTGGGTACCGTTTTGGCCAATGATGAAATTGTAAATGGCGTTTCCGAACGTGGGGGATATCCAGTGGAACGCAAAAAAATGAAACAATGGAGCATGCGCATTTCTGCTTATGCCGAACGCTTGCTTCAAGGCCTGGAAAAAATCGACTGGACCGAAAGTTTGAAAGAAACGCAGCGAAATTGGATTGGAAAATCGGTGGGGGCAAGCGTAGTTTTTAAAGTCCTCCCCCCAACCCCCTCCAAAGGAGGGGGAGCCGGCAAGCGCCTTACAGGGAAATCCGATATCATAGGCACTTTGTTGGATAGGGCAAAAAAAATGCGTAAAAATCCTACAAAAGCAGAAGCTGCACTTTGGAATGAACTTAGAAACAAAAAAATTGGGAATAAATTTCGGCAACAGCATCCAATCGATAAATATATTGCTGATTTTGTTTGTCTTTCGAAGAAATTAATTATAGAAATTGACGGAGAAATACATCAATATCAGTTGGATAAAGATTTGGAGAGAGAACTTTTATTAAAAGAAAAGAAAGGATTCAAAGTTTTACGATTTACAAACAATGAAGTATTGAACAACCGATTTGAAGTACTTTCAAAAATCAAAAAAACACTAAATGAACTTCCTTTTGATGTGCATTATAGGAAGTCTAAAGAAAATATGAGTGAGCATGTCCTCCCCTCTGGGGAGGATTTAGGAGGGGACGAAATAGATGTTTTCACAACCCGTCCCGATACCATTTTCGGAGTAACTTTCATGAACTTGGCACCAGAGCACGAATTGGTTTCCAAAATCACCACTCCAGAGCAAAAAGAAGCCGTCGAAGCCTACATAAAACAAACCGCAAAACGTAGCGAACGTGAGCGGATGGCGGATGTGAAAAGTATCACGGGTGTATTTACAGGTGCTTTTGCTGAACATCCGTTCACCAAAGAAGCTATTCCCATTTGGATTGGTGATTATGTGCTCGCAGGTTATGGAACTGGTGCGGTAATGGCCGTTCCTTGCGGCGATCAGCGTGATTATGATTTTGCGAAACATTTCGATTTGCCGATCAAAAATATTTTTGAAGGTGTGGATATTTCCGAGGAAGCCTATACTGGAAAAGAAGTAGAAACAAAATTGACCAATTCCGATTTTCTGAACGGTTTGAATTATGAACAAGCCATGAAAAAAGTAATTGCGGCATTGGAAGAAATAGGGCAGGGAACCGGAAAAACGAACTATCGTCTGCGCGATGCGGTTTTCAGTCGGCAACGTTATTGGGGCGAACCCTTTCCTGTTTATTATAAAAATGGAATCCCGCACACGATCCCCGAAGAATGTTTGCCCCTAAAACTGCCCGAAGTAGAAAAATATTTGCCCACCGAAACCGGCGAACCCCCATTGGGACGCGCCGAAAAATGGCATTGGGATGAAATAAACCAAAAAGTTGTTTCAAAAAAAGCTGGCACCTCGAGCGCAGTCGAGACCTATCCTTTGGAATTAAATACCATGCCTGGCTGGGCGGGAAGTTCTTGGTATTTTTTCCGTTATATGGAACCCGCTATTTCTGATGGCGGCAAGCGCGATGAGGTTTTCGCATCGAAAGAAGCTTTAAATTATTGGAAAAATGTGGATTTGTACATCGGCGGAAGCGAACACGGCACGGGGCATTTACTTTACGCCCGTTTTTGGACAAAATTTTTGAAGGACAGAAATTTGGTTCCCGTGGACGAACCTTTTCAGAAACTCATCAACCAAGGGATGATTTTGGGGGAGAGTGCGTTTGTCTTTCGGATTGAAGGTGAAAATAAATTCGTTTCTAAAAATTTGATTGAAGAAAAAAATGTGCAATCCATTCACACAGATGTTTCATTCGTGAACATTCATAACGAATTGGACATCGAAGCCTTCAAAAATTGGCGGCCGGAATTTAAAGACGCCGAATTTATTTTGGAAAACGGTGAATTATACGACTCAAACTCCTTCCCTCTGGGGAGGCCGGGAGGGGACTTTATTGTCCACCGCGAATCCGAAAAAATGTCCAAATCAAAATACAATGTGGTCAATCCCGATGATATTTGTGAAGAATACGGAGCGGACTCCTTGCGGATGTACGAAATGTTCCTTGGTCCGTTGGAGCAGGCCAAACCTTGGAACACCGCCGGAATCACGGGCGTGCACAATTTCTTGAAAAAGCTATGGAAACTCTACCATTCCGGGCCCAATGGCGAATTTTTGGTCAACGATCTTCCCCCCTCCGGGGGAACCGAGGGGGGATTAAAAATTTTGCACAAAACCATTAAAAAAGTCACTGAAGACATTGAAAATTTCAGTTTCAACACTTCAATTTCGGCGTTGATGATCTGTGTGAACGAACTTTCGGCGCAAAAATGCACTTCGCGTGAAGTTTTGGAGCCCCTGGCGGTTTTGATTGCACCTTTCGCACCGCATATTGCTGAAGAATTATGGAAAAAACTGGGTCATTCCGAAAGCATTTCCACTGCGGCATTTCCGATTTATGAGGAAAAGTTTGTGGTCGAGAATACTAAAAAATACCCAATTTCCTTTAACGGAAAAGTAAAATTCACATTAGAACTATCGTTAGGTCTTTCTAAGGAAGAAATTGAAGAAAGTGTGATAAGCAATGAACGCACTCAAAAACAACTCGATGGGAGAAATCCCAAAAAAGTGATTGTGGTGCCGGGTAAAATTGTGAATATCGTAGTCTAAATCTAACAGGTTTCAAAAACCTGTTAGGTTTGAAAAATCTTGTTAGGTCAAAACGGCAATTTAATCGTATCCGGATCAATGAAATCTTTGGAATAGGGTTCTTCCAAAAAACTGAGGAAAGGTTTCTGAAATTGGATAATTTCCCCTTTTTCAATTCCATAAACCTGCCAATAATTCGAAAGTAAACGCGCGTAAAAATCATCGACCCAAAAACCGAACAGGGGCAGTTGCGGATTCGTTTGTTCAATAGGTAGGGCCTCGATTTTTAATCCGTTTTCATTTTCGTTGAATTTATACTTTGGTTTGTACTGCAGCAAATCGGCAGTGTAATGCAATCTTGCAAACAGTTCTTCAAATTGTACCGGATGCAAAACATGCCCTTTGATTTTTTCGAGGATGTCGGCTTGCTCTTCGGCAATGATTCCGTTGTCTTGAAAACAGACAATAAATCCGAAACCATTCACCCCAAATTGAAACAACAAATTGATTACATCATCTCGGAAACTCAAAATATCTGCGGAATATTTCAAAGGGAAAACAACAATACTCCATGGTTTTCTTTCGCCAAAAGAAATGGGTTCCACTACAGATTGCATCATTAAATGAAACATTCCCAAATGATTTTTTAACTGCGGGGCCATATCGAATTCTTTGCCCAGTTTTTGTGAATGTTCCCATTCGCCAAGCATTTCGAGGTATAGTAACCCATACACAATTCGGCCGGACCATTGGAACACTAATTTCTCGTCCAGCTTTGAAACCCCCTCGTATCCCTTTTCGAAAGCTGTGCGAAACTCCAAATCAATTTGTTCGAATGCTTTTTTTACAGTCGCGGAGCAAGGAAGTTCGAGTTCCTTGTACGGAACCATTTTTACCTGACTGTTTTCCATCAAACTGATTTTTTCATCGCCAAGTTTGAAATGCTCCATCAACCATTCGGGGAAAACCGTCATGTTTTCCGTGGTCAAATCGCCTGTTAAAAAGCAAAAATGCCCATCAAAAATCATTTCTTTAAACGGATTGAAAAAGCTTGGGATCATACTGAATTTAGCCTGGATTTATATTGAAAAAATTGCTGCAAAGGTAACCAAATTTCCCTGGATTTTTTCATTGTTGCGGTCACAGAAATCTGCCAAAACAGCAGGAATTTTTTTCTATAAGATTGGCTTACTTTTTGCTATTTTTGGAACAAATTGTTTAACCAAAACCACCCGGTATTTCGGGCAAAAAGTATGATGGGATATTATATTTTGATCGGACTTATAATGCTGGCAAGCTGGTACGTGAGCCATCAAATGAAAAACAAATTCAAAAAGTATTCAAAAGTTCATTTACAAAATGGAATGAGCGGGGCGGAGATCGCGGAAAAAATGCTGCGCGATAATGGAATTTACGATGTAAAAGTTATTTCGACCCCTGGCAGATTGACGGACCATTACCATCCGGGCAAGAAAACGGTGAATTTGAGTGAAGCGGTCTATTCGCAACGAAATGCTGCTGCTGCTGCTGTTGCCGCCCACGAATGTGGCCACGCGGTGCAACATGCAAAAGCTTACAGTTGGTTGCAAATGCGTAGCACACTTGTTCCCGTGGTGTCGATAGCCTCAAATTGGAGCCAATGGGTTATTTTTGGAGGTCTTATTTTAATGGGAATGTTTTCTGCGGGCGTTGGTCAAACCGTTTTATTGATCGGAATCATTATGTTTGCAATGGGAACTTTGTTTAGTTTCATTACCTTGCCGGTCGAGTATGATGCCAGCAATCGGGCTTTGGCGTGGCTGAAAGCGGAAAATATGCTAACTCCCGAAGAGTACAAAGGTTCGGAAGATGCTTTGAAATGGGCCGCGAGAACGTATGTCGTGGCGGCTATAGGTTCCCTTGCCACTTTGCTATATTTTTTGGGAATATTTCTCGGTAGCGATTAGACTCAATATTTTAAAAAAATATAAACCTCACAAGATTGGTTCTCGTGAGGTTTTTTATTTCATCCCGGCAAATTGGAAAGGTTATATCCCAGATATTTTGTTTCCCTTTCTTTGAACCGAATATCGTACTGCTGCAATTCTTTTAAAATCGGTTCGTAAACCTCTTTGTTTATGGGGCGCAAAACCCCGGGGGTGGTGATTTCCTTGTTCAAAATTTTCAAAGTGGCTATTGCAACCGGAAGTCCCACGGTTTTTGCCATGGCCGTGAAAGTTTGGTTTTTGCCCAAGGTCACCATTGTGGAATCGATTTGTTTTTTCTGACCATTTATCTCATATCCAAATTTGTGGTACATTACAATCATATCTTTATCCTCCGGTGCCAACGTCCACTTCTCTTCCAGTATTTTTTGTAATGCTTGGGCGGGCGTGGCATTTTTAATGCCAATTTTTTTGTTCGGGTTGAAAATATCGAGTTCCACCAATTTTTCCCACATCAAATCATCGAGGTCTATTTTTAAATTATAGCGCAACTTTAATTCGACGGAATCGGTCGGGGAGTAGGGTAGAAAAGAATTTATAAAATCTCGGTAACTCATTTCTTCACTGTTTTCCAGGGAATAGGTGTCATCGGTAATGCCCAATTGTACGAACATATTCCAAGCACGACAAAATCCTACCCGGCGCAATGTGCCGCGATATAAAGTCTGAATGTCCCCCAAGCCGTAAACTTCGCGGTATGCCAGGGAATTTCGGTTGGCGACACCTTCAAATTTCCCGTAGCCTTCAATTTCCAAAAATTCTGTCCTTCGGAACAAGCGGTGATACGGAATATATTTATATTTTCCTTCCTGAATAAATTCCGCAGCGCCACCTTGACCGGCCACAACGACATTTCGAGGATTCCAAGTGAATTTATAATTCCATAAATTAGTATCGCTTTCCGGAGCTACCAATCCGCCCGTAAAAGATTCAAAAAGGATTATTTTTCCACCTTTCTCGCGAATCCTGTCAATTACCTGCATGGCGCTCATGTGATCAATTCCCGGATCGACGCCAATTTCATTCATAAAAACAAGGCCTTTTTCTTGCACTTCCTTGTTCAGTTTTTCCATTTCGGGACTCACGTACGATGCGGTCACCATATTTTTTCCGAATGCCAGACAATCTTTTGCCACTTCAATATGAAAGCGTGCCGGCAGCATGGAAATGACAATATCTGCATTTTTAACTGCTTCTTTCCGGTCCTTTTCATTAAAAATATCCAATGAAATTGCCCTGGCTTGCGGATGGTTCCCCAGCATTTTTTTGGCATTTTCCAAAGAAATGTCACCAATTATTATTTCCAAGTTTTCACTTTCCGATTTATCTTTTAAATATTTTATGAGCCATGATGTTGACTTTCCGGCCCCGATAATTAAAATTTTGCGCATTGCGATCAGTTTGATTTTGTTGGTTAACTTTGTTTCGGAAGGCGAAAATACTTAAATTCTTTTCCTATAAAAAAATACCAATGAAGAAATTAATTTTGGTCACCGGAACCTTTTTCGGTGCAACAGCGGTTATTTTGGGTGCTTTTGGGGCGCATATGCTTTCTGAAAATTTATCGCCAAATTCCTTGGCGAGTTTTGAAACCGGTATGAGGTACCAAATGTACCATGCCTTATTGCTCATTTTGATCGGTTTATTGAATGGTATAACCCCAAAAACAAAAAAAATAGTATTGTTCCTGTTGGCAATTGGGGTGGTGTTGTTTTCCGGTTCCATTTATTTATTGGCTACAAATGCGCTGACATCTTTCGATTTTACAAGTATTGCTTTGTTGACACCTTTGGGCGGATTGTTGTTAATTTCAGCTTGGATTGTGTTGGGCATGGCGTTTTTAAAATCGTCTTTTTGATAAAAAGAAAAGGTAAAATCGATTTTCTCCAAAGATAATTTTATACTTTTGTCCATATAAAACACAACATTCAAAAACTATGGTGGAAAATAATAAAACCACAGAAAAGCCTTCCATGGCCAAATATGGACTCAAGGATACGAAAATCCGATACCAACTTTCCCCCAAAGAATTACAGGAAATTACCATTAAAAACGGACAGGGCGTCGAAGCAAATTCGGGGGCCTTGGCGGTTAATACCGGGGAGTTTACCGGGCGTTCGCCGAAAGATCGTTTTTTGGTGAAAGATGAAGTTACCAAAGATGAAGTTTGGTGGAGCGATATAAACTTGGCTTTCGATCCGGATAAATTCGATGCGCTTTACGATCGGGTCATGACTTATTTGGCAGAAAAAGAAGAAGTGTTTGTACGCGATTCATACGCATGCGCCGCGAAAGATCACCAGTTGAACATTCGTGTGGTCACCGAATATGCTTGGAGCAATTTGTTTGCTTATAATATGTTTTTGCGGCCCACGGAAAATGAATTGAAGAATTTTGAGGAAGAGTGGCTTTTGGTAAATGCACCTGGTTTTATGGCCGATCCAACAAGGGATGGTACGCGCCAGCATAATTTTGCCATTCTCAATTTTGGAAGAAAAATCGCACTAATCGGTGGTACCGAATATACCGGTGAAATAAAAAAGGGAATTTTTTCCGCTTTGAATTTCATCATGCCCGTTCAGCAAAATACATTGCCCATGCATTGTTCAGCAAATGTTGGCCCAGATGGCGACACCGCTATTTTCTTCGGATTGTCTGGTACGGGAAAAACCACCTTGTCGGCTGATCCTGAACGAAAATTAATTGGCGACGATGAACACGGCTGGACAGAAGACAACCGTATTTTTAATTTTGAAGGTGGTTGTTATGCAAAAGTCATCAATCTGTCGCAAGAACACGAACCCGATATTTTCAACGCCATCAAACCCGGCGCAATCTTGGAAAATGTGGTGCTTGGTGAAAATGGAGAGGTGGACTTCGCCGACACTTCGATTACCCAGAATACGCGGGTGAGTTATCCGATTTATCATATTGACAACATTCAGCAACCGTCTGTTGGTGAAAATCCCAAAAATATTTTCTTTTTAACTGCTGATGCATTTGGTGTTTTGCCACCGGTCAGCAAATTGAGTCCGGGGCAAGCTGCCTACCATTTTATTAGCGGATATACGGCAAAAGTTGCTGGAACGGAAGAAGGTGTCAATGAACCGCAACCGAATTTTTCCGCTTGTTTTGGCGCGCCGTTTATGCCGCTGCATCCAACGCGCTATGCCGAAATGTTGAGCCGGAAAATGAAAGAATCCGGAGTGCGGGTTTGGTTGGTGAACACAGGTTGGACAGGTGGCCCTTATGGAGTTGGGAACCGAATGAAACTGAAATACACCCGTGCCATGGTAAAAGCAATCCTAGAAGGCAAATTGGAAAATGTGGATTATCGAAAACATTCCATTTTCGGATTGAACATGCCTACTGAAGTTCCCAATGTTCCGAACGAGGTTTTGGATCCAAGGGAAACTTGGAGCGACAAGGAAGCTTATGATACCAAAGCAAATGAATTGGTGCGCGCTTTTGAAAAGAATTTTGACAAATTCCGCGAATATGCCAATGACGAAATTTTGGCCGGAGCGGTTTCAAATGAAGAATAATATTTTTCAGTCTAGAAGAAATAGAATATAAATGAAAAGCATGGTTTGACAGAATCATGCTTTTTTTGTTTTGAAAATTCACTTAAAAGCAAAAACCGTTCAGCACGGAAATGTGATGAACGGTTTTTTATTGAGATTTTTTTGTTCTTATTTTTTGGATGTTTCTTTTTTGTTCACGTCCCGAATATATTTGTCAAGTGCCATGGTCATGGAAGGCGTTTCCGGGGTTGGGGCTTTGATATTAATGGTAAGCCCTTTTTCTTTTGCAGCTTTGATAGTGGAGTTTCCAAAAACCGCGATGCGGGTGTTTTTTTGTTCGAAATCGGGAAAATTTTCAAAAAGGGATTTGATACCGCTCGGACTAAAAAAAACCACAATATCATAAAAAACTTCTTTCAAATCCGATAAATCGCTTACTACTGTTTTGTAAAGGGTGGCTTCTTTCCAATTTATCCCTGTTTTGTTGAGTTGTTTGCGGATATCCGGTTTCAACATATCGGAAGATGGAAGAAGGAATTTTTCGTTCTTATATTTTTTAATTAACGGAACCAATTCACCAAAAGTGCGTTTTCCAACGTAAATTTTACGCTTGCGATAAATGACATATTTCTGCAAATAGTACGCCACTGCTTCACTTTGACAGAAATATTTCAATGTGTCCGGCACTTTGTAACGCATTTCTTCGGCTACCCTGAAAAAGTGATCCACTGCATTTCTGCTCGTCAGAATGATTGCTGAAAACTGCTTTAAATCCACTTTTTGTTGCCGAACATCTTTTGAAGAAACACCCACCACATGAATAAAAGGAATAAAGTCTATTTTGACTTTTTGCTTTTCAACAAGTTCTGAATAAGGGGAGTTTTCCAAGTTGGGTTCGGGTTGGGAAATAAGGATAGTTTTCACTTTCATAGACACTTTTTTTTTGCAAACCCCTTAGCTTCCAATTACTTTGTATAAAATGAAATAGGGGCCTATTTCCAAAGCGCAAAGGTACAAAATAAAATAGAACCATTGCGGCAAAATATAAGGTTGGTTTTTTCGGTAGAAATTGGCCAATACCACTATGTTAAAACCGCCAACCATACAAGATAGAACGACAATTTCGGTTGTGGAAGCAGGGTGTCCGTAAATAAAAAAAAGGGAAGGAAGAAGAAGTAAAAGCGACAAAAAATTCCTAAAGCTTATTTTATACCAAACATATCGGGTCATCATTTTGTCAATTTGAAAAAGATCGGCTATTATTTTTTCCAGAAAATATTTTATGGTAAAAAACATGCAATAAGCAAGGGCGATTTGAACAAAAAGAATTTTTGGGTCGGTGATTTTTTCCGGGGAAAAATGTTTCCAAATTATGAAAATCAATAATGAAATTGAAAGAATGTTGGCAAGGAACAAAAAAATGGAGAAGTAATCGGTTTGAAAGTTGCCGCGCTTAAAATCGAAATAGCGATTGGACACCAACAACTTCAAAAAATCTTGAAAACGTTGCGGAAAAAAAAGTTTGGCCAGGACCAAAAGTCCGAAGATGATCATGAAAACCATCGTAATCCAGTCTTTTGAAACCATATATCTTTCCATTACTTCCAAAGTTTCCAAGTAAATTTAACAGACATTTATTTGCGTTTTACCATGCAAAGGTAGGCGAATATTGATAATACAGGATTTTTTTATAACTATACCACTTTCTAAAGTTCGGAAAGGATCGCTTTCCTATTTTCGATTTCATTACATTTGCATAAAAATTTTGATGCCCCGGGGACTCGTCATTATTCCAACTTTTAATGAGATTGAAAATATCGAACGGATCGTGAAAAGTATCTTTTCACAACGCCACGATTTTCATGTTTTGGTGGTGGATGACAATTCGCCCGATGGAACGGCAAAGATGGTCGAAGAACTTCAAAAAGCCTTTCCAACCACACTTTTCCTGGAATCGCGCAATAAAAAAGAAGGCATTGGGAAAGCTTATATTCATGGTTTTACGTGGGCCTTGGCAAAAGATTATACCTATATTTTTGAAATGGATGCCGATTTTTCACACAACCCGAACGACCTGATCCGATTATACAATGCCTGCACAAAAGATGCTGCCGATATCGCAGTAGGTTCACGCTATGTGAAGGGTGTAAATGTGGTAAACTGGCCAATGAAACGGGTTTTGTTATCTTGGCTGGCATCGAAATATGTGAAATTTATCACACGCATGAACGTTCAGGACACTACTGCCGGTTTTGTTTGCTATCACCGAAAGGTTCTGGAAACCATTAATTTAAACAGAATTCAATTTGTAGGTTATGCTTTTCAAATTGAAATGAAATTTAAAGCGCACTTGCTCGGTTTCAAAATTGTTGAGGTGCCGGTAATTTTTACGGATCGAACACGCGGCCAATCAAAAATGAGCAGCAGAATCATCTCCGAAGCGGTTTTTGGCGTTGTTAGAATGAAGTTTAAAAGTTTATTTGGGAAAGAGGTATGAAGAAAACACTGATCAAAAACGCAAAGATTGTCAATGAGCATAAAATCGTTGAGGGAGATGTGTATATTGAAAACGGTTTAATTGCCGAAATAGCTTCCAGCATAAGCGCAAAATCACAAGAAGTGCAAATTTTTGATGCCGAAGGATGTTATCTTTTTCCTGGTGCAATTGACGATCAAGTACATTTCCGCGAACCGGGGCTTACTCATAAAGAAACTATTGCCGGGGGCTCGCGCGCGGCGGTAGCGGGTGGTGTTACTTCCTTTTTTGAAATGCCGAACACAGTTCCGCAAACCACTACTGCCGAAAAATTGGAGGAAAAATTTTCGATCGCCAAAGCTTCGTCCATGGCGAATTATTCATTTATGTTCGGTGGTACAAACGACAATTTAGAGGAAATTAAAAAAATTGATCCCAAAAATACGGCAGCACTAAAACTGTTTTTGGGATCGTCGACAGGCAATATGTTGGTGGACAATGAACAGGTTTTAGAGAAAATTTTTAAAGCTTCGCCGGTAGTCATTGCGGCACATTGTGAAGATGAAACGACCATTCAGCGGAATTTGGCGATTTACAAAGAAAAATATGGCGACAATATTCCCATTGAAAAACATCCTGAAATTCGAAGTGCCGAAGCCTGCTTTCTTTCGTCATCGAAAGCCGTTGCTTTGGCAAAAAAAACGGGAGCAAGATTGCATGTATTCCATGTTTCCACGGCAAAAGAACTCAAACTTTTTACTAATAAAATTCCCCTTAAAGACAAAAAAATAACGTCGGAAGTTTGCGTGCACCATTTGTGGTTCAATGATTCCGACTATGCCAGTAAAGGAACTTTTATAAAATGGAACCCGGCCATAAAAACAAAAGAAGATCAGGAAGCGCTTTTTCAGGGTTTGTTGGATGACAAACTCGATGTTATTGCCACGGATCATGCACCGCATACCAAAGCTGAAAAAATGGATGTTTACACCAAAGCGCCAAGTGGCGGGCCGTTGCTACAACATGCTTTGCCGGCAATGTTGGAATTTTATCACCGCGGAATGATTTCATTGGAGAAAATTGTTGAAAAAATGTGCCACAATCCGGCCATACTTTTTCAAATTGAAAAACGAGGCTTTATTCGTGAAGGATATAAAGCCGATTTGGTTTTAGTGGATTTGAATGCTCCGTGGAGCGTGCAACCGGAAAATATTTTATACAAATGTGGTTGGTCGCCCTTTGAAAAAACAACTTTCAGGTCACGAATTACGCATACTTTTGTAAACGGCAGTTTGGCCTACAAAAATTTTAAAATCCAAAACGTACGAAACGCGGAACGATTGACGTTCGACCGATAATTGCTATTTCGGAAAATTCAGAAAAAATGAAACTCTTTTTCAAATATCTGTTGTTAATTATTTTGGTTTCTTCTTGCCAAAATATTCAGAAAGCGCCAAAACCGGAAAATTTGATTCCCGAATCGAAAATGATAGCAATACTGGAAGATCTGGCAAAAATTGACGCAGCCGCCAATTTAAACCAAAAAGCTTTTAACGAGAAAGGATTAAATGCCACGGCTTATATTTATGAAAAATATGGTGTGGACAGTGCTCAATTTGCCCAAAACAGCAACTATTATTTGCAAGATTTGGAAACCAGCAAACGCATGTATGAAGAAGTACGTCGGAGCTTGGAGGAGCAAAAAGTAAAACTTGATTCAATATTAAAAATTCAGGACAGCATACGTGCGGCGGAGAAAAAGGCATCGCTCAAGGATAATGCGAAAAATGCCAAAGAAGCACGGATTAGCAATGCTCAAAAGTTTTTTTCAAAATTAGAAGATAGCCTGAATTAATTTTTTTCTCGCAGAAAAATGGCTCCGGTTTTTTCAATAGATTTTTCTACGGAACGAAATTCAAATCCCAATTTTTCTTTGATTTTGGAGGAATCATAGCGCGAAACCTCGAAGAGTCCTTTTCGTGATGAACGCGTTATTTGTCTTTTTGTACCGAACAATCCGCTTCCCATTGTTTGAACCGCCCAACCAAAGGTCAGCATCCAAGGTTTTAAACTTTTGGAAGGCACTGGTTTTTTCAGAACTTTTGCAATATTTTGAAGAAGCCTTTTAAAATCAATATTTTCCGCCACCAAAACAAATCGTTCGTTTTTAATGGAACTTTCCA
>DASSWN010000093.1:0-6022 GCA_035704905.1 Flavobacteriaceae bacterium
CCATTTATTACTGTTCATTCTCATAATTTCATTTACAAAATCGCAAACATCTTCGGTTTCGTTAATTCCCATTTCAGCAAAATCTACCATTGTTTTCATAAATTCTTTTCGCATTGAAGGATGAACGCCTACAAAATCCATTTGCTTTAAAATTTCTTCTCGGTTGTTTTTTAAATCTTGAGTTGTCATAGTTTCTGTTTCAATTTCTATACAGCTAATATACGTCATTTAGTTGTTTCAAAGCAACCAATAAGAAAGTTTAACATTTCTTGTCAGCCCAATAATAACAAAGGTTTCGGGCGTTTCGTAAAAAAAACTTCAAAAAAGTTTTTGAAAAAAGGGTGAAAAGACGTCAATTTTTTGGAAGTGGCGGAAAAAAGTAGATCAAAAACGGATTAAATCGAAGGAAAAACCAATACCGATTTGCGGTGTAAAAGTGAAGTTTTCCCCTATTCCATAGCCTGCGTACACAGAAATTCCGAACCGTTTTTTAGAGCGCTCAAAAGAATAGGCGTCAAGCCCAATTGTATTGATGTATTTATTGGAATTAACAACTTCAATTCTAAATTCATCTTTCCAAAATCCAATACTTTTGTCGCCAATAGCAAAACTTATTTTGTTTGGTATTGAAATTGAATCTATAATGTTTCCAAATTGGTTTGAGGTTCCTGAAATATAATAGAATTTGTCATTTTTTGACCAATTCCGAGAAAACTCAAAAGGCACCGGAACTTCATAAGGTACTTTAATGGTATCAATAATTATTTGCTGCTCAATTTCCCCGGCCGCCGAAACCTTATCGAATTTTTCAGTTAGTTCCCGAAGCTGATCCGATGTTTCGTTTAGCAATATCAACAGGTTTTCTTTTTCCCCTTTCAAGGCTCGTTTTTCCGCCACCATTTGCCCTCTTTCATTGGTGTAATGACTAATGGTATCGGCAAGGTAATTTTCGACGTTCTCACGGCTTTGTTCGAGGTTTCGAGTTTCGGAACATTGGCGCAAAAAAAGGAACAGCAAAACCACTCCGGCGATCGTCGCGATCCAGAGATATTTTTTGAGGTTATTTAGTTTCCTATTCCGGCTTTCCAGCCATTGCTTTTCCGTGTTCATCTAAAGTTTATCTAATTTTTATCACTTAATTAACTGAATGTCATTGTGTTGTGGTCGATTTTAGATAAAGTCTATCTAAAAACTTAGTTAAAGGGTTTTGATTAATTGTTTTGTTATTTCCGCCTGTTTTTTTGCATATATGCAAATTCATACCATTTATGGTCAAATACATTTCAACCAATCCTTAATCAATTCCGCATATTTCGCTTCGTTCTCAAATTTTTCCGCTTCTTCATTGCTGCCAAAAAAAGGCTCGACAATAATTGCCGGTGCTTCCATAAGGGAAAGAAAAACAAAGCCGCGATCGCCTTTTCCGTGTTCTTTCACTCCGCGATTGTTGGTTTGGTACTGACTTGACAATTTTTGGCAAAAATCGTACCCCACCATATAAGAAAAATCGTTTCCCGGATAAACAATTGCTTCGCAGCCGTTCGCCGAACTATCGCTGAAAGAATTAAAATGCAGCTCTACAACGAGGTCGTAATTTTTTGGGTTCAGCATTTCCGCGAGTTTCCTCATTTGCGTGGTGTACCCCCCGCCAAGCGGTCGTTTATAAATATCCGCAATCCCGCCCAAATAGCTCGCTACTTCCGAATTATACATATATTCCGAAGTATGAAGATAAGGCGAATAAGCGCCAGGGCTTGTTTTATCGTGACCTATTATTACAGCTACTCTTTTCATTCGCAAATTTCTTCTTTAAGATTGGACAAATTCTTTTTCAATTTCTTCGCTGCTTCGTTTATTTCAATCAATTCCTGTATCTTTTTTTGCTCTGACTTCAAGTGGTCTATTTCCACTCGCAAAAGGTGGTTTTCGGCTTTCAAACTATCGAGCGCAACGGTTTTTTGAACGTATTTTGTTTTTTCGATCACACGGGTTGTGGTGCAACCGATCAAAAGAAAAACCAACAAAAACCTAAAAATCCACATCTTTTAAAAGTTCGTTCATTTCCCATATTTCCGAGTTCCAATTATCAACTTTCATTTCGACCACCACCACCGGGTCGATCTTGACCGGTTCTTGGTTAAAGAAATTAAAGGGGAAAAAGAACAAAACGCATAATCCTATCTTTTTCATCGTATCACATTTATCGCTTCGTTTATCGTCTTTTGCAACTTGTTAACCCCCACCGCCGCGCTGTCCACTTTCTTGCCGATCTTTTCCACTTTCGCATCCATCCTATTGTCTATTTCCGGCATTATTTTCCGCCTGATTTCTTCGATCATTTCTTCGGAATAGCCTTTGTTTTCATTCAATCTTTTTTCCAAGCTGTCTGCATATAGGTAAAAAGTCGCTAAATTCGTCGCCACCAAAATCACGATAAAAAAACTTTTCGGGTCTTTTTGCGTCGCTTGATAAAACCGGTCGAACATCCTTTCAATAAAACCCATTTTTCGGTCAAGTGCATCATTGGGTAAGTTTTGGGGCATTTCTTAAACATTTTTCAAATTAAAACCAATAGAAGCCCGGGAATGACGGCATAGATCACATCCACCACTTCCGGCGTTCCTTTTTTGAGGATTCCATCCCAAACGATCTCTTTTCCAAGTGCGATCATAGCGGTGAACATCAATGCCATCCAAGGATCGAAAACCAAATCTAAAATGACGAAAAGGAAAAATCCAAAAACAAAATGCTTCAATAGGTCGTGCCTTAACAGTTTTTTCATCGTTCCGTTTTTTTGCCCAAAAACCTATCGAGCAGTTCAATCAATTTTTTCTTCGCCAAAACCAACAAAAGCCCGGTCAAAATCAAACCAACTATCCACGTTTCCGGAATTTCTTTTAGTGTTTCCACGAAAAGGTAAACCGCGCCCAAAGCAAATCCCGCCAAAATGAACAGAACGCCCAAAACTTTTGACACATATTCTTTTTTTTCCTTTTTCATAATTTCTGTTTTTAAAATTCTTCGATCCTGTAATAATTACCAAGTTGCCAATTCCGCCCTCACCCACGTGTCCGTGGCAACGCACACGTAAATATGCGTGGCCGTTATCCGTATTTCCCCGGTAGTTCCGGTGTCCGTAGCCGATGCCGGCGCGGTGTTCAGCGCGGAAACTTTGTACTGTGTGGCGGAAACCTCTCCGGCCACCTGTAAAAGCTCTCCGGTGGTGTTGGCTTCAAAATTATCGATGCCTATTGCGGTTTGCCCGTTTTTAAGTATGGTGAAAGCATCGCTTTGGCCGCTGGAGGTGATTCCATTGCCGACAACGAACAACCTATCCAAAGCGTCAAAAAAGGTGGTGCCGTTGGGCACATAATCGGTGTCGTTGCTGCCAATTACAAATTCGTTGAAACTTTCAGCGGCTGTATATTCGCCCCCCGCAAATGAGTTTTCCCCGGAAGCGATAGTATGATCTCCTGAAGCTATAGATTGACGGCCTGAAGAAGTTGTTGAAACACCAAGAGCAAATGATCTGTCTCCTGTAGCACCATGGGTTGTCGAAGCTGAGAAATTAGCGCTTAAATCAAAGGCAGATATTCCTATGTCGCCATAATTTCCGCTTGCGCGGGCGGCGGGCACATAGCCTTTTGTTGTGACGGGGAAGGTAGTAACGGTTATGGCCTGGAAAGGGATTTCCGGCTTAAACATTATGAACGCGTCACTATTTACATCTGTTTCCGCCCAACTGACCTGTACGTTCGCCTCGGCGGTATTCCAATTATCGATTTCGGTTTGTGTGATCGATTTTACGGAAAAAGGGACGGTAGGGTCAATTTCGTGGTTGGGTACTTGTGTACCCTCGACGTACCCAGCCCCGTTGGCAAGTTGCACATTGCTTGTTGGAACATCGGAAACCATCGCAAAAGTTCCCGATTGATCGGGAAACTCATAATTACGCTCCGCTGTTAGCAATGATGTATTCAAAACCCCAATGCTGCCAAGTGATGTTGACAATGCTATCCCATCACCGTTGAAGTTTGAAATCGAGAGCCTTTCAGGGACAATGTTAAGCCCCGAACTCCCCATCGGATTGTCATCAATAGAGAAAATATCAATATCACCGGAATCGTCAATTATAAGAACCCCCTTATCCGCGTCATCGAAACCGCCTTTGATTTCAAATCTTTGCCCTGTGGTTACAATTGTGTTAAAGGTGGTCAAGGTGTCGTTTTCAGTCAACACGTCTTGAAAGGTCGGGGTTTCGGTGGTAATATCGCTCGTCAAAGCAAACGTGCCGGATTGGTCTGGGAGTTGGTAGGTTCTGTCCCCTGTTATATTTTCGTTTTTTAATGCCGCATAACCGAAACCATCACCGTCGTTCCAATAAATTCCATTCGGAGCATTGAGTGTTAGTGAATCTGTTTGGATTTTTAAACGCTCTTGAGCCGTCAGAAAAGTTTCTCGTGTATCAATAAAATGACTATGACTTTTGATTTTTGTATCAAAGGCATTTAACTCCACTTCATAAATCGAATCATTATCCATAGAAAAGCCAACACCCTCAACTTCGAAATCTTCTTCAATATATCTACCAATGTAATATAAACTATCATTTTCTCTTCCCGAAACCCTAAGTTTTGATCCCCAATCTACGTTTGAAATTGTCAGCTTTCCTTCAATCAAAACATTGTCTTTGATCGTGACAAGGGTGTCCAACGCCGAAATGGTATCGGTTTTAATACCATTCGGAAACCATTGCTGTCCGAAAAGCGTGATTGAAATAAATAAAAATGCTGTTGTGAAAATTGTCTTTTTCATAATATTATATTTGCGTTCCGTTTAAAAATTCCCATTTTGTGCCGATCCCCGTTGTGAGGTCGCCCGTGTTGTCTATACATTTCAAATCGCCAAAAAAATCTTGGTTGTAAGTTGGATCGTGAAAGCATCCGCCCGTTGCTATATCGCCTATTTCTATTCCCGCTGCCGTGTTGTTGATTCCTTTTGCCAATCTGAAATTTTGATTGTTTATTAATATTTCCCGTGCCGCGGGAATGTTTTCAATTTTTGACCATTCATTACCGTTCCATTGCCACATTCCCAAAGTAACCGACCCCGATTGTTGCACATAGTAATCGGTTAGGTCAAAAGAAGCGGGAGGCGTGTTGTTTGGCGTTCCTGTACCGTAGTGAATAACCACGCCCTCATCGCTGTTTATTTCCTGTTGTAACTCGTTTATTGCAGCGACGATACTTGTTTTATCGTCGGTAGAAAGATCATCGAGATTGCCGATCAATAAATTTGGCTGCTTCAACATTTCTTCGAGAATAGGCCGCAACACGTCCGCAGTAATTTCCTCGTTGTTATTTTGAACGATGTTTTGTTGGATCAATAATAATACTTGTGCCTGTGTCATCTTCTATTCTATTTTAATCCAATTAGTGCCGTTGTACTGCCATAAAAAATTTATTCCGGTATCTACTTGATGGTAATAATCCGTGATCGAAAAGGATGCAGGGGGCGTTACGTTCGGGTCTGCCGTTCCTGTGTGAATTACAATCCCTTGGTTGTTTGCCGCCGTTTGGTAAACCTCGTTTATAGCTGCTACCAAAGTCGTTTGGTCAATCGTTGACAAGTTGGTAAGCACGCCAATCAGATCGTTAGGTTGGTTAACCATAGCCTCCAAAATAGGGGCCAACACATCAGCGGTAATTTCTTCATTACCGTTGGTGATTATAGATTGTTGAATAAGTAATATTACCTGTGCCTTTGTCATGGGATCGTTACGTCAAAATCGTTATTGAAATCGTTGTTAAAGCTTCCAAGGTCATCAACTATTGAATTTTGGAACAGACTGTTAAAGTCTTCGTTCGGATCGTCCGAATGAAATACATACGGCGGCTCATCTTCCATTCCTTTTGATTGCAGCGGAATAAACGAACCGCCCAAATTTCCTTGCAAATCAAATGTGTAATCTCCGGTTGTCAGTCCATTGTCAAAACCGTAAATCTCTACGGTGCCATCCATA
>DASSWN010000116.1:0-15186 GCA_035704905.1 Flavobacteriaceae bacterium
CATGGATGCACAAGTGTTTTTTATGTGAACAAAACGGGTTGTAAATCTCTGAACCACATATTACTTCATCAAAATAAAAATTTTATTCGTGCATTCGTGCAGTAAATGTTACAAAACAATTTTCTGATGATCCAAAAATTCTTTATGAAAGTTGACCAATAAAGCCAACTTACAATTCGAAACTTTTAAATAATTTATGCACTGGGCCATAAATTTGTCCTGCATATTTGTCACAGATTTTATTTCCAAAATAATTTTGCCAAACACCACAAAATCCGCATAAAATCTATGTGGAAGAATGTTTCCTTTATAATTCACAATGTATTCCTTTTCCCTTTCAAATGGAATATTTCTCAAATTTAATTCGATACTTAACGCATCTTTATAGACAATTTCGGAAAATCCTCCGCCCAAATTATTATGTACCTCGAACAAAGCGCCAATTATGGCATAACTTTCTTCTTTATAAATAATATGGGACATTTTGCTTCACATTTTACGTTAATTTCTGCCACAAATACAATAAAAATTTTGCCGCGGATGCAAAAATGTTTTTTATTTCGTTGTGGTAACTTTTTGTGCCACGATTGCACAAATTTTTTGTCGGCGCCCATTTTCACTCCCAAAAAACCATTATTCGTTCATTCGCGGCAAAACTAAATTGTTGTTTGTGGCAAAATCAATTCACTTCCGGATTACGGCCACTTTTCCGTCGTTTCCCAATTTGATAATGGAAGATGGTTTTCCGTTTTTATTGCTGCGCTGCAAATTTACGACATAGTCCACATTATTTATAATTTCGCTACTAATTTCATCGAAAGAACCTGGGGTTTTGTGGCCGCTAATATTGGCAGAAGTGGAAACAATGGGTTTTCTGAATTTCCGTATCAGTTTTGCGCAGAATTCATTTTTCGTAACGCGAATCGCCAGCGTATTATCGGCAGCGACAATGTTGTCGGCTACTCGAATCGGTTGGTCGTAAATGATGGTTGTCGGTTTGCTGGCATATTTCAAAATGTCATAAGCAACTTCGGGAACATTTTCCACATATTGTTCCAGCATTTTAAAATCCGAAACCAAACAAATCATGGCTTTTTGTTCCTCGCGCTGTTTCAAGGCATAAAGTTTGTCTATTGCATCGGCATTGGTGGCGTCGCAGCCAATCCCCCAAACCGTATCTGTGGGATAAAGAATGAGTCCGCCGCGTTTCAGGATTTCGAGGGCATTGAAAATTTCTTCTCTCATGAGGTTTTCAGATTAAATTTCTTAATTATATGTTTTTTAGCGGTCAAGTTTTAAATGTCTTCATGTATCTTTTGCTTCTGTTTCAATGAAAAATGAATCGGTGCGCCCGCTAACAGCACAGCGAATAATTTCCAATAACGCGGTTTTACAATTGAGGTGAAAAAATAACGGATACAAAAATATATCAACAAGGTTTTATGCGCCCACCAACCGTAATGCTTGTTGATATAATACATCAGCGATAATTTTTGTTCAATCTTTTTGTAAATATTGTATTTGGTGCTTGCTCCTTTGTAATGAAAGTATTCGAGTGAAGGAATCAAATAGGTTTTCTTGTTTGCCTGCATCAATAGTCGCCTGCACAAATCGGATTCTTCATAATACAGGAATAAATTGGTATCGAAACCTCCGATATTGTTGAAGTCTTCCGCCCGCACAAACATAAAAGAACCTTGAACATAGTGAACTTTGGTAGGTTTGTCATATCTTATTTTTCGATTCAGGTATGTTTTTGGAAATAATTTTTCCAAAACCGAACGTTTTAAAATTTCGCGCTGAAGAGAAGAAAAATGGTCTAAAGTGCTACGAAAATTTCCGTTTTCATCCAACATCTGTGGCGAGCAAACCGCTGCTTCCGCATTTGCATCCATAAATTCCTTGAGCTTCAACAAGCAACTTTCATCTTTTTGCAAAGTATCGTTATTTATAAAAGCAAAATAACGGCAAGGTTTGGAATGTTGAACGCCCAACATATTCCCACCACCGAAACCGGTGTTCTGCTTGCTTCGAATCAATTTTACGAATTCATTTCTTGATAAGGCATTTTGCAGTTTATGAAAATCTTCCAACGGCGAATCATTATCAACAACTATGATTTCATAGGACAAGGACGACGGATGATGAAATTCAATAATGGAATTCACGCAGGCAATCGTAAAATCGGAGGTGTTGTAATTGATAATTATGCAACTAACATCGATCATTTTATTATAGTATTGCTTTCCATTTTTCAGCTATTTTTTCCGGCAAGTATTTTTTCGATTCTTGAATGCCATTTTTTGCCATCGTTTGTCTTTCTGTAGAATTCAAGGAAAGGGCCAAGTCCAAAGCGGCGCTTAAATTACCTTCTTCAAATAAAAACCCTGTTTCGGGTTTGATTATTTCTTTGGGGCCAGAATGCTTGGTGGAAATAGGAACGACCCCTTGCGACATGCTTTCGATAATAACAAGTCCGAACAACTCTTCCCATTTGCTGTTCCTTAAGGAATTAAGTACCAAGTATTCGTGTTGTGCGATTTCCTTTTTTAATTCCTTTTTATTGGATATTTTGTTCAGAAAACGAATATTTTTATTTTCCGAAGCATGTTTTTCCAGCATAGGTTTAAGTTTCCCATCGCCAATGACCGTGAATGTGGCTTTTTTGTTTTGGGAAAAATAGTTCAGCACTTCTTCAATTCCTTTCTGTGGAACCAGTCTTCCGTAATAAATAAAGCTTTTCTCCTTTTTTTCCGAAAATTCACGTGTTGCAAAAATTGGGTTTAAGGCGTGATGCACAACCGATATGTTATTTTCGGGGAGGTTGTAGTTTTTTATCAATTCGTTTTTTCCTTGCTTGTTTACGCAAAAAATATGAACTGCTTTTTTTTCCAGGAAATATTTCCAGTTCTCAAAAACTTTTTGGTTCAATTTTTTCTTTTTCGGATGGAAGCTTTTGTCCCAACACGACCACGAAGAATGATAATAAACGTAATGGTTTTTTAAGATTTTCAGTAAAAATCCCAGTTGATAATCAAAAGGTGCTATTCCCAAAACAATTTTTTTTTGACGGGAAAAAACCAAACCGATCATGAAACCCAAATTAACAAATTGCTCAAAAAACATCTTGAAATCCGAAGTTCGTATGGATTTGAAAAATTTTGTAACGACTGAAAACTCCCGGTATTTTACCGTTAAACCCTTCTTTTTGGCCAAGAATTCCAAGGCCACAAAATGATTTTTGGCACCCTGTTTATGAAATACGTATATGATAGCGCTGGCCATTCAAAATGCTTTCTTGCCACAAATATACTTTTAAATAACACAAATTATATTGAGTATGAAATTAGTCTTATAAAACGCTTTCTTCTCTAATGAACGATTTCGATGAATTAATTGCCTTTCCAAGGGTGGTTTTTATGAGGAAGCATTGATTTTCCCGAAGATATTTGCTGTTATTGTGTTATTTTTGTGCGAATATCAATCTATGGACTACGAAAACAAATCGGATATTTATTACAATAAAATCCGACAAGAAATGCTGAAATACATGCCTGAAAAGCCCAAAAGGGTTATGGATGTTGGATGTGGAAGAGGTACTTTTGCTGCGGTTGTTAAAGAAAAAACCAATGCTGAGGTGTGGGGACTGGAGTTTATGGAAGCTGAAGCCAAAGAGGCTGAAAAAGTAATCGACAAGGTTTTTGCAGGGCCGTGCGAAAACAATATCGATAAACTGCCCGATAATTATTTTGATGTGGTGTATTTCAATGACGTATTGGAACATTTGACAGATCCGTATTGGGTGGTGGAAAAATTCAAGGAAAAGTTGGCACCTAATGGGATTGTGATCAGTTCAATTCCCAATCTTAGATATCATAACGCGCTCTGGTCGCTTATGTTCAAAAAAGATTTTCGGTATCGAAGATCAGGGGTAATGGACCACACACATTTACGTTTCTTTACAAAAAAAAGCATCAGGAGAATGTACGAAGAAAAAGGCTACGAAATTATTGTGCATGAAGGTATAAATAGAAGCAAATCTTTAAAACCAATTTTGTACAACATTCCTCTTTTGTTTATGCATACCGATATTTTTTATCCCCAATTTGCCACCGTTGCGAAGGTGCGAAAATAAATCTTGGTTTATCATTTGATACAGGATATTGATTTCCCAAATTCGTATTTTTGCCCAATGAAAACAGTTTTTTCCGAAGAAACAGCTTCCCTTAGAGAAGACATCACGAAATGTATTGAAACTTTTGAACACGATGGCAACACCATTTCAAAAGCACGGAACACCATTAAAATATTTGAGTTCCCGGATTTAAGAATGAATATTAAAGCATTTCAAAAACCGAACTTTATCAATAAAATCGCCTATCGTTTTTTTCGGAAATCAAAGGCGCAGCGTTCTTTCGAACATGCCGAATATTTATTAAAAAAGGGAATCTGCACCCCGAAACCAATTGCCTATTTACAAGAAGATTCGGGGATTTTTTTTGGAAAAAGTTATTATGTCAGCGAACATTTGGAATATGATTTGACCTACCGAGATATTATTCACGACCAAACTTTTCCGAACCGGCATGAGATTCTGAGGCAGTTTACGAGATTCACGCACAAACTTCACGAAAACGGAATTGAATTTTTGGATCACTCTCCCGGAAACACGCTGATTGTAATTAATGGCAACCAATATGAGTTTTGTTTGGTGGATTTAAACCGAATGAAGTTCCATGAAAACATGGATTACAATACGCGCATTGGAAACTTTAAAAAACTGACTTCCGACAAAAATATGGTGGCCACAATGAGCGGTGAATACGCAAAAATAACTGGAAACGATTACCACAAAATCTTTTCGGACATGTGGGGAAATACGACCAAATTTCAACAACATTTTCATCAGAGGCGAAAGTGGAAGAAAATGTTGAAATTTTGGAAATGATATTGAATCATTATTCCTTTATTTTCGATTTTTCCGCAAAAGCCACAATTTTACATATCGCATAAAAACGGTATATCCTTGAACATACCCAATTGTAAGTCCTACCACACCATCGCGAAACCCACTTTGAACAACATAATGCTTGAAAAACCCCCAAAAAGGTTTCAACACAAAATGGTATGCGGTTAACTTGCCTGTTTTTTTGTCATAATCCAATGCTTGCCACGTGGCATATCTATCCATTTTGGCCATATATTGATCAAAAGAAACATAGGTGTTATGGTATAATTTCCCTTTCAAGTGCCCCAATTTTCCGTTGGTTATGATTTCTTCATGAACATGTTTGTTTTCATACCGGCAATCTGCTTTTTTGAACAATCGAATTACAGCATCGTTTCGCCAGCCACTATAATGCACGCGTTGGCCCATAAAATGATTTACTCGTCCGATCCAAAAACCCACGATATTTTCAGGCGGAGACTGTAAAGTTTTTTGAATTTCGTCTCGAAGTTCAGGCGTTACACGTTCATCGGCATCCAGCAATAAAACCCAGTCATGTTTTGCTTGCGGAATGGCCCAGTTTTTTTGAGAAGCCGGATATTCGAACTCACGCTGAAGTACTTTTGTGGCAAGTTGTTTGGCTTTTTCAAAAGTGCCATCGGTACTGAAACTGTCCACTACCAATATTTCGTCCGCAAAATCCACCGAGGCGATTACGTCCTCGATATTATGAACTTCATTTCCGGTAGGAATAATGGCTGTGAGTTTTTCCAATACGAACAAAGTTGAAGAAAAGCGAATTTTCACTTGCGAAGATACACAAACTTTAAAACACAGGCATTTTTCAAACTTCGAAAACTACCTAAAATATACTTACATTTGTTGGAACAACCTCCTTCGGAAACCTAATTAAAACCAATCAAAGAAGTAGAAGAATGGAAAAACCAACTATATCGGTAATTATCAGCACCTATAATGCGGAAAAATGGTTGGAAAAAACATTATGGGGCTACCACGCTCAAACCCGCAAAAATTTTGAAGTGGTGATCGCCGATGATGGTTCCAAGCGACCTACTTTTGATTTACTGGAAAAGTTGAAACCTGAATTGCATTTTCCCATCATTCATGTGTGGCATGAAGATAATGGTTTTCAAAAATCACAAATTTTAAACAAAGCCCTTTTGAAATGTACCGCCGATTATATCCTAATGAGCGATGGCGACTGCATTCCGAGGAAAGATTTTATTTCCAGTCATTTGTATTTTAGAGAGAGGGGTTATTTTCTTTCAGGTGGATATTTTAAATTACCGATGGAAATTTCCAAGAAAATTTCCAAAGAAAATATACTTTCACAAGACTGTTTTGAATTGGATTGGCTGAAAAAAAAGGGTTTGAAAAGCTCTTTTAAAAATAAAAAACTCACGGCCCGGGGAATGGAACGAAGCCTTCTGAATTTATTTACTCCAACCACTGCCAGTTGGAACGGGCATAACGCATCGGGCTGGAAAAAAGACATTTTGGCCATCAACGGTTTTGATGAGCGGATGCAATATGGCGGACAAGATCGCGAACTCGGGGAGCGTTTGTTCAATTTTGGCATCCGTTCGAAACAAATTAGGTACAGTGCTGTTTGCTTGCATTTGGACCACCCAAGGGGTTACAAAACCCAAAGTTCAATCGATAAAAACCTAAAAATAAGAAGCGAAACAAAAAATAATAAAAAAACTTGGACGGATTTTGGGTTGGAGAAAGAGAAAAATTAAATTGCTTTTATTTCTTTCTTTCCTTTCGGAAGTTTCGGAAGCGCAATGTATTCCCCGAAAATTTTGTTGTATTTTCCGGGTTTAAAGGCGGTTCGGCCATCACTTGGATAAAATGTCATTTCTCCAAAAATTGTTTTTCCTTCGATGCTATAAAAATCGACACGTACAAAAGGAAACCGATCGGCCAACTTTTCGGATAAAAAAACCATTTCCTCAAAATTCGCCGGTTTTTTAAGTTCGTTTTCGAACATTTTAACAGCACCCTTTTGCACCGGTAGTTTTTGCCAACTGGTATCATAGTAGCATCGCAGTAAATCGCTGCTTCTGTCCATATCGATTTGAACAAATTTGGGTTTTCCGTTGAAACAGAAAAATTTATAATCACTGATGCTTTCTTTATCCATTTCTTCCAAATACTTTTCAGCGATCAATTTGGGTTTCACATTTTTATAGGCCCATTCCAACCCGCCCCGGTAATATTGATTTTTGTGCATCCATTTTTCCAATAAGAATCGTGCTTTGGTTCGGTTCAGTTGCGCTTTGTTTTTCACGATCAAATTGAAATGAAATCCGTGCGCGCCTTTTAAAACAAATTGATCGGGAAGTTTGTCAAAATCTACTTTTGAAGCCTTGTTGTACACCGCAATAAGATCGTTCAAGTACTTCTTTCCAATTTTTTCTTCCACATATTTCCGCACCTCGAATTTATCCACCAGTTGTGTCAATATATCTGGATGGTAATAAAGTTTCAACCACTGGATTTTTTCGTTGAATTCCTCCGGGTTTTCCAAGTCAAGTTTCTTTCCGGTATAATATTCATAATAAATTTTCAAGTAAATTTCCGGGGGAAGAAATTTTAGTTTTTTGAGCAAACCGAAAAGTGATTTTTTAAACATTGTGTTTATTTTGAAAGGTTTTGGTTCTTGTCGTTCAGGGTTTCTATAAATTTTGCCAAGGCTTCTTGAAATAAACTTGGTTTAAATTCCGCATATAATTGCTTCTGATTCGCCTTGAATTTTTTCCGGTTATAGTTTTGAAAAAATTCCGGTTTGTAGTCCCGAAGATGAACACCGATGTGGTTCGGGTTGTTTTTATTTCCCCAAATTTCTTTTCGAACCCAGGGTGAAAACACAGCAAAAGTTGGAATATTTAACGCCTTGGCCATGTTGATCGCGCCGCCTTCATTACCAATCACGGCATCACAATGAAAAACAAAAGATAGAAATTTTCGCAAATCTGTAGCGTACAGATCAAACCAAATTCGATTGCGGGTTTTTTCATGGCACAAATCATATATGCCCGAAGCTTCCTCTATTTGTGAAGGGAAGTAATTGAAAATAAGATGGACGTTGTTATTTCTATCCACGATCGTATCTAATAGCTTGGCCATATAAGCCAGAGGATAGGTTTTTTCTTTTGAACTTCCCAAAAGGGAAATCATCAGCACAGTATTGTCAAAGTTGATATCATTGGCAAGCATTATTTTTTTTCCTTCCGATATTTCTTTTTCTGAAAGGTAAATTTTTGGTTGTACGTCGTGGTTTATTTCAATATCCAATGGTTTTAAAAGCCCAAGCCTGTTCTCCACCGCCAAATTATGCTGGCCTGAAGACTGTTTGGAATTTTTTACGATCTGGGAATAAATCCATTTGGTGTGACTTTTTTGTTCGCCAATTCTGATTTGCGCGCCCGAAAACAATGTGATCAGGTTACTCGAAATTTTTCCGTAAACATCGATCACCACATCATACTTTTCCTTCCGGATTTTTTTCAAAAACCGAAAAAATTCCAATTTGCTTTTTTCAACTTCGGGTGTAAAAAGAACCAATTTGTCAATAAACGGATTGTTTTCCAACACCGGAACCGTGTGCGAATTCACCAAATAATGCAGTTCGGCCTTCGGGTATTTTTCGCGCAGAGCTTCCAATAAAATAGTGGAAGTCAGCACATCGCCGATCATTTTTTGTTGCACAACAAGTATTTTCCCAAACTCTTTACTCATAACTCCAAACTTGTAACTTTTTTAGACAGCAACATCATACTCCCTCAATGCGTCGTTCAAAGATGTTTTTTTATTGGTGCTTTCTTTACGTTTTCCGATAATTAGCGCACAAGGCACTTGGAAATTTCCCGCCGGAAAATTTTTCGTATAAGTTCCGGGAATCACTACGGAACGACTGGGTACCATTCGGTTGTATTCTTTCGGTTTTTCTCCCGTGACATCAATGATTTTGGTGGAGGCGGTCAAAACAACATTGGCGCCCAAAACCGCTTCTTTTTCCACACGAATGCCTTCTACGACAATACAGCGTGAACCAATAAAGGCATTATCCTCAATAATAACCGGGGCAGCTTGCAAGGGTTCCAATACGCCGCCAATACCAACCCCTCCGGAAAGATGCACGTTTTTTCCAATCTGCGCACAACTTCCCACGGTTGCCCAAGTATCGACCATCGTTCCCTCATCTACGTACGCACCAATGTTCACATAGCTGGGCATCAAAATCACGCCTTTGGAAATGTAGGCACCAAATCGAGCCACCGCATGCGGAACCACGCGTATTTCTTTTTCCTTGTAACCTGATTTCAACGGAATTTTATCATGGTACTCAAAAATTCCCGCTTCCATGGTTTCCATTTTTTGAATAGGGAAATATAAAACCACGGCTTTTTTCACCCATTCATTTACTTGCCAACCATTTTCGGCGGGTTCCGCGCAACGCAGTTTTCCCTGATCCAACAACCCGATAACTTCCTGTATTGCGGACTGGGTTTTGTTTTCTTTCAACAAATCGCGGTTTTCCCAAGCTTTCAAAATATAATTTTTCAATTCTTCCATGTACTGATTTTTGTGGTAAAGATAATGGCTTATGCTGAATTATGATAGAATATCCATAGAAGTCTTATCTTTGCACAAACCGAATAAAATGGCGCGGATAATGGCATTGGATTATGGGACAAAACGAACGGGGATTGCCATTACCGATGAACAAAAAATAATTGCTTCCGGATTGACCACTGTGAATTCCAAGGAGTTGCTGCCTTTTTTAAAGGTTTATTTCGATAAGGAAAATGTGGAATTGGTTCTCATCGGCGAACCCAAACAAAAGGACGGTTCGGTTTCTGAAAATGAAAAGGCGATTCAGCTATTTTTGAAATCTTTTGAGAAAGAATTTCCCAAAATGCCGGTAAAGCGTGTCGATGAACGGTTCACCTCAAAAATGGCCTTTCAAACCATGATCGATAGCGGACTGAAAAAGAAACAGCGACAAAACAAAGCCTTGATTGACGAAATAAGCGCAACGATTATTTTGCAAAGCTTTTTGAAATGAATAATGAATATTGAATATTTTATAATTGAATATTGATTTCTTAAAAGTGAATCAGTTGAAAAATGAATTAATAAATAGGACCAAAACGTTTGCACATGAATGTGTAAAATTGGCCATTAATCTCCCAAGAACAAAATTGGGTTACCATATTGAGAGCCAACTTATACGTTGTTCCACATCCGTAGCAGCAAATTATCGCGCTGCCTGCCTCGGTCAATCGAAAAGGGCTTTTATCGCCAAGTTGGGAATAGTAATTGAGGAAGCCGATGAATGTATTTTTTGGATCGAATTTTTAAAAGTTGAAAACTTGGAAAATTCCGACTTTTCAAATACTTTACTTCAAGAAGCCAAAGAGCTGACGGCTATCTTTATAGCTTCAAGAATAACTGCAATCAAAACCATATAATTGACTCACCATTATTCAGTATAAAATATTCATTATAAAATTAACAAATGACACTACCAATAATAGCTTATGGCGATCCGGTTTTAAAGAAAAAGGCAAAAGAAATTTCGCCTGAATATCCGAATTTGGATGAATTGATCGAGAATATGTGGGAAACCATGTACCAAGCCTACGGTGTCGGCCTGGCCGCGCCACAAATCGGGCTTTCGATTCGTTTGTTTGTGATCGACACCACTCCTTTTTCCGAAGATGATGAACTTTCAAGCGATGAAAAGAACGCATTGAAAGGTTTTAAAAAAGTGTTCATCAACCCGAAAATAATAGATGAAATCGGTGATGAGTGGGCATTTAATGAAGGGTGTTTGAGCATTCCCAATATTCGTGAAGACGTTTTCCGGCAACCGGAAATCACAATCGAATACCACGATGAAAATTTTGAAAAACACACTGAAACATTCAGTGGTCTGCAAGCCCGCGTGGTGCAACACGAATATGATCACATCGAAGGAATTCTCTTTACCGATAAACTTTCCAGCCTGAAAAAAAGATTGATAAAAAGTCGGTTGGAAAACATTGCCAAAGGAAAAATAAGCACCGATTACCGAATGCGTTTTCCCAAGGTCAAAAAAGCGCGTTAAAAAATTTGTAAATCCCCGCGTAGAAGTGATATTTGCCAAGAAATAAATTTTTCAAAATGAGCATAGAAAAAATTTTGTCCATATCCGGAAAACCCGGGTTATATGAATTAAAGAGTCAAACCCGCGGCGGATTTCTGGCGGAATCTTTGAATGACGGGAAAAAATTGAACGTGAGCGCACGGCATAATGTAAGCATGCTGTCCGAAATTTCAATTTACACATATTCCGGGGAAGTTCCGTTGAACGAAGTCTTTCAAAAGATTTCCGAAAAGGAAAATGGAAAAGAAACCATCGACCACAAAAAGTCGAACCAAGAATTGGAGTCGTATTTTCGGGAAATTCTTCCAGAATTCGATGAAGACCGCGTATATCCGAGTGATATTAAAAAAGTGGTGCAGTGGTACAATATCTTGAATAAAAAAGGCATTTCGGATTTTTCTAAAAAGGAAGAAGAAAATGAAGAAAAAGATACTTCGGAAAAAACCAAACCCGTAACCAAGAAAGAAACCTCCAACAAAACTGCTGCCAAGAAATCTGTCCCGAAAGCTTCGGCCAACAAAAAAGGCGGGACAGGAAAAAATGCAGCAACGCGAAAAGTGTGAGCTTTTGAAAAGTGAATTAGTGAGTTAGTGAATAGAGGTGAATAAGAGAAAACCGATTCCCAATTGAGCGATCACTAAATCACCATTCACCGATCACTAAATCACCGATCACCCAATCACAGATATGAACGACCGCAACGCACAACTCCAAGCTTTTGATCGACTGTTAACGATCATGGACGAATTGCGCGAAGGTTGTCCGTGGGACCGTAAGCAAACGATGGAAACCTTGCGGCATTTGACCATTGAGGAAATCTATGAGTTGGGCGAAGCAATTCTTTCCCAAGATTTGGAAGAAGTCAAAAAGGAATTGGGCGACGTTTTGCTGCACATTGTTTTTTATGCAAAAATTGGAAGCGAAAAGAACAGTTTCGATATTGCCGATGTTTGCAATGCTATTTGCGACAAACTTATTGACCGTCATCCACATATTTATGGTGATGTGAAAGTTGAAAACGAAGAAGACGTTAAGCGAAATTGGGAAAAACTCAAATTCAAGGAAGGCAAAAAAAGTGTGTTGGAAGGCGTTCCAAAATCGCTTCCGGCTTTGGTAAAAGCCAACCGCATTCAAGATAAAGTTGCCGGCGTGGGCTTCGATTGGGAAGAACCTGAACAGGTTTTTGAAAAAGTGGCAGAAGAATTGGAAGAGTTGCAGGATGAAGTAAAAGAAGGAAATCATGATAAAATAGAATCTGAGTTTGGCGATGTGCTTTTTTCCATGATCAATTACGCCCGTTTTCTGAAAATAAATCCTGAAAATGCGTTGGAACGAACCAATAAAAAATTCATTCAACGTTTTCAGTATTTGGAAACCAAAGCCCAAGAAAAAAACAAGCCTTTGAGTGAAATGACCTTGGCCGAAATGGATATTTTTTGGGAAGAAGCAAAGAGATTATAAACTCCTATTTCCCTACGGACAGCAAATTGGCGAACAACCGATACGCTCCCGAAACACCTGCCGGAAATTCCCGGAAAAAACTCAAACCCGTATAAATATAAAATCCTTTTCCATATTTCGCCACGAGCAAGCTTCCGTTCATTTGGCTTTCCCCAGCATCGTTCATTCCCAAAATCGGAATAAATTCCGAACTCCATTTATCCGGAAAATATAATCCGCGTTCTTGCACCCAGCCTTCAAAATCTTTGGATGTGATTTTATTCGGAAAGTTCAAAACCGGATGTTCTTTTGCCAAAAATTTCACAGTTGAATTTTCATCCGTTACCCGATCGCGTGAAAGCTGCAATTCATAAGGCGCCAATTGATCGGTTTTCAGTTCGCGGGAAGTATTGTATTGAACAATCATCGTTCCGCCATTTTTAACAAAATCGAATAAAATGGGTTGTTTGGAATCGAGTGTTTCCGACGTATTATACGCCCGAATGCCAATAACCACGGCATCGAAATCGTTGATTTTTTCCGCAGTGATTTCTTCCGGCGAAAACCTTGACACGTTGTATCCCATTTGTTCGATTCCGTTCGCAACCACATCGCCGGCACCTTCAATATAGGCTACTTTTTCACCTTTCTTTTGAATATTCAAGCGCACCACTTTTGTTTTTGCGGGCAATAAAACTTGGCGTGTTGAAATATGCGGATAATCGATAAGAATCAATTGTTCCGAAAATGAAATTCCATTTGTGGTAAAAATAGGTCTAATATAAGCTTCATCGGCAGTTTCAGGTGGGGTTATGAAAAATGAAGCGGTTTTTTCGGAATTTTTTGACAGGATCTTCATGTCGATGGATTCCGGCGAAACAGTCCAATTGGAAGGAGCCGACAAACTCAATTTTCCTTGCAAATTGTTTTGAAAAGCATGCACTTTTACCTGAATTTCTTTCGGTGTTTCGGAATTAAAAATGAGCATTTCATCTTCAATCTTAACACTAAGCTTTGGAACGATGCGAAACGCCCGATGAATTTCTCCTTGAACCGGATCAGTGGTTTTGTAAAGTACCGGTTTATCTATTTGAAGCGGAATTCCATTCACCAAAAAATTTACGGTGGCGATCAATGCTGGCGGCGTTTCTGGCAATCCGATCATTTCTTTGTCTTCTACTTCGTACATTCCAATACTGCCTTTTTTTTCCAACCAATACGGATTGGAAACCGGCGTATTTTCAGGAAGTTGCAAGGTCCATTTTTGTTGAAAGTCAAGGTTATTATGTAAGACTTTATTGGTTTTCCCCTCGAAATTTGCTTTTGGAAATTCGATGCTTTGCAATTCCACATCCATATCACTTCGATTGATTGCTTCAAGGACCAGTTCAATATTTTCCCCGGGAACCGCAGTTTCTTCCGCGCTGGAAATGTCTAAATAAATACCCGATGCTTGCAGAATAATATTTTTGATGGCTTCCGATTTCACCGCTTTCCAATGCGAATCATTCAAATTTTGAATCAATTGGTACGCCTGCAATAATTTTGGAACATTCTTGGCCGGGTTCTGAAAATCATATTCTTTTTGAACTTTTGCAAGAATTTTTCCGATGGCTGCCCCGTTTTCCAAGCGGTTCCAAGAGGTGTCAATTCCGGAAAAAACCGAGGAAGCATTTTCGGTGAATTCTCCTTTTAAGGGTTGTAAATATTCCAGTTCTTTTCCTCGGCTGCCCGCCACACCAAATCCTTGTGATTTATGTTGGCTTCTGCTTTTGGCAGCAATTTCAGAAATGGAAAATCCTGATAACGGATTATATTTTCCCACATCAACCGACAAAAATTCGGTTTTTTCCATAGCATGTTGGAAGGCTTCCTTGCTTCCGTAAAACCACCAAGAAGTATTGAAAAACAGCCGCTTTGGTTGCCATGTTTGCAGATCGTAAAGCTGTTCCGGAAATTTGGTGGGGTCAGCGGCCAGTTCGAAAGCTTTGGTGCTTAAAATCGCCGAACTGGTATGGTGACCGTGGGTTTTACCGGCGCTTTCCACATTGAACCGATTGATAATCACATCGGGACGGAATTTTCGAATAATTCGCACCACATCGCCCAAAACTTCATGTTCATCCCAAATAGATAAAGTTTCCTGCGGGTTTTTTGAATAACCAAAATCATTTGCCCGGGTAAAAAATTGCATTCCGCCGTCTATTCTTCGCGCCGATAAAAGTTCTTGGGTACGGATAACACCAAGTATTTCCCGCAGTTCCGAACCTATTAAATTTTGTCCGCCATCGCCGCGTGTCAAAGATAAATAAGCTGTTCTTGCATTTTTTTCTTTTGAAAAATAAGAAATTAATTGGGTGTTCTCATCATCCGGATGTGCGGCGATATACAAAACCGAACCGAGAAAATTCAGTTTTTGTATTTCATGGAAAATTTCACCACTATCGGCTTTGGGAGGTGCTTGGGAAAAACCGAATTCAAAACAAATAAAATATAGTAACAGAAAGGAAATGGTCCGCATGGAATATTTTTAAAGAAACAAAGATAAAAATCCCAAATGTAATTTAAGAAATTTTGTTCGCAGGTTTTAACTTTCAAATTTTGCAATCTGAAATATGTA
>DASSWN010000129.1:0-7107 GCA_035704905.1 Flavobacteriaceae bacterium
AATTAATGAAATACAGAAAAAAAACAAAAATCGTTGCCACCCTGGGACCATCCACGCTTTCCAAAGAAATACTGAAAAACATGTTGGAGGCCGGCGTGAACCTGTTTCGTGTGAATTTTTCGCACGCCAAACATTCAGATGTAAAAAATCGTATTGACACTATTCGCGAGTTGAATGAAAAACACGGCTTCAATGCCGGGATTCTGGCCGATTTGCAAGGACCAAAACTTCGGGTGGGCACCATGAAAGAAGAAGTTATTGTTTCAAAAGGCGATGAAATTTCTTTCGTTACCGGAAAAGAATTTCAGGGAACCGCGGAACGTGTTTTCATGAATTATGAAGATTTCCCCAAAGATGTCCAAGCAGGGGAACGCATTTTGTTGGATGATGGAAAACTTATTTTTGAAATTATTTCCTCCAACAAAAAAGACGAAGTGGTCACCAAAGTAATCCAAGGCGGCCCCTTGCGATCCAGAAAAGGCGTCAACCTGCCAAACACAAATATTTCATTGCCGGCAATGACCGAAAAAGACATAAAAGATGCCTTGTTTGCCATTGAACAAAAAGTAGATTGGATCGCCCTTTCTTTCGTTCGCCATGCCAAAGATTTGCAGGAACTGCAGAAAATAATTGCCGATAAAAGCGATCATAAAATTCCAATCATTGCAAAAATAGAAAAGCCCGAAGGCGTAAAAAATATCGACAAAATTGTGGCCTATTGCGACGGATTGATGGTTGCCCGTGGTGATTTGGGCGTTGAAATCCCGGCACATGAAGTTCCGCTCATTCAAAAACAATTGGTTTTAAAAGCGAAAAAAGCCAGAATTCCCGTCATTATTGCAACGCAAATGATGGAAACCATGATCACCAGCCTCACCCCCACCCGGGCCGAGGTAAACGATGTGGCAAATTCGGTGATGGACGGTGCCGATGCGGTCATGTTGAGTGGTGAAACTTCCGTCGGAAATTATCCGGTGCAGGTAATTCAAAAAATGGCGCAAATTATACGAAGCGTGGAAGATTCCCCCCTCATAAAGGTTCCGCATGATCCTCCCACGGTACGCACAAAACGCTATATCACCAAATCCATTTGTTTCCACGCCGCCGAAATAGCCAATGAAATCGATGCGCGGGCAATTTGTACATTGACGAATAGTGGCTACACCGCGTTTCAAATTTCGGCATGGAGACCGGAATCACATATTTTGGCCTTCACGTCCAATCATCGTATTCTCACACAACTGAGTCTGCTTTGGGGCGTCAGTGCTGTATTTTACGATGAATTTGTGAGCACGGATGAAACCGTTTCAGACATCAACAATATCGCAAAAGAAAAAAAATATGTAAAAAAAGGCGACTTTGTGGTCAATTTATCGGCAATGCCAATCATCGATAAGGGCATGGTGAACACCTTGCGCATTTCAGAAATCAAGTAACTCGAAATTGGCAAATCATTGATTTCTATGTGCCAACACAATTGGCGGTTCGCCATTGAACGGATTGTCCATCCTACCAATGGTTTTTGCGCCCAGGGAAGCGGCTTTCATCAGGCTGTGTTCCCCAAATCGAGTTTTTATATAATCGATGGAACGGTATAAATTCAACATTTTTTCGGAATCGTCGAACAAATTGATTTGGTAATTTCCACCTGCCAAATCGGAAAATTTTATGCCAATCAAGCGAATCAACAAGCGTCGGGAATACAATTTCCTGAAGAGCTCTTCCACTTTCGGCATCAAAATATGATCGGCGCTGGTATAGGGTATTTTTAGCTGTTTGGAGCAAGTGTTGAAATCGGAGTACCGAATTTTCACACTGATGCAAGAAGTCAATTTATTTCCCCGCCGCAATTGGTACGATAAACTTTCGGTCATCGCGGTCAAGGTCGTATGCAGTTTTTCCATATCAATGGTGTCGCGCCCAAATGTGCGTTCGGTGGAAATGGATTTGCGTTCATGAAACAAAATAATGGGGCGATCGTCGAGCCCATTTGCGTTTTTCCAAATAGTGCGGCCATTTTTCCCCAGCACACTTTCCAACATTTCCACCGGCATTTCTTGCAAGGTGCGAATTTCCCGAATGCCCAAGTTCAGTAGCTTTTGAAAGGTTTTATCGCCAATTCCGGGAATTCGGCTTGCTGGCAATGGGGCCAAAAAACCTTTTTCCTCCCCATTTCGAATAAGCAACTGATTATTTGGCTTGGCCTCGCCCGTGGCAATTTTTGAAACCACTTTGTTTTGCGAGAGTCCAAAAGAAATCGGCAAACCACTTTCTTTGATAATTTGTTCGCGCAATTCGGTGGCAAATTGATAGGTGCCAAAAAATTTATCCATTCCGCTGAGGTCCGCATAAAATTCATCGATACTCGATTTTTCAAAAGCCGGGACGTTGCTTTTTATTATATCGGTCACCAAATGCGAATACTTGGTGTAAGTTCCCGCATTTCCCCTAATAACCGTAGCTTGCGGACAAAGGTTTCGGGCAACTTTCATGGCCATGCCCGAGCGCACCCCAAATTTTCGGGTTTCATAACTGCAAGCGGCAACCACCCCGCGATCGCCGGTTCCACCAACCAACAAAGGCTTGTTCTGAAGTCGGGAATCGAGCAAACGTTCCACCGACACAAAAAAAGTATCTAAATCCAAGTGTACTATCGCACGGTTTTTCATAGGTTTATTGGAAAAATTCCTTGTTATGGAAATATTCCAAAAGTAAACTAATTTTCAGCAGTGAAAAAAAATTTAACGAAGGATTTTTTCAAGATGAAAAATGTAAAATTTCACTTTGAAGTTTTCATCACCAATCAAGTTAATTGCTATTACAAAACCCTTTTTGTCCCATCCCTTCATCAATTCCGAGAACGTGTAAAAGATAAAAGGTTTGAAAACACTTGAACAAGTTTCTGCGAAAATCAGCGGGAAATATGTATAATGATGCTTTCAAAAAGTTATTGTTTAACTGACTAATTCGATAACGAGTTTTCATATTTTCGAAAAAACAGTATTTTCACCGTAACAAAAAGCTAGCTTCATCGTCAAACTATTAAAAATCAACCAATTTATCTTGGAAACAATTCTTACTTTAAACCGGCTCACCAAAAAATTCGGGATTGTAACAGCTGTGAACGACTTGAGTTTCAGCATTGAAAAAGGAAATGTTTACGGCATTTTAGGCCCCAACGGCAGCGGAAAATCGACCACGTTGGGAATGGTGTTGAACGTGGTGAACAAAACCAGCGGCGATTTTCAATGGTTTGACGGAACAAGCACGGTGCATGAAGCCTTGAAAAAAGTGGGCGCCATCATTGAACGTCCGAATTTCTATCCGTATATGAGCGCCAAACAAAATTTGGATTTGGTGTGCAAAATCAAGTTGGTTTCGCCACACAAAATCGAAGAAAAACTGGAATTGGTTGGACTTTTGGATCGGAAAAACAGCAAATTCAGCACCTTTTCATTGGGAATGAAGCAACGTTTGGCCATCGCCTCGGCTTTGCTGAACGACCCCGAAATCTTGATTTTGGACGAACCCACAAACGGTCTGGACCCGCAAGGAATTCACCAAATTAGGGAAATTATTAGGAAAATAGCGGCACAAGGAACCACCATTTTATTGGCTTCGCATCTTTTGGATGAAGTGGAAAAAGTTTGTTCGCATGTAATCATCATTCGAAAAGGCGAAAAACTATACAGCGGCCGCGTGGACGAAATGAATGCCAGCCACGGATTTTTTGAACTGAAAGCAGAAAATCAAGCAGCCTTGTTCCAATTTTTGGAAAAAAACACTTCTTTTCAAAAAGTAGTCGAAAATGAAAACGGAACCATCAAAGCGATTTTGGCCGAACCTCTGGATGCCTCCGAACTAAACCGAATTTTGATCGAAAACAAGATTTTTCTTTCCCATTTGATAAAACGACGCGAAAGTTTGGAAGAACAATTTTTGGAACTTACCTCGAAACTTTAGGCTATAAGCCTTAAGCTGTAGGCTATAAGCTATAAAACGAAACCCGAAACCAATAACCAATAATTTTTCCTATGCTTCGATTGCTAAACATAGAATTTCAAAAATTGCGCTATAGCAGTTCTGCTAAAGTATTGAGCATCATATATTTCGTATTGATCACTTTTCTGGCACTGTTCGCTTCCATTGAATTTAATTTTGGTGGCGCGAAATTTCAATTGGCCGAAATGGGCATTTTCAATTTTCCGTATATCTGGCATTTCAACAGTTATTTTGCTGCCTTGCTGAAAATATTTTTGGCGGTGGTCATTGTTTCCATGATGTCGAATGAATATTCGAACCGAACCTTGAAACAAAATTTGATCGATGGCTTGAGCAAAAAAGAATTCATTTTATCGAAATTTTATACCGTTTTAGTTTTTGCGGTTGTTTCTACCTTGTTCGTTTTTCTGGTTTCGCTGATATTGGGGCTCATTTTTTCCGATTATACCGAAATTTCCATCATTTTCACCGATTTGGAATATTTGATCGGCTATTTTGTAAAGCTTGTCGGCTTCTTTTCCTTCTGTTTGTTTTTGGGAATGCTGCTGAAACGTTCCGCTTTTGCATTGGGGTTTCTGGCCGTTTGGTGGATTTTCGAAGGAATTGCACATCTGGTTTTACGGTATGTTTTTGAAAACAACGATTATGTGCCGATGCTGATGCAATTTTTCCCATTGGAATCCATGAGCAATTTGGTGAAGGAACCTTTGACACGCATCAATATGGTGCAAACCGCTGCCAATCAACTCGGTGAGGAATTCACCAAAGATTACGGCGTACACTGGTACCAAATCCTGATTGTATTGGTTTGGACCTTTCTTTTCGTTTATTTTTCTTATTCCTTGTTGAAAAAACGGGATTTATGAGCAAAAACCTTCGGACTCCTGCAAGCCTGCCTTGCCGTCTGGCAGGGTTTCAAAAACCTTGTAGGTATTGCGCTTAAACACATTTACAAACCTACAAGGTCCAAAAACTTTGTCCGTATTGGGCTGAAACAAATTTACAAACCTACAAGGTCTAAAAAAGCCCTTTTTCCAAAATTGTAGTTTTAAAAATTACACTACCTTTAAATTTTTCAAACTCGACCCCCACGTATGAAATGAAAAATTACGCTCCGTTTTTCCTGTTCTTGCTTTTTGTAAATGGGATTTTTGCCCAAGAAATTGAACTTTACACCCAGTTCAACGGCCATTATGATTATACGGCGATTGGCAATACGATGAATACCGCCGAAAATAATGGTGGGCCTTGCACCATTCTCACTAGTTCCGCCGCCGATTTGAATTTGGCTTCCGGCCAAAATGTTGTTGCGGCATATTTGTACTGGGCGGGTTCCGGTCCCGGTGATTTTGATGTTTCTTTGAACGGAACCGCCATTACCGCCGAGCGTACTTTTAGCCATTCCTTGGATCCCAGCCGCGAATTTTTTGCCGCATTTACCGATGTTTCTTCCCAAATTATCGCAGAAGGAAATACCACTTATACCTTATCGGATTTGGATTTGACAAGTGTCATTCCGAATTATTGTCCCTCGGGCACCAATTTTGCTGGTTGGTCCATTATCATTGTGTATGAAGATATGAACCTGCCGCTGAACCAACTTAGTATTTACGATGGCCTTCGCGGTGTCTCCATCGACAACAACATGCTTACTTTTACCCTGGACAATCTTAATGTAATCGACAACCAGGGAGCCAAAATCGGGTTTTTGGCTTGGGAAGGCGATGAAAGTTTGTCGGTGGAAGAAACCCTTCAAATCAACGGGAATATTGTGAGCAACCCTCCGCTGAATCCGGCCGACAACGCTTTTAACAGTACCAATAGTTTCACCGGATCGAACGTGTTGTACAATATGGACATTGATTATTATGACATTGAAAACAATATTCAAATTGGCGATACTTCCGCACAAATCACGCTTACCTCCGGAAATGGGATCATCAGTAGCGATTTTGTCATGATAAACAATATTGTAACGGTGCTGAACAGTCAGCTTCCGGATGCTTCTGTTGTGATTGACCAAGTTCAAACTTCTTGCAACTCGCGAAGCATCCAAGTTGATTATACGATTCAAAATTTCAATTGCACCGATTTTCTTCCGGCAAACACGGCCATTGCCTTTTATGCAGATGGAATTCTGGTTGCGACCGCGTTCACGCAAAACGACATTCCCATTGGGGGAACCGAAACGGGAAGCATTTCAATTAATATTCCCACAAGCATTCCGGAGAATTTCGAACTGCAAATTGTGGTGGACGATGATGGAACCGGAACCGGGAGTGTCACCGAAATCAACGAAGACAACAATTCCGATTCGATTCAAGTTCAGCTTTTAAACCCGCAAATTATTGGACCCTTGGAAGACTTGATCGCTTGCGGGGAAGAACCGGACAACGAAACGGAGATTTTCGATTTAAGTGTGAATTCGCCCTTAGCAATCGGAAACCAAACCAATGTTTCGGTGGAATATTTTACTTCACAAACTGCTGCGGATTCAGGTGTAGCAGAAATCACCGATTTCACAAATTATGAAAACACTTCGAATCCACAAGAAATTTTTATTCGCGTGGAAACGAACGAAGATCCCAACTGCTATGTCACCGGCAGTTTTCTATTGACCGTTTATCCGACACCGTTTGCCAATGCGCCCGAAGCTTTTGAAGTTTGTGATAGTTATGAGAATGATGGTACGGCCGTTTTCAATTTGGAACTATTTTCTTCGGAAATTATTGGAACACAACAAAATGTGAACCTAAGCTTTTATGAAGATGAAAATGCCGCCCTTTCGGGAACCAATCCGATTTCCGATACCGAACAATTTGAAAACACCCAAAACCCGCAAACAATTTATGTTCGGGTTGAAAACGATTTCTTGAACGACTGTTTTTCCATAACCTCTTTCACCCTGAGTGTCAGAGCACTTGATCCGATCGTGGTTTTGTGTCGGCAAGAAAAATGCGATGAAGGCATGGATACGGCCACGTTCGACTTCAATTATATCGCCTCGATGATATTTTTGGGCGCGAATCAAGAAATTACCGGATATTACACTTCCGTTGTAGATGCAGACAACCAAATGAACCCAATTTGGAACATTTCAGATTA
>DASSWN010000135.1:0-2372 GCA_035704905.1 Flavobacteriaceae bacterium
GTCCGTATAGTATTCAAGAACATACCAGAATTGCCAAACAAAAAGGCGCGAGCAACGAAGAATTGATGGAAGCAATTTGGGTAGCTTCTGAAATGCGCGCAGGTGCCGCTTATGCTCATGCGGCAATTGCTGTTGAGGAAATGAATATATCTTAGATTTGAGATTTTAGAAAAGATAGAACTGCTTTGCTACAGGACCCGGGACATAGGACAATATTTCAATAGCCAAAAAACCCTTTGCCGAATTTTCGAATCATTCCATTATCAAATGACAAATAACCCAATCACCTGTAACAAATAATAACTACCACCCACTTTACTTCTCCGTAATAACAGCAAAAGCGATCATTTGTTCTTCATATTTCTTGAATATTTCCAGCATTTTCAGCATTCTGGTTCTTTCCATTGGGAATGTACACCGTATGCACATTTCGGTTGAGCGAAGCCTTGAAGATTGACTTCTTAAAAGGAATACCGGAATTTTTTATTTATGTGGCCCTATTTGCATGGATAGCCGTAATTATCGGGTTCATCAGGCACTGGTTGATGGTTTTTAGAAATAAATCTGTCAATCCTAACTATTTTCTTTGCGCTAAAATCCGTATATTTATTTTTTTGAAAAATCCTTTTATGTTACTGGATACACATCAACGAATTCACGATTACCTTCGAATTTCACTCACCGATAACTGCAACTTTCGGTGCCACTATTGTATGCCGGAAGAAATTCTGAAAACCTTGCCAAACAAACATTTGATGCAGGTAAATGAAATTGAAGAAATTGCCAAGATTTTTGTGGATTTAGGGGTGAAAAAAATTAGGCTAACAGGGGGCGAACCGATGGTACGCAAAGAATTTCCCGAAATCTTGCACCGGATTTCAAAATTACCGGTTGAATTAAGTTTGACCACCAATGCGGTTTTGGTCAATAAATACCTCGATAATTTGAAATCGGCAAGCATCAGAACCATCAATGTAAGTTTGGACACTTTAAACCGGGAAACTTTTAAAAAGATCACAAAACGCGACCAATTTCAACGTGTTTGGGACAACATTCTAATGCTTTTGAGCGAAGGTTTCCGTGTAAAAATAAACGTAGTGGGCATTCAAGGCGTCATCGAAGCCGAACTTTTGGATTTTGTGGAAATTACCAAAAACTTGCCTTTGCATGTGCGCATTATCGAATTTATGCCATTTTCCGGGAACAATTGGAACAGTAAAAAAGTCATTACCGCCGATCAAATGCTCAAATTGGCTCAAGAAGAATATGATATGGTGAAGTTGAAAGATGAACCAAATGCCACCGCAAAAAAATACAAAGCCATTGGGCATAAAGGAACTTTCGCGTTCATTACCACCATGAGTGAATATTTCTGTGGAACTTGTAACCGAATGCGGCTCACGGCCGATGGCAAAATGAAAAACTGCCTTTTTGGAAGTGAAGAAATGGATTTATTGGGAACGCTTCGAAAGGGTAAAGATATAATTCCGCTCATAAAAACATCGGTAAAACGAAAACATGCGGTAATGGGCGGGCAATTTTCAAAAGATTATCGAAAAGCCGATGCATCACAACTTACGAACAGAAGCATGATAAAAATAGGAGGATGATTTCAGTAAACCAAGCTCGAAAATTACTATCGGAAAATCTCACACGATCGGAAAAACAAATCCTTCCCTTAAAAAAATGTTTGGGATTATTCCTTTCGGAAAATGTTTTTTCACCAATCGATGTTCCTTCTTTCGACAATTCTGCAAAAGACGGTTATGCCATAAAATTTAATAATAAAAACGATTTTTATAAGTTACAATATACTGTTCAGGCCGGTGACAGTACCACCTATCAACTTTCCGAAGGAGAAGCCGCCCGAATTTTCACCGGGGCAAAAATGCCAAAAGGTGCCGATACCGTCATTCCACAGGAAATCGTTGAAAAAGATGACAAAAACAAAAAAATCAGTTTTCAGACGGAAAAAATCAATATTGGAAGCAATGTTCGCTACCAAGGTTCGCAGTGCAAAAAGGGCGATTTAATTGCGAAAACCGGAACAAAGATCACCCCGGGCGCAATTGGATTATTGGCCTCGGTTGGGCTGGCTGAAGTTCCGGTTTTCTGTTCACCACGTATTTGTTTTATAATAACGGGGGATGAATTGAAAGAAATCGGTTCCGCATTACAGGAAGGTGAAATCTACAATTCCAATGGACCAATGTTGGAAGCTTTGCTGAAAAATTTGGGAATGGAAGAAATTTTAGCCTTAAAAGCTGCCGACGATAAAGAAACCTTGCAACAAACCATAAATACTGCTTTGGAAGCGACCGATGTTCTGTTGCTTAGTGGCGGCATTTCCGTGGGCGATTATGATTTTGTGG
>DASSWN010000199.1:0-20270 GCA_035704905.1 Flavobacteriaceae bacterium
TATTGGTGGAAAACATAGACATTAACTCAATTGCAAGGAAGTTAGTGCTTTACAGTGAACCATTATCCTTCTTGACCAATCCACCAGATATTGCAAATAACAGTAAATTAGCAGCTTAAATTAAGTGCGAAACTTGAGTAATTAACCCGTAGTGCATTATAAAAAAAGTTGTGCAAACCATCAAAAAGTGGTATATTGTATTGATAACCAAACCGATACAATTATGCACAACTTTGAAGCAAGTTACAAATTAATTTTGGAAGAATTACATAAACTGATCAACAAAGATAATTTATTTTCCCAACTTTGCGATCAGTTTATGATAAGACGCAATTACGCCAAAACTTTTCAAGGGTATAAAACACGGGTCTTGGCAAAAATTACAACTTTGACAACCATACAATATTTGAATAAATTTGTTTTCCAAAGAAACATAAACAACTTAAAAATTAACTTGATTCAATAATGCACCACGGGTTAATTAATAAGCATCTTTTTGATTATATTTGTTTTTACGAAATTTTTAAAATTAAATTATCATGAAAAATTTTATTTTATTGTGTGCAATTTTTACGTTAACCACAGGTTTGGCGCAAAACAATCCGAACATTTAATTCAATTCAACCGTTAACTCCTTCCATTTCGGGCGAAATATTTCGGTTTCAACCCGGCGTTGTTACACAGTTGGACCAGGGCAGCACTTTCAGCACCAGCAGCAGATTTTTTACCCTCGGTCGTTTTATAAATGGTGCGCAAACAACCTATGGCCTTAATTTTATGGTCAATGGAAAGGGGGTTGGTTTTGGTTATCCTTCGTTAACCACTTTGAACCCACAAATCGTTTGGAAAGGTGATGGCTCCTCAAATTTAGGGGATTTGGAATTCCGGTACGCTTCTTCCTTTACTTCGGGAAATACTGAACTGACCGCCACCATGCGCGATGATGGTTCCACCATTTTTGGCGAGGATCCAAGCGATCCCCTATTTAGTGATGTTACCGTGGGTATTTATTCGGAAAGACAATTTGGGTTAAAAGTGTATGTGCCGGAGAGTGAATTTTCTGAAAGCTACGCCGGGGTTTTAGAATTGAGGCACCTATAGCGACTAATATAGGAGTTGCAGGTAAAGCAGCCAACGGCGTGGAAAGAAATTTTGCTGTTTATGGTTCAGCGGGAACGGGCGGTAGTTCAATAGCAACTAATTACGCTGTTTATGGAGAAGCTCAGGATCCAGGTTTCGGGGGCACTTATTATGCCGGGTTTTTTGACGGCGATGTTACGGTTACTGGCACGTTCACAAACCCTTCCGACAAAAAGCTCAAAGAAAACATAGAACCGGAAAAGAATGTTTTGGAGCAAATTGAAAAACTGAACCCGGTGGTTTTTCAATTCAAAAACACCGATGAAGTCAATTTACCAACGGGATTGCAACATGGTTTTATTGCCCAAGAACTGGAAAAAATATTTCCCGAACTGGTCAAAGAGGTCACCAAACCTGTGTTCAACGAAAAAGGGGAAATTACTGGCAACACCAGTTTTAAATCCGTCAATTATATCGGGATGATTTCTATTTTGGCACAATCGGTCAAGGAACTTAACGCCAAAGTAGGCCAGTTGGAAAAATCACAACAAACTTATGTGGTTCTCAACAACAGCCTTAGCGCACAAGAGCTTGAGAACTTGGAAGGCAAGATTTATAGTTTGGAGCAAAACAATCCCAATCCGTTCAACAAGCAAACGATTATCAGCTATAAAGTCCCGGAAAATGATAAATCAGTAACCATCATGATTTTTGATATGACGGGAAATTTGCTGAAAAAATATGAGCTCGACAAACCTGAAGGAAGTATAACAATTTCCGCCAGTGAACTGCACCAAGGGATTTTTCTATATAGTTTGGTCAGTCATGGCCGGGAAGTCATCACCAAAAAAATGATCGTGGAATATTAAGGATTGAAGATCAACGCTTATTAATTTTTGATTGTCAAAACACCGGTTAACAGCTACTGCCCACTGAACACCAATTCTTTCTCCACTTCTTTTTCCAAACTCTTTTCTTCGGAATTGACAATTTCCATAATTTCTTGCGGTGACATATAAAGTTTTGCAATGCGCGCTTTATATTTCGAGGAAACATGCGCATTGTTTAAAATAAAATCTTTTGTAGCCAGAATGTAATTGGACATTCCGTGCTGAACGGCGATGGTGTCGGCCGTGCGTTCCACTTCCTTCAAATGTTTTTGGGAAAATAAATATTTCAGTCCAAAAATAAGCATCCCAATGGCAGAACGGTCATGATAATCAATAACATGGCCCAATTCATGGCCAAACCAGCCAATCAACACTTCTTTTTCCATGTCTTCAATACTGAATTCTTTCTGCTCAATATGAATTTTTTCACTAATCAAAATTTTGTAGCCGCGATTTTTGCGCCCCCTCAAAATTGTTGACAAATCAGGTTGGGCTTGCATGGTCGATTTTTTGATTTGCTTTTTAAATTTGAATTCAATTGGAGTATTTTTCAGTTCCGGATAGAAAGAAAGCGCCTTTAAGACCTCTTTTTTAATATTGGAAGGAATTATTTTATTGCTGAAGGAAGATTCGCTCATGGGATTCTGTGTACTTTTTTAAAATTATGCATAAACTGTTCCAAATCGATTCAATTCTACGCGCTATCTTTGCGCGCTATGAAACTCTACGGGTACACAAGCGAATTTAAAACCAACCTCAACTTGGCTTTTCCGGTCATGTTGGGCCAGTTGGGGCAAGTGATCGTAGGGTTGGCCGATAATATTATGGTAGGCCAACTCGGTGCGGCACAACTTGCCGCGGTTTCCCTCGGAAACAGTTTGGTTTTTATTGCATTGTCAATAGGCATAGGGTTTAGTTTTGCCATTACGCCGTTGATTGCGGAAGCCGATGGAGCTTCCAATATCGAAAAAGGCCGCTCGGTTTTTCAGCATGGAATTATTTTATGTTCCATTACCGGGTTCTTGCTTTTTATACTTTTATTGCTGGCAAAACCGGTGCTTCATCATTTAAATCAGCCTCCGGAAGTTGTCGAATTAGCAATTCCATACTTGGAAATCGTGGCATTTTCCATGATTCCATTGCTCGTTTTCCAAGGTTTCAAACAATTTGCCGATGGACTTTCGCAAACTAAATACGGAATGTACGCCATTATTTTGGCGAATGCTGTTAATATTTTGTTCAATTATTTCCTGATTTACGGAATCTGGATTTTTCCACGTATGGAAGTGGAGGGGGCAGCTTTGGGAACCTTAATTTCCCGATTTTTTATGCTGGGTTTCATTTTTTTTATTTTGAACTCCAAGCAGAAATTCAAACCCTATTTTGTTTCCTTTAAAGGAAAAATCAGAAAGATTATTTTTCGCCGCCTAATTCGCTTGGGTTTTCCCACGGCCTTGCAAATGTTGTTCGAAATTGGGCTTTTTACGTCCTCGGTTTTTTTGGCCGGAACGCTTGGAACGAATTCGCAAGCTGCCAATCAAATTGCCTTGAACTTGGCTTCGATGACCTATATGATCGCGGTTGGACTGGGCATAACGGCCACCATTCGCGTAGGAAATCAGAAAGGTTTGCGGAATTATAAAGATCTCAAACGCATTGCCCGTTCCAATTTTTTACTGGTTTTTCTGATTGAAACAGTTTTCGCCATTGGATTTATTCTTCTGAAAGATTTTCTTCCTACTATATATATTGACAATCAAACCGTAATCATTTTGGCGGCTCAACTGTTGATTATTGCCGCATTGTTTCAACTGAGCGATGGCTTACAAGTTACCATTTTGGGTGCATTGCGGGGGTTGCAAGATGTGAAAATCCCCACGCTAATTTGTTTTCTGGCCTATTGGGCAATCGGTTTTCCGTTATCTTTTTTCCTCGGAAAGGCCGATGTGCTTGGTAGTTTCGGAATTTGGATCGGGCTTCTTGCTGGTTTGTCCGCTTCGGCTATAATGTTGTATTTTCGTTTTGATTTTTTAAGCAAGAAATTGATTGCAAAAATCACCATACCGCGAATTCAAAAATAGGACTGCATTTTTGAATTCGAAGCAAAAAGAAACAACTTTAAAAACAGAAGTTTATGGAATTTCCGAAATTTTTATTGGGCGACAACACCGATTTTCCTGACGCGGTTTTCGTGATACACACCGAATATCCGCGGTTCATTATTAATTTGTCGAACGATGAAGTGGAATGGCTCGAAGATTTTGAGGCCACTGACGAAAAGGAACTGGCTACCGAAGCAGAAATTCTGATTGGTGCCGCAACCGAATTTTATGACCGCGAAGTAGCCCGATACGAGGAATAAATGGAAAGACTACAGCAACTCGATCAAGAACTTTTTTTATTCCTGAATAATTTGGGAAGCGAAAACTGGGATTGGTTCTGGATTTTTCTGAGCCACAAATTGGCCGCCATTCCATTATATATTTTTCTAATGTACTTGATTTATAGGCATTTTGGGTGGAAAGGAACTTTAATCACCGTGGTTTTGGTCGCCGGACTAATTACTTGTACCGACCAGTTGGCAAATGTTTTCAAAGACGGATTCGAACGTTTGCGTCCGTGCCAACAAGATTTTATTAAAATTCGCTATTTGGATGATTACTGCGGAAAATATGGTTTTTTCTCCGCTCACGCCGCAAGCACAATGGGAGCGGCGTTTTATGTTGGGTTCATTTTAAAACCTTTTTATAAATGGATTTTTCCACTGATGCTCATTTGGGCAATTTTTGTGGGCTATAGCCGAATTTATATTGGGGTCCATTATCCGGGCGATGTTTTGGTGGGAATGATTCTTGGTGCAATGCTTGGGTTTTTGTTTTACAAAATACAAAAATGGGCTGTGTGGAAGATGGGTTGAAAACCCCGTAAAAAAATCATTCCACGACCAGTTTTTCAGTGTGGATTTGTCCGTTTTTTGTTATTTCCACCAAATAATTGCCGGGCTGAAAATGAGAAATATCCAAAATTTTATTTGAAATAGTTTTTGGGTTTCGGTAAATTAGCTGGCCATTCAGATCGAAAATTTTTATCGAAAAAAAAGCATCAGTCCCAACGTCGATCAAGATACTTTCTTTGGCAGGATTGGGATAAATCACCAACTTAGACAAATTTCGATTTTCTTCAGTCCTCAGGTTGGTTGTATTTAGGTGATAGGCCAATGTGTTGGTCGCTCCGGACCACACGTAGTCTTTTACTTCATTATTATCCACAGTGACAAGTGCAAGTTCGTCCATATACAAGGTATTGTCTTGAGCAACGGAAATTTCAGTGGAAAAAGTATGGTTGGCATCATTCAAAAAAACCGATATATTGTTCAAATAACTTGCATAGACATCTTGTAGGCCATCGTTGTTGTAATCAATCGATATGAACGAATGCAGATCGGGGGCAATTGATAAAGTTGTTTCGTAACCCATAGTTCCGTTCCCGTCATTGCTGAACCATTTATTCTCATTGGCGGAATTTTGCATCAAAACATCAATATCGCCATCGGCATCCATATCGAAAGGATGCACGATAAAGCCAATTTCACTTATGGTGGAATAATAATGTGGTGTGAATACGCCATTTCCGGAATTAATGTAAACCACTAATCCTGCTGTCTCACCAACTGTCAAATCGATATGGCCGTCCGAATTGAAATCGGCAATAGCCAAATCGAGACATTCCAAAGGACGTGGGGAGGTGACAGTGGTTAGAATATGTTCTTTGGTGAAATTTCCGGTACCATTATTTCGATAATAATCAATGGAATGTTGCCCAATTATGACCAAGTCATCGCTTCCATTCCCGTCAAAATCGGCCACTTCGATATCATTCAACGTAATGGAAATATTTGAATCGATTAGTATGGGGTCAGAAAAGGTTCCGTTATTGTTGATATATAAAAACGCCTCAAAATTAATTCCGCCAATCATCAAAATATCGCTCCAGCCATCATTATTAAAATCGCCCGTTGCCACACCTTCGGAAAAAGGAACCGCATCAATAAGTTGAAAAGTCGAAAAATCGCTGCCATTTGTGTTCCGGTAATAACCAACTTTTCCGTTGCTGCCGGTAAAAGAAGCTATTATGTCCTTGAAACCGTTTTGATCCAAATCTGCGGAAATAATTTTAGATATCCCTGTAGATATCGGACTGTTGTCAATGATTTCCAGCGGGCCGATTTGAGAATGTGTCGTTTGTGCAATTGTTGCAATCAAAAAGAAAGTGGAGTACCAATGTTTCATACATAGATAATTTAAAACTAAAATAATTTTTTGGATATTGTATGCCCCATTTTTACCCTTCTATTTCAAGTTGAGCAAATATTTTGCCGCCAAAAACGGGGTGGTTTCTTTGTTTTCGACTGCTTTCAATTGTTCTTCGAGTATTTTTTTTACTTCGGGGTTTTGATAAAAATTTTGTTTCAATTGTTCTTCAATCGTTTGCAAGACCCAAAATCTGTTTTGCTCGTTTCGATTTTTTCCAAAATATCCATTGGCTTTCACTTCGTTTTGAAAATCCTCAATCATCTTCCAAATTTCGGCAATCCCGGTATTTTTCAGCGCACTGCAAAGACTAACTTTTGGATGCCAACCACTTTTTTTTGGTGGATACAGATGCAAGGCCCTTCTAAATTCTGTTTTGGCATGTTTTGCTGCCTTTTGGTTTTCGCCGTCCGCTTTGTTGATAACAATCGCATCGGCCATTTCCATAATACCTCGTTTAATTCCTTGCAATTCATCACCGGCACCGGCCAATTTCAACAATAAAAAGAAATCGGTCATTCCATGTACGGTGGTTTCACTTTGTCCCACACCAACCGTTTCAATTAAAATAATATCAAATCCGGCGGCTTCGCAAAGCATAATACTTTCTCTGGTTTTGCGCGAAACCCCACCGAGCGAGCCACCGGAAGGCGATGGTCGGATGAACGCATTTTCTTGCTTCACCAATTCATCCATGCGGGTTTTGTCGCCAAGAATGCTTCCCTGGGAAATCGAACTTGTCGGATCGACGGCCAGTACAGCAATTTTTTTGCCTAAACCGACCAAGTAGTTCCCAAAAGTTTCGATAAATGTGCTTTTTCCCACGCCCGGAACGCCGGTGATGCCGATACGAAGCGAATTTCCAGAGTAGGGCAGGCATGCCGCCAACAATTCCTCCATATCTTTTTGGTGCTTCGCATGGTTGCTTTCTATTAAAGTAATACCTTGGCTCAAAGCGATTTTGTTTCCTTTGGTGATTTTTTCCGCCAATTGCGCACCTGAAATTTCCCGATTTCGAAACTTCTTGATTTTTTGAATCCCCGTAGGATTTAAATTATCAAGGTTTTCTTGAGAACTCAGTTTATTGTCTTTTTTATGCTGATTCAAATTTTCAAACTTTTACACAAATTTATACAATCAATTTTTGAAAAGCCTACGAAACTTTGGTATATTGGTGCATTCATTCAAAATTGTAATCAAACCAAATCTCATGAAGACTATAAACACAGCAAAAGCGACTGCAAATGGGCGCGCGGGACATGTAAAAACCGATGATGGAAAAATAGATATGGACCTGAGCGTTCCCAAGAGTATGGGCGGCGAAGGCGGAAATGGCGTTAATCCGGAACAATTTTTTGCCTCGGCATATTCTGCTTGTTACGGAAGTGCGTTGCAAGCTTGCGCGGAAAAAATGAAAGTTGATCTCGGTGATTTCAGCGTTACCGCCACTATAAAACTTGGAAAAGATGAAGAAGGCGAACTGAATTTATCGGCCATTCTGGATTCTTATTTGCCAGGGGTTGATGTGGAAACCGGTGAAGAACTTGTGAACCAAGCCCATGAAATGTGCCCTTTTTCGCGCGCTACCCGCGACAATATCGATGTAACTTTAAATTTGATGTTGGACGAGTGAAAAGTAGTAGGCAGTGGCAGTATTCAGTAAATGGAAATGTTCTGTTACCAAACTGCCTATTGCCACTGCCTACTGAACACTGAAAGCAATCGGCACCACCGTGTTTTCCCAAGCGAGAAACATATAGTTCAGGTTTTTTCCATCTTCAAAATAAATGGTGAACTGTTCAATTGTTTTGTAATTTTTCAGGACCGGAACTTCGATTTTCAACACATCGTATTCCGGTTTTCTGGAAGGTTTTCCTTCTAAATTTATTCCCCAGCCATACATTTTCGAATTGAAAATCAATTCCCACGATTCTTCTTTTGGGATTGTCCATAAGGTGTATTTTCCCGATTTCAACAGCGAACCGTCAACAGAAATATCTTTATTTGTTTCAAAGGTGGTTGCTTCGTTTGCACCCGTGCGCCAAACTTGGTTGTACGGCACCAATCCGCCAAAAATTTTTCGATCCTTTTTATAGGGACGGTTGTAAAAAACCTCGATTTTTAAATCATTATCTCGAAATTGAACCGTGTCTTCTGGGCTAAACGACTTGGTCCATCGGTTTAGGAATATGAAGGAAATAACGGCGAGAAGAATTAAACTTCCCAAGCCAATCAACAACCATTTCACTTTTTCGTTCATAATGCGAATTTTTCAGAATAAAAGTAAGCTAATAAATTCAATGGAAAAATTAAAAAAAATTGCAGCAACTTGCAACATGGAATATTTTGTTCCGTCTTTTGGATAGAAACCAACCAATTCTGAAATTTTGTTGCATACCGATCTCATCGAAGCATGTCGCCAGAACAACCGCAAAGCCCAATTGGCTTTGTACAAAAAATATTGCAAAGGCATGTATGCGGTGGCCTTTCGATTTTTGAAAGATTCACAAGAGGCGGAAGATGCAATGCAAGAAGGATTTATTCAGGCTTTTGCCAAATTGGACCAATATTCGGGCGATTCCACTTTTGGAGCTTGGTTGAAGAAAATAGTGATTCACAAAAGTTTGGATATGTTGCGCGCCAGGAAGATGAATGTAATCGCATTGAACGAACACAGTTTGGAACTGGCCGGCGAGGAAGAAAATTGGGAAGTCGAAGAAAGCATTGGCTTGGAACAAATTAAAAAAGAAATTGAAAGCTTGCCTGAAAAATACCGTTTTCCACTCATGCTTTTTCTGATGGAAGGCTACGACCACGACGAAATTTCGGAAATACTGAATATTAATCCGGTTTCATCGCGAACCCTAGTTCATAGAGGAAAAAAAATGCTGCAAACACAACTTAAAAACATACGTCATGGGACAGGATCTTAGGGAATTGTTCAAAGAAAATAAAGAGGAAAATTTTTGGGAACCGCCAAAAGACCATATAAAACGGTTCAACGTACGCTTAAAGAAAAACTTTCCGGGGAAAGAAAGAAAGTCGCAACCCTACTTGTATTGGATTGCAGCCAGTCTGATTTTGCTTGTTGCAATAGGAAATTTGATGCCAAAAATAGGTTCTGGAAATATCGAAAAAGTGGTTTCCGCGGAACCCGAAAAATCCGATGCAATTTATTTAAGCGATATTTCACCAGAATACAAAAAAGTCGAAAATTATTATTTGGCCGCAATCCATACCGAATTGGCACAGCTGAAAATAACCAAAGAAAATAAGGCTTTGATTGATTCTTTCATGGAACAATTGGCGGAATTGGATGAAGAATACAAACGCTTGAACAAAGAATTGAAAGTTGCTGGGGTGAATGAGCAAACTGTTTCCGTGCTTATTGAAAATTTGAAATTGCGGATGGATCTTTTGTTCAAATTGAAAAATAAACTGAGCGAATTGAAAAAACCTGCATCTGCTACGATTTAAGATTCAAAATTCGACATTTTCTTAAATGACAAAAAATTATACCTACAAAATCACGAAAATGAAAACACTTATTTTACACACTGTTTTGGCCTTTACGGCGGCATTAGGTTCTATGGGAAGCGTGTTTGCCCAGGAAAAAATCGAGAAACTGAATGAAAACTTTGAAGTCAATCAGAATGTTTCTATTGATGTGGATGCCAAATACACCACTTTCATTTTCAAAACTTGGAACAAAAATCAGGTGAAAGTGGAAGCTTATTTTGAGGGCAAAAATTATTCGGACGAAGAAAAATCACAACTTTTGGCCAATTGGGACTTGAAAGTCCTGGGAAATAGTAAGACCATACAAATTTCTTCCCAAACTGGCGGAATGGGAATTCCTCGCGGTCCGATGGCATCCTTTGTGCCATCTATAATTGGTGATTCACTTTTTTTTGACCGACATAATTTTCAAATGATGATCGGGCCAATGATGGAAGATATTGCCCGGATGGAGCCAATTTTGCCAGCTTCTTTTTATAGAAATCTCGGTGAACTTCACTTTGATCATGAAGCATTCAAAAAAGAAGGTGAGGCTTATTTGAAATCTTACGAAAAACAAATTCGAGAAAAATTCGGTCAAGATTATGCACAAAAAATGCAAAAGTGGGGCGAACAAATACAACGTGAAATGCAAGCGCACCACGAAGATTTGATGCAACGAAGGGAAATGATGCAAGAAAATCGCGAAAAACAAATGCAACAACGCGAAAAACAACTTCAAATGCGCCGGGAAGAAATGGATGAACGAATGAAAAAGTTGGCCGAAAACAATCCGAATGCCAGCTATTCCAAAACCGTTACTACTTTACCGAATGGTGGAAAACGAATTGAAATGCAATTCAGCAATGCCGCTACCTGGAATTCTGAAAACGAGGAAAAACGGACAGTAGTCGTTTCGGTGCCAAAAAATGCAACATTGCAACTCAATATCCGACATGGAAAATTGCAACTTGAGGACGCTGTTTCCAATATAAACGCTCAGTTGACCCATACCGGTTTTACCGCATCGGAAATTGATGGAGAAGAGACAAAAATTCAGGTTTCGTATGCGCCTGTGAATATAGAGCTATGGAAATATGGCGTATTGAATTTGAGTTATGTAAAAGATTGTACAATAGAAACCGCAAACAGCATAAAATTAACGTCCAATTCCAGCAATGTAATTATTGACGAATTGCAACAATTTGGAATTCTTTCCGGTTCTTTCGGCGAATTGTCAATTGCCCAAGTAGGACAAAAATTTCAAACCCTTCAAATCCATTTGGAAAACAGCGATTTGAATTTAACCCTTCCGGAATCGGCTTTTGACTTTAGCTATAATGGCTCGCACAGCAATATCGATTTGCCGGCATCTTTGAAAGTGAACACTCAAAACAATTACGGAAATGCCTTTATGGAAGGTTATTATTTGTCCCAAAAAAATTCTAGTAAAATCAGTATCGACGCAAATTTTAGTGAGGTGAAGCTTAAAGAGTAGGATAAATGTTGGTTCTCGAAAATCATTCTTTTAATTTTTTGCTTCTTGTTTTCTTTCAAGATTGTCCTTAAATTTTAACAAATTGCCACTCTTGTCAAAATGGTTTTTAAAAGTATCTTTGCAGCGACTAAAAAAATAGATTTTTGAGCAGGTCGATTGCACATACCCCGTCTATATCAATTCTTTCTGAATTTAAGGAAATAACCAAAATGCGGCTGGCCGTCAGCGTTGTGTTTTCGTCAATTGCAGGTTATTTTTTGGGAGCTGAAAGTATCAACTTTGTTACTGTCCTTTTGTTGGCAATAGGCGGGTATTGTTTGGTGGGCGCTTCCAATGCTTTCAACCAAATAATTGAACGCGATCTCGATGCATTGATGGACCGCACAAAAAATCGACCGATCCCGGCAGGACGAATTTCTGTAAATGCGGCTTTTATCCTTGCTTGTATTTTAACTGCTTTGGGACTTGTTGTGTTGTACACGATCAATCCTATTACCGCAATGTTCGGGGCGGTTTCACTTTTTCTTTATGTGAGCCTGTACACACCCCTAAAAACCAAAACGCCTTTATCGGTTTTTGTCGGTGCATTTCCCGGGGCTATTCCTTTTATGATGGGATGGATCGCTGCCACGAACGATTTCGGCATTGAAGCCGGCACCTTATTCATGATTCAATTCTTTTGGCAATTCCCACATTTTTGGGCGCTCGGTTGGTGGTTGTACGATGATTATAAAAAAGGTGGATTTTTTATGCTTCCCACCGGAAAAAAAGATAAAAGCACAGCGGTGCAAATAATTTTATATACTGTTTGGACAATTGCGGTTTCCCTTATTCCGGTTTTTGGGGTTACGGGAAAATTGTATTTGACGCCGGTTTCCGGAGTGCTCATTTTCCTTTTGGGAATAGGAATGCTTTTTTATGCCATTAAACTATACAAAGATCGAAGCACAAAAACCGCAAAACAGTTAATGCTGGCAAGTGTTTCATATATTACTCTGCTTCAAATTATTTTTATATTGGATAAATTTATACGCCCATGGATTTAACGAAGGGAACCCGAGAAGAGAAAAGGGCACGCGCAAAAAAAATGATGCTCTGGTTTTGTATAATCAGTATTATCATGATGTTTGCTGGATTTACGAGCGCTTATGTGGTTAGTTCCAGTCGGCCTGATTGGGTAAAAGATTACCAATTGCCCAACGCCTTTGTATGGAGCACGGTCATTATCATTTTGAGCAGTATTTCCTTGTTTTTATCCAAAAGAAGTATTCTTAACAACCAGCGGAAAACGGCAAACGGTTTGCTATTGACCACCTTTGTTTTAGGAGTGGCATTTATTGTACTCCAATTCAGGGGTTTTGCTGAAATTATTGCACACGGATATTATTTTACAGGTCCGGCCAGCACCATTAATTCATCGTTTATCTATATTGTGGTGATTGCCCACTTGGCGCACGTTGCCGGTGGATTGATTGTTCTTTTGGTGCTAATTTATAACCATTTTAAACAACGCTACAAACCGGGACAAATGCTTGGATTAGAACTCGGTGCAACTTTCTGGCATTTTGTCGATTTTCTTTGGTTATATCTGTTTGTGTTTTTTATTTCTTAAAATAATTTATTTGTCTATTTTTGTATTCGATTTAACAATAACTACTCTTTATGGAAGCTACTGTTGTAAGAACAGGAACCGAGGGTAAAACCTGGAGAGGTGGCAATTCGCCGCTAAAAGCTAGTTACGGAAAACTGATGATCTGGTTTTTCATTCTTTCCGATGCGTTGACATTTTCGGGCTTTTTGGCCTCTTATGGATTTTCGCGGTTTAAATTCATAGACTCTTGGCCAATTGCTGATGAAGTTTTTACGCATTTTCCTTTTCTACACGGGGTTGATGCACCGATGTATTATGTGGCTTTTATGACTTTTATTCTTATCTTTTCTTCCGTGACCATGGTATTGGCCGTGAATGCGGGAAAGCATATGCAAAAAGGAAAAGTCACCATGTATATGTTGTTGACAATTCTTGGCGGTATGATTTTCTTGGGCTCGCAAGCTTGGGAATGGGCCGGGTTCATCAAAGGCGATAAAGGAGCTGTGGAATCACGAAGTGGCAATATTTTTCAGTTTGTGAATTCCGAAGGGGAACAAGTAGCGATAGCCGCCTTTGCCACATCTTTGCAAAGTGTGCGCAAAGAACATGACGAAAACAATGGTCTTTGGTACGAAAGCGATGCCACCCCGATGGGTGAATATTCCCTCGATGAAGTAAAAGCAGGGTTTATTGCCAACGAAGATTTGTTGATCAAAACACAATGGAACGATGAAAACGGAAATAAAATTATTCTTTCGCGCGAAGCTTCCATCGATAAGATGAACAATCATGTTACCCAAGTGGTGACGGGTGCCAACCTAACGCATAACGAGTATGGAAACCCGTTGTTCGCCGATTTCTTTTTCTTTATTACCGGATTTCACGGATTCCACGTTTTTACCGGAATTCTACTGAATTTCATTATTTTCTGCAACGTCGTTCTCGGTACTTATGAAAGGCGCGGCAGCTATGAAATGGTCGAAAAAGTTGGGCTTTATTGGCACTTTGTCGATTTGGTTTGGGTATTTGTTTTCACGTTCTTTTATTTGGTCTAATTTTCAAAACTGATAAATTATTATAAAATGGCACACGGTACAACAGCGCATGAAAATTCCTCAGCAGTAAAAAGAATTTGGTACGTATTTTTACTTCTTTCCATAGTTACCATTGTGGAGGTGTTTTTGGGGATCGTTCGTCCTGATTTTATGATCCATAACACATTTATCCACATGAAAATCCTAAACTGGATTTTCATCATCCTCACTGTTTACAAGGCTTATCTGATCACTTGGGCGTTCATGCACATGGAGCACGAAACCAAAGGACTGCGCCGATCTGTGGTATGGACGGGCGTTTTCTTGATAACCTATTTGATTTTTATCTTATTAGTGGAGGGGGATTATGTTTACGAAGTGTTCAAAAATGGATTTATTAGTTGGAATTTCTAATGAAACCCAACCTTTAATTTTACTAAAGACGGCTTTTTGGCTGTCTTTTTTTTTTTTTGATCTGTCATGCTGAACCTACCTAACCGGACCTGTCATGCTGAACTTGTTTCAGCATCTCTTGTTTTAGTATTATGAGGCCCTGAAATAAATTCAGGGTAACAATTTATAGATCGATCAGTCATGCTGAACCTGCCTGCCGGATTAGTCATGCCTCGTTTCATCATCTCTCATTTTAACAACTCTCTAAAATACCTTTTTTTGGGTATTTTTCTGTTTTTAATCTTTTTGTACTTTGCCACTGAATTTTAAACACTAACCAATGAAGTTCAGTTGTATGGATTTTTTTTATCCAAAATTCATGGGAATCCATCTAAAATTGACAGTCGTTTTCTTTTTTGTATTTCTTTTTTCAGTTTGTGCGAACGCCCAAGACTTGTTCACTTATAAAAACGAACTGTACCAAAATAACCTACGGGAAAAGGTATATGTCACCTTGAAAGGAAATGAACAAGATGATACGGGACACAATTCGGTCGATTATAATTCCATGACCGCGCAAATGGACGGGATCTTGGAACAAGTAGGGGGTTCGTTTGCCACTGATTACAAGCGAAGTTCGCTTTACACGTTGATGATCGCCGATACCTTGGACTGGTATTACCACACCGTGAAATATGTTTTTGGGAATAGTAAATTGACAGAAAAATTCAATGACCATAATATAGGTCCGTATCAAATCCTTGGCAAATCAGGAGATATAAATCAAGTTTATAATATAACAGATTACCTGAACAACAATGAAGTAGCAAAACAACTCGTCGCCAAATGGTTCAATAGGGGAAGGGACGGTAGTTTCAATATGAATTTGGTTGCCCGTAGGGGCGAATACAATGCTTCTGACCTCGATATAAAAATTGCTCTACAAACCGCGCGGGGAAAAGCCATGCTGAAAGATGCAGGGGAAGAACTCATTGGCAATACCTTTATAATAGTATATGATTTTGGAAAAATTTACACCGAAAGACCAAAATACAGCAACACCATAAAATCCAAGATTAATATTACAGCCCATCTGTACCGTCTTGTTTGGAATAATGAAACGGCTTCAACTTTTTACAATAGCTATTGGATGGACGAAAAAGGAACAGAAAGTACCCGAAAAACTGCTTTTGAAAAATCCGATATTTTTAAATTGAAATATGTGGGGAATGTTGTCACAAACGAAAATTCAAAAACCTCGATTTATAAAGCTGCAAAACATGGAATGAAGGTGTCTGAAAAAGGATTTATTGATCGAGATGAACTGGGGATGAACCAATATGCGCTGGCCATAAACAATGCCCTGAATGCCTGTTTTCACGACTTGCAAATAAAATATCCGGAATTCCGCACAAAATTTCCACTTTTTAGCGGAGACCCTATTTCGGCAAAAGTAGGCAAGAAAGAAGGCATCAAAAAAGGGGACGAATTTGAGGTGCTCGAACGGGAACAGCAGGAAGACGGAACCATAGAATACCGCAGAATGGGAATTATAAAGGTGGGCAAAGAGGAAGATGTTTGGGACAACACCACCGAAGGGGATTGGGCTGCGGAATCCGCTACAGCGGAATACACGGTTTTTCGTGGGGCAAAAGGAAAATATGGCACCGGAATGTTCATTCGGCAAATTAATTGAATTTATAGACCATTTTAAATAATCAATTATGAAAAAAAGTATGACAATTTTGATTGCGTTTTTTGCGCTGTCTTTGACATCGGCACAGGAAAAAATTGTTACTGTAGAAGAAATTTATGCCAATTACATTGAAGCTATCGGCGGAAGCGAAAAGTTGGACAAGGTCGTGAACAAAAAAGAAATACGATCAATTTCCAACGATTATGAAATTACCGGTCAATCTGCGGAAAAAGGAGCATACAAAGAAGAAGATATTGGCCTTATTGATTCTGAGGAACATTTGGTTGCCTATATTACTAGGTATATCACCAATAAGGGTGACACATTGTTATCCAGACAATTACAGGCCAATGGCAAATCAACAACATGGCTTCCCAATGGAGAGAAAAAAGAGAAAAAAATTGTTGTTGATAAATTCAAAGAGGGAGGTTGTTTTCCCTCGACAATCATACCTGCTGGAAGCGAAATCCTGCCCAATGAAATTTTTAACGAGAAAGAAGTGTATGTGGTTCATTTGAAAAAAAGAATTAGTAACGATGAATGGCACGTATATACATATTTCGATATGAACTCAGGTTTTGTGATTGGAGAAAAAACTGTTGGCGCAAACGATGCTATGGCAACGAGTTATTTAAGGACTATCGAATATGGCGATTATAAGGAAGTTGAAGGCATATTTATTCCCCATACAAGAAAAATGTATGAAAAATCCGTGTCTTCGCACGGAATAAGCACAATTATCAAAAACAAAACAACACAAGTTATTGCTGTTGAATTTAATACGGACATCAAAGACTTCAAAAACAACTGTTTCAAAAAACCGGAGGAATGTTTTGAAAAGGCCATCAAATAAATAACACACGCGAAAAACACTTAATCCCATGAAAAAAAATTATTTAAAATCAATTTTGGTTGTATGTTTCCTGCAACTTCTCACGAGTTGTGCGCCAAAGATGATCTCTGGCCCTTCTTATACAGAGATGATGGAAACCCAGAAAACCTTGAACCAACAGGTCAAATCAAAGAAGTTAACACAAGAAGAAGCAGACAAAAAGTTTGCGGAGCAAATAATGGGAAAAATGGAAATTGTAAGTATGGATGAATTTGAAGCGGAACAACGAAAAAAGGAGTTGGAACGCTATAAAGAACTTTATGACGCAACGGGGAGTTATATGTATCGGGAGCAATTGTTTCGAAAATATAATTTCAAAGAAAACGATGGCATTGGCAGTGCTGTCGATTATGGTTCCTTGGCGGAAAATGAATTGGCGAAACCCGCACAGGGCAACTCTGGTTTGGCCACTGTAAAATACCGCCGAAGCTCTTTATATACATTGATGCTCACCGATTCGACAAGCCCTTATTACTACCTAAACAAATTTGTTTTCACCGGTACCCAAATACCGGGAAAATTCAATGACCATAACCTCGGTCCGTATGAAATATCCAGAAATGCCGGAAGCCAAAACCAGTTGCAGAACATTACGGAGCATTTGAACAAAAACGATGTGGCAAAACACATGGTGGCGCGATGGTTCAACCGGGGCACCGATGGTGGTTTCAACATGGATTTGGTCGCCAGAAGGGGGGAATACAACGCTTCGGATTTGGACATAAAAATTGCTTTGCAAACTGTTCGCGGAAAAGCCTTGCTGAAAGATGCCGGGGAAGAATTGATCGGCAACTCCTTTGTGGTGGTGTACGATTTTGAAGATATTGACAATGAAAGAAAGACCGGCTTTTTAAGCTATTCCCTAAAATCCAATATTCGTGTCCGGGCCTATTTGTTCCGGTTGGTTTGGGACGATGCCACGGCCGGAACATTTTACAACGAGTATTGGATGGACGAAAACACACTTGACAATTCACGAAAAAAGGCATTTGACCAATCGGATATTTTCAAATTAAAATATATCGGCAGTGTGGTGGTGGACGAAAGTTCCAAAGCTGGGGTGATCAAAACCAGCAAAAGGCGATTGGAAGATATGGAAAAAGGCGATTGGAGCAGTACTGGTTTGGGTGCGGATGGAATAGCGTTAAAAGATGCGATGAACGCCTGCCTCAACGATCTTCAACGAAACTATGAGGAATTCCGCACCAAATTCCCGCTTTTTAGTGGAGATCCCATTGCGGCCAAAGTGGGAAAAAAAGAAGGGATAAAAGAAGGCGACAAATTCGAAGTGTTGGAACAAGTGTTGAACGAAGATGGCACGACGGAATACCATCAGTTGGGGATCATAAAAGTGGCCAAGGAAGAAGATATTTGGGACAACACGAAGTTCGGGGATTGGTTTGGGGATACTTCAAAAGCGGAATATACTGTTTTTCAAGGCCAAAAAGGAAAATATTCCACCGGAATGCTCATCCGGCAAATAAATTAAACAATAAATTGAACAACAAATTCACTAACCAAAATTTATCACAATGAAAAAACAAATGACATTTTTGGCGGCTTTTTTTGTTTTGGCTTTGGCTTCGGCACAAGAAAAAACACCCACCGTGGAAGAAATTTATGCAAAGTACATTGAAGCAATCGGGGGAAAAGAAAAAGTGAAAAGTATAACCACCAAACAGGAAATGAAAATCACTTCAACAGAAGGCCGTTCAGGAAATACGGTAATTAATACACAAAATGGCCGCATTGAATTTTTAGATTATGTTGAGGAAAAGAGTGCCTCGATAACCCGTACGACAAGTTCTACCGGAACTGATACCTATTCCAGAAGCCTAATAATGGACGGCAAAGGCTATTTATTGCTCAAAGATGGAACAAGAATGGACTATCCAGTCCATTTTGATATGTTCAAATGGGGAATATTTCAAGAAACCATGCAGCCAGGAAGCCAAACCATGCCCGATGAAGTTTTCAACGGGGAAGAAGTGTATGTGGTAAAATATGAACTGGAAAAAAGTGTCCCGTCCATCAAAACAAATGAATATTACGAATATTTCAGCAAAACTTCCGGGCTAAGGATTGGCGCCAAGCAAATTTCATCATCAATAACCGAAAATAAGACACTTGGAAATACCACAGTCAATACCACCACCATTTTTGAATTTAAAGATTATAAGGAAGTCGGGGGCATTTTGATCCCGCATCAAACAACCATGGATTATGAAAATGTCATGAGCGGGGGATTGAACAGAACGAGCAGTAGTAGTACCACCATGACCATCAAAAACATTCAATTAAATGTGGATATGGAAGATTTCAGGCAAAACTGCTTCCAACAACCGGAAGCGTGTTTTGCGAAATTCACGGAAAATTAAAATGTTTTTTTCTTCAGGGGAAAAATGCAAACTTAATTATCACACAATGAAAAAAGGAACCACAATTACCATTGTCTTTTTAATGTGCTTTTCGGTTTTTGCCCAACAAAAAGCCGTGGAAGAAATTTACGCGAAATACTTCCAAGCTATCGGTAGTGAAAATTCAAAAAATGTCGCCAATGTACAAGCAAAATTAATAACTACCTCGGAGAACACCGCGGAAATACGTTCCAATATTTTAGGGGATTCAAAAAACAATGTCGAAACAAATTCCAAAATCATTTCTTTTACCGATTATGTCGGCAAATATTATGCTTCGATATCTTACTCGATAACTTCCTTTGGGAATGTATTGTCAAGAACCCTTCAAAGCAATGGAAAAGGATATTTTGTGATGGAAGATGGCACCAAAACGGAGTATCCGGTAACTGTGGATATCTTCAAAAACGGCTATGCTTCCGAAACCATTCCCCCGGGAAGCGAACGAATGCCCGATGAAGTTTTTAAGGAGGAAGAAGTGTATGTGGTGAAATGTGAACTGGAAAAAACCCTTCCCACCATCAAAAAAAACACACAATACACGTATTTCAGTAAATCTTCCGGACTAATAATAGGATCAAAGCAAATTACCTCGATATTAATTGAAAACCCGACTGTTGGAAATACCGCCGTAAACTCCACCACGATCAACGATTTTAAGGATTACAAAGAAATTGGGGGCATCTTGGTCGCCCACAGAATAGATACGACCATTGAATCTGAAACAAATGGGCCCAATATGAAAAACACCAGCCTCACCAATAGCACACAAATTTACACAGACATCCAATTCAACACGGACATGGAAAGTTTCAAAAGTAACTGCTTCCAAAAACCAAAGGAATGTATAGCCGCGTTTTGAAATGAGAAAAGACAAAGAGTGAAAGAGGGAAAGAGGGAAAGAGGGAAAGAGGGAAAGAGGGAAAGAGGGAAAGAGGGAAATTTCGTGCCTTTGTGGCAAAAAATAAAAA
>DASSWN010000225.1:0-5490 GCA_035704905.1 Flavobacteriaceae bacterium
AACGGCGATCGACACCATGCAAATTTTTTCAAATTTTGAAGAAAGCGCTGGTATTTCAGCGTTGTACAACATTACTACCCGCTACTTTCACGATGGATTAATGTCGAATTTCTATGTCGGTTCAGGGACAAAAATAGACGAATTGAAGAATGACGGACATATTCTGGCTTCGCATTCGGTGGGGCATTTTCCCGATTTCGATAATGAGACGCTTTTTCCACTCGGCAATCTTGGAAATACTTCGACTAACTACAACCCGCATTATACTTCGGGGAGTACGGCTGGCGGATCTGTTCTGGGGGAAGTGGAAGTTTCCAAAGCGCTGTTGGAAGCCGATCACAATGTGGCAATTAAAAGTTTCCGGCCCGGTCATCTTGCCTACAACGACTCTTTGGCACTTGGTTTGGAAATGACAAACTACGAATTCAGTTCGAGTATGTCGGCGAACAATGTGCTGACCTCTTTTCCGTATTATGCTATGAAAGTACGCACTTTTGACGGAATCGAATCGTCCATTCTCGAAATTCCTATGACGATCTCCGATGTTTATAATGGATTGGATGCTACCAATTATTCCAATTTAGTGACTATTTGGGTCAATGTTACCCATAAATATCATGCAAACCATTCGCCCGTTGTGTTGCTGATACATCCAAACCGAACCTACAAACTCACCGCTGAAATGGATTTCCTCAATCAGCTTCCTTCCAATACGCTCATTTATCCGTTTCAAAAATATGGCGAATTTTGGCGCAAGCGCGATTCATTGCAGTTCCACACCGAATTGGCAAACGATTCGTTGGTGGTACAATTTGACAATAATTTACTGGCCGAAACACAATCTTTTGTTATCGATTTTGAGGGATTGGCCAGCGTACAGTTTATCGATCAGGACGATAACGTGGTGTATTTTGATTGGATTCCGTGGGATAACGGTTCGCGACTTTATTTCCAGGAAGAAACAATGCGGGTTGCAACGCATGTTCTGAAAAAGGAACAGTTAAGCATTTATCCCAATCCCACACACGAACAAATTACAATCGATTTTCAGCAATATCACGAAAAAGTGATTTTGAGCTTGTATGATCTTTCGGGAAGAATAATCTATTCCGTGGAAACTTCGGGTAGAAAGAAAACCATTTCGCTTTCAAGTTTGAATATAGAACCCGGGCTTTACATTATCATCGCAAAATTCCCTGGCAAAACCCTGAGGGGGAAGGTTATTTTTCAGAATTAGAAGTGTGTCTTTAAAAACACTTTAAAGATCAAACCCCAATTCCACCCCCAATTTCAATGCTATTTGCTTGTTGATTCGTTTTTTGATTTCAGGAATTTTTACACTTGCCAACACATTGTTGGAAAACGCATACATTAGCAAAGCACGGGCTTCTTTGGTCGGAATTCCCCGCGATTTCAAATAAAACAAGGCTTCTTCATCTAATTGGCCAATGGTGCAACCGTGGCTGCATTTCACATCGTCGGCAAAAATTTTCAATTCGGGTTTGGAATTGATGGTGGCCTTGTCGTCAACCAAAATATTATTGTTGCTTTGGTAGGCATTGGTTTTTTGGGCTTTTTGATCCACCAAAACTTTTCCGTTGAAGACCCCGTTTGATTGTTCGGCGTAAATTCCTTTATAATCCTGATGGCTTTCGCAATTCGGCTCCATATGGTGCACCAGGGTATTGTGATCTACGTGCTGTTTCCCCTCAATGATGGTAACTCCTTTTAAAGTGGATTCGGTATGTTCTCCTTTTTGATAAAAATCAAGGTTGTTGCGCGTCAATTTTCCGCCGAAAGAAAAAGTATGCACCGAGCAATTGCTTTCTTGCTGCTGTTCCACAAATGTACTGTCAAGCAATGAAGCGTTGTTCCGGTCGTTTTGAATTTTATAATAATCGACAATGGCACGTTTTTCAGCAAAAATTTCAGTTACTGAATTGGTCAAAACCGGATTGTCAGTCAAACTTTGATGACGTTCGATTATTTGCACATGTGAATTTTCGCCAACCACAATCAAATTTCTGGGTTGAATCATCAGTGCCGATTCATTTCCCGTGGCAAAATTGAGGATTTGAATAGGTTTATCTGCCAAGGTGTTTTTCGGAATATTGATGAAAGCCCCTTCATGGGCGAAAGCCGTATTCAGGGAAGTCAGGCTATTCTTCGGTGCAATTTTGTTGAAATAGCGATCAATTACCGCTTTGTATTTCGGCCGGGTAAGTGCCGCGGAAATCAAACATGCATCAATTTTGTCATGTGTTGTTTCCGACAAATGAGAAGAATATATCCCATCCATAAAAACGATTTTGTACGTATCGATGTCGTGGATGAAATATTTCTTGATGTCCTTATATTCAACCGCGTCTTCCTTTTTTGGAAAAAGGCTGTAATTTTCCTTCAAAATTTTGTTCAAGGAAGTATATTTCCAGTCTTCTTCCTTTTTTGTGGGAAAACCTTTTGCTTCAAAAAATTTCATAGCTTCGTTTCGAACGGTGTGAATGTCTGAATCCATATCCACCTGTTCCTCAAAAGCCAAAAATGACGATACGAGTTTTTCTTTTAGTTCCATTTTATTGTTCAAAATTCAATTAAACTGAATACTGCCACTGCCAACTGCTACTGTACACTGCTCACTTCCCGCAGCCAATCATAGCCTTTTTCCTCCAATTCGTTTGCCAATTCTTTTCCCCCTGATTTCACGATTTTTCCATCCAAAAGAACATGCACATGATCTGGAACAATATAGTTCAACAAGCGCTGATAGTGCGTGATCACGATCACCGCATTTTCGTCGCTTTGCAAACGGTTCACCCCGTCGGCCACGATTCGGAGCGCGTCGATATCCAAACCGGAATCGGTTTCGTCCAAAATGGCAAGTTTGGGTTCGAGCATGGCCATTTGAAAAATTTCGTTACGCTTTTTCTCCCCACCGGAAAAACCTTCGTTCAAAAACCGCGATAGGAATTTTCGGTCGATTTCCAACAATTCCGATTTATCGCGAATTTTTTTGAGCATTTCATTGGCCGGCATATCGGGCAAACCCTGCGCCTTTCGTGTTTCATTGATGGCCGTCCGCATAAAGTTTGTTACGGTAACCCCGGGGATTTCCACCGGATACTGAAAAGAAAGAAAAATTCCTTTGTGGGCACGCTCATCGGCTTCCAGTTCTGAAATGTCTTCATTTTCTAGAAGGATTTCACCTTGTGTCACATCAAATTCCTCTTTACCCGCAATCACGGAAGCCAGGGTACTTTTCCCCGAACCGTTGGGTCCCATAATAGCGTGAATTTCGCCGGCATTCACTTGCAAGTCGATTCCTTTCAGGATTTCTTTTCCTTCCACGTTGGCGTGGAGATTTTTTATTTTTAACAGCATATTGTTCCACTTCTTTTTTTCAGTTCGGGCAGCCCGGTTTGTTGGCAGAACAACCGGTAAAATATTTCACAAAGATAAGTCAGATATAGTGTTTTTACATTAAAAACGAGCGTGAATTTTGTTTTGAAAATTCGTAAAACCTTCGCTTATCCCCTTTTGACCTTTTTATTTTAAATCCCATAACTAATAATTTGTACATGATTCACATCAAGGTTACGAAAAGGAATTGTTCATGTTCTATAAATCGAATAATTCTTAAAATTATTTTCTTTGTTTGAGGATTTCTATTTCTGATTCCAACTTTTCAATATATTTTTGCATAACCTCAAAAACGTATTTGGGCATATTATGACAATGATTTTGACTTCCCGAATATTCCCCATTGGCATTTTCATTGTTAATTACATAAATTCCGTCATGTGGTTCGTAGATTTCGTCGAGCTTCGTGTTCAAAATTTTGGCTATTTTGTCCCATTCTTTTTTGTTAATAGGGATTGTTCCTATTTCTCTTCGGGAATAATTGTGATTGTTCCATATCGAGTTTCGATGACATCTCCATTTGGGAATAACCTCTTTCCTTTCTTTTATCAATAAGCTTTTGTTTTATCATTATCTACGATTTATGTCAAATATCACTTATATTATGATATAATTCACATTAGTAAAAATTTAAAAACTTCCGTTGTTTGCATTTCAAAAATAATCAAAAACTTTTAAACATGAAAAAAATTAAAATTAATTCAATGATTTTTGTCGCCCTCTTGATTTTGGGTGTTACATTTGTAGGATGTGAAAATGAAATCGTTCAAGATGATTTTAACGAAAGTGAAAATCTTCAATTATCCCAAGAAAGTACTCAAAATTACGATAACTTAAATGGCTCCCCAAATCCATATGATGATTTAGGAAAACAATTTTATGATTTTCTGCATGAAGTTAGTAACAAAATAGCGGTCGGATATACCGTAGAGGAAATTACACAATTTATGGAAAATAGTGATTTTAATTATTCGTTAGATTTGAATAATGATGAGATGAGCATTTATAGAACATATTTTTCCAAAAAGGAAATCAATATAGAAAATTTAAATTCTTTTGAAAACTATGTAATCAATAATGAATCTATATCAAAAAAGGAAAAATTATTAAAATCGGCAACATTCGTTAAATGGACTTTAATTTTTCAAAACGACATTGATAATGAACAAAGTTTAACCTTCGCTTGTTTTGATAATTGTATGAACAATAGTTTAGCTGATGTTTTTCAATGGGGAAATATTGTCGATAAAATTGGTTTTATTGTAGGATCGCCCGAATCTACTTTATGGATGATGGGTTCTTGTGCGTATGATTGTGCCTAAAACATTATAACTTTTTTTTATGAACAGGATGCTCAAAATTGAATTGGCACTGATACTAATTGTGGTTATTTATTATTTTTTCTTGGTTAAATCTAATTTTGCGCCCACAATTTTTACCATATACATAATGGGGTTGAGTATTTACTTTTTTCCCATAAAATTATTTTTAAAAGGAAAAAAAAATGATTTCTTATCCAATATTTCCAATTTTACCATATCTCTATGCTGCATTCTTTCTTATGTGTCATATACATTGGGCGATATTGGAAATAGTTTGAAAATCATATTTTTAATAATGATGTTCCTCAATTTGGTAATTATATACTTTTCAAATAACAAACTATATTATTTGCACTTAATCCTGCTCTTTCTTATTCCTATGGCCTTTTTTAAATAAAGAAACCAAGTTTGAAAATTAATCTTCATTGGGTTTTTTGCCTTGTAGGTTTTGTTTTTATGGTTCTACCATTATTTCTGTGGGCAAAATTCTATGGATAAATTTATTGAATATGGCAACGGACTATGTGAGGACAATTCAACAGTTTGATTTTAAACACTTATAAAGTACTTACGGCTTTTGGCTTCCAGCTTCCAAGTCCAAATATTGGGAACAAAAGAACTATAAGCACATATCTTTCCACAAGGTTCGTGGTAGTACCGTTTTTTTTTAAATTCAAACCTACAAGGTTTTGAAACCCCCTGCCGCCGTTAAGCAGGATTTCAGTTCGGTTTTATTCCGCTTCATCGATCC
>DASSWN010000035.1:0-11221 GCA_035704905.1 Flavobacteriaceae bacterium
TGACATTATGATACCGATGGCCATACCAAGCTTTGGCGGAATGCTCATCGCCCTCATTACCCTGTTCGTAGTGCCGGTATTGTTCAGTATGAAAAAGGAATTTCAACTAAAAAGAACTCAAAAATGAAAAATACAGTCATAATAATAAGTTTTTTATTTATTTCTTGATTTGCTAAAGCCCAGGTTTTGGAAGACCTTATACAGGAAGCATTTACCAACAGTCCCGAAATCCAAAAGTTTGATGTGCAATATAAAATTGCTTCCGAAAAAGTAAATGAAGCCAATTTTTTGCCGAATACCGATTTTAATTTTGGATATATGGCAATAGCTCCCGAAATGGAAATGCCGATGGAACGGTTTAGGGCGTCTGTAATGCAAATGCTGCCCTGGTTTGGAACTATATCCGCGAGGGAAAATTATGCCGAATCAATGGCCGAAGCCCAATATGTAGAAGTGGTCATCGCAAAGCGAAAACTCGCGCTTTCCATTTCCCAACTCTATTATCAGCTTTACGAAATCAGGGCCAAACAGGACGTACTTGATGAAAATATTGCCCTTTTGCAAACTTATGAACGTTTGGCACTGAATTCTTTGGAAGTAGGCAAGGCATCGGCAGTAGATGTTTTGCGGTTGCAGATTAGACAGAATGAGTTAAGACAGCAAAAGGAAGTATTGGTTCAGGTAAACAAAGGCATTCAGGCTGCTGTCAATAGTTTGATGAACCGCCCATATGATAAAGAGGTGGTTGTGGTTGCGTCTTTGGAAATTCTTGAAGAGGAGAACCTTTATAATTATGAAAGCTTGGATGTAAATCCCGAGCTGCTCAAATACGATAAACTGTATCAATCTGTGGAGCAGGCAGAGGCGCTAAACCAAAAGGAAAGTGCACCAATGCTTGGGTTTGGAGTGGAATATATCAATCAGGAAAACAGCCCGATGATAACCAGTCCTTTTAAAGATATGGTGATGCCGATGGTTTCCCTGTCCATTCCCATCTTCAACAATAGATATAGGTCCCAAACCCGGCAAAACGAATTGCGGAAACAGGAGATTCAATTTCAGAAAGAAGAGCGCTTGAATGTTTTAAAAGCCGATTTGTCCAAGGCAATATCGCAACAGAATCAGGCGCGCATACAATTCGCTACTCAAAAGCAGAACCTGAAACAAGCTGAAGATGCCGAAGAAATTTTAATCAAAAATTACGAAACGGGAACCATTGATTTTAAAGATGTACTGGATATTCAGGAATTGCAATTGAAATTCCAAACGGCGCAAATCAAGAGCATAACAATGTATTATGTGCAGGCGGCAATTATCAATTATTTAACCAATTAAACAACAACTTTTCACAACAACTCAATAAACCATAAACCTTAAAATGCTGAACAATGGAAAACAACAAAATGAAACACGACAAAAAAAACAATGACAACTATACCCGATTTTTCTTAATGCTGGGAGGATCGTTTATCGCCATGTACATAACGATGTATTTGAACACCTATGAAATCGACCATGTTTATTTCAGCCTGACACGATTTTATATGACCTGTTTGGGCATTGCTGCGATGGCCGTAATAATGCTGTCCCTGATGCTCAAAATGTATAGGAACAAAAAGAAAAATATTGCTATTTATGTGGGCAGTGTGGTATTGTTTATAAGCGCGCTTGGCTTGGTTAGGGCCCAGGCACCCATCATTGGAGATGTTTTATATATGAGGGCTATGATACCGCATCACTCCATTGCGATTCTAACCAGTAAAAGAGCCGATATAAAGGATCCGGAAGTAAGAAAGTTAGCGGATGATATTATTGAAGCCCAAGAAAGGGAAATCGCTGAAATGAAAAGGTATATCAAGCGATTGGAAAATAATGATTAAAATAGTTTATATAAAATAAATAACACAAAGTAATCCCAAGCACAACGAGATCGCGGTAAAATACCCCAAAAGGTTTCAAAAACTTTGGGGTTAGGGAAAAGGTTTAAAATCAAAATTATAACAATGAAAAAATACATTATTTATATCGCAATTTTAGCCGCAGGACTTGTCCTGGGTTATGTGATCTTTGGAAATTCGAATGACGGAACGTCTAATGCCAACACCTCTGGAGTTTCAGAAAACTCCAAAAAAGAAACCCAAATGTGGACCTGCTCAATGCATCCACAGATTATGCAGCCAGAACCGGGTGACTGCCCCATTTGCGGAATGGACTTAATTCCCGCAGAATCAGGCGCAGACGGACTGGCGGCGAACGAAATTAAAATGACCGAAAACGCAATGGCACTGGCCAATATTCAAACCACTGTCGTGGGAGCCGAAAGGACTGAAAAGGATAATATGATTTCGCTCTCGGGAAAAATTAAAGCGAGCGAAGAAGAAAGCGCCGTCCAAGCCAGTTACTTTGACGGCAGGATTGAACGGCTCAACGTTAATTATGAAGGTCAGGAAGTGAGGAAAGGTCAAATATTGGCTACTATTTATGCGCCCAACCTTGTAGCGGCACAGCAGGAACTTATTACCGCCGCATCGCTCAAAGAATCACAGCCCTCACTATACAAAGCGGTAAGGAACAAACTGAAACTGTGGAAACTCTCGGAAGCACAAATCAACAGTATCGAGGAATCGGGTAAAGTACGTGAGAACTTTCCCATCTACGCTACGGTATCGGGCACGGTAAGTGAAAAATTGGCATCTGAAGGCGATTACGTTAAACAGGGGCAGCCCATAGTTAAAGTAAACAATCTAAACACGGTATGGGCAGAATTTGATGCTTATGAGAGTCAGATTTCCCAATTCAAAAAAGGTCAGAAAATCAAGGTTACTACCAATGCATATCCCAACAAGGAGTTTGATGCCACGATTTCCTTTATAGACCCCGTTTTAAATACCCAGACCAGAACCGTAACGGTTCGTGCCAACCTCCAAAATGATAAAGGCATTTTTAAACCCGGAATGTTTGTAACAGGAAAGGTAGAAGGTAAGTCCAACGGTATGGAATCACCACTCACTGTTCCTGCAACTGCCGTGATGTGGACCGGCGAACGCTCTTTGGTCTATAGAAAAACCCATCCCAACGAACCTGTTTTTAAAATGCAGGAAGTAACCCTCGGCAGCCGTACCGGCGATAGTTACACAATAGTTTCGGGTCTTGAAATAGGAGATGAAGTTGTTACTAACGGCACATTTACCGTAGATGCAGCGGCCCAATTGCAGGGCAAGAAATCGATGATGAACCAAAAGGAATCGAATAGTGATAAAGGTTCAATGGAGGATATGAAAATGGAACTGCCAAACAAGGTTCAAAATCTTCTTATGGAAAGTTTGAAACCTTATTTACAGATGAAGAATGCTTTTGTAGAGAGTGATGCAAAAAAAGTATCAGCTTTTGCGAAGTCCACCTTGCAAAAAATAAACGCGATTCCAAATTCAAAATTGGGAAAGATGGAAAAAATGCACCTCGGCAAAATAGAAAGGATGTTGAAAGCCATTGCCGAAAATGATGACATTGAAAACCAACGCAGTCATTTTGTAATCCTTAACCAAAACATGGTGCCTTTGGTGGTAAATATTGAAGCCGCAGATCAACAACTTTATATTCAAAATTGCCCAATGGCCAATAACAACAACGGGGCTTTCTGGATAAGCACAGAAAAAGAAATCAGAAATCCTTATTATGGAGATGCTATGTTGACTTGCGGTAGTGTAATTGATTCTCTTCAGTGATCAATGTTGAAATCAGCATCAGTTATTATAGATAGTAGCAGTTTCAGAATAATAGGGGGAGAGGGTCTTGGTGAATTTTTCATAATCGTCATATATGGAGATTCTATTTGGGTACCGATTCTTTTAAGCAATATTGACGATTATATTAAGAATGAAAGTTATGTTGGCATAGGCAAAATAACAGGGAGAAAGACAAATTAAAATCCTTTTAATAAACAAAATAAAGGTTTAGGTTAGCAAGGGAAATGTAATTACTTCCCGATACAAAACTTCCCAAAAATTGTTCCCAGAATATCGCGGTCCACTTCTACCTGTCCGGTGATGCTGGCGAGATGGTTAAGCGCTTGGCGAATGTCCACGGCCAAAAGGTCGCCACTAAGATTGCATTCCATTCCTTCCTCAATGATGGTGAGGCTTTCCATCGTCTTTTGTAAGGCCTCTTTGTGGCGGGCGTTGGTGACGATGGTGTTTTCTGTGGAAATGCTCTCACCGATAGCTTGATCGAACATTAATTGTTTAAGTTCATCAATTCCTGTTTTTTCCTTGGCGGAAATGGAGACGAACCCTGAGTGATGAGCGGTGAGTGGTGAGTGGTGCGAAGCTAAATCGGTTTTATTGTAAACGACTATTGTTTTTTCGCTCCACTTTTTTAACCAGTCGAACTCTTCTTGAATTTCTTGTGAAACATCAATTAAATGCAAAATGACATCCGCTTTTTCGGCATTATCTTTACTTCGCTGAATACCGAGGTTTTCAATTTTATCCGAACTATGTTCTCGGATTCCGGCTGTATCGATCAAACGAAACAAAACACCGTTTATATTCAAACTTTCTTCAATCGTGTCGCGTGTGGTACCGGCAATGTCGCTTACAATAGCGCGTTCCTCGTTCAAAAGTGCGTTCAGCAAGGTGCTTTTTCCTGCGTTGGGCGCACCGATAATTGCGACCCGAACGCCGTTTTTAATGGCATTTCCCAGTTGAAATGAGTCCAATAATTCTTGGGTTTCCTGTTTGAGGTTATGGATAAGGTTTCGAAATTCGCTCCGATCCGCAAATTCCACATCTTCCTCGGAAAAGTCAAGCTCAAGTTCGATCAAGGCGGCAAAATTGATCAATTTTTCGCGCAGTTGTTTCAAATCGTGCGAAAATCCGCCACGCAATTGTTTTAGGGCTGTTTGTTTGGCAGCTTCGCTATCTGCTGCGATCAAATCGGCCACGGCTTCGGCTTGGCTTAAATCCATTTTTCCATTTAAAAAAGCACGCTGGGTAAATTCCCCCGGATTCGCCAATCTCGCTCCTTTTTCAATTAAAAGTTGAAGAATTTCCCCTTGAATAAAACCACTGCCGTGACAAGAAATTTCCACGCTGTTTTCACCGGTGTAGGATTTGGTTCCTTTAAAAACGGAAACCAAAACTTCATCGATTAAAGTTTCATTTCTGAAAATTTCACCGAAAACCAACCGATGCGATTCGGTTTCAAGAAGGTTTTTTTTGCTTTTCGCCACAAAAATCGAATCCACCAAACGAATGGAATCTTCACCGGAAACGCGAATAACCGCAATGGCACTTTTTCCCGGTGAGGTGGCCAAAGCTACAATGGTATCGGTTGAAATCATTTTGCAAAGGTACTTGGTTTATTCGATGATTTGGTGATTTGGTGATCGGTGATGCTTTTTTGCCGACGACTTACGACCAATGACTTAAAAACCGATCACCCAATTACCGATTCACTAAATCACGGATATTATGTAACAAATTGAACTATAAAGCGTCAAATTTAAAACTAATCTTGAAAATTCAACCAATCTTTTAAACTATGCGCGAAGACAGACAATTATTATTACTGACCCATTTGAGCCAACTATTGAATTTGATAACCGCAATTGGCGGATTCGTGGTTCCGCTCATAGTTTGGTTAACACAGAAAGAGCAGGTTCGCGATATGGACCACCACGGGAAAATGATTATAAACTTCCAAATTAGTTTGTTCATTTATACCATTATCAGTATTCCCTTGATATTGCTTTTGGGTTTGGGGATAATTTTGCTCATTATCATCGCAATTGTTGCCTTTGTTTTTCCAATTATAAATGCCATAAAAGTGAGCAACGGACAGGAACCGGTTTATCCGCTAAGTTTTCAATTTTTGAAATGAGGCCTTAGGCTGTACGCTTTATAACCCAACTGCCAATTGCCACCGCTTACTGAACACTATGAATTCAGCATTACCGGCATCACCAGCATAATCACTTTTTCACCTTCATCCAAGCCATCTGCCGGGGTAAGGATTCCGGCGCGGTTCGGAAGGCTCATTTCCAGCTGGACGTTGTTGGCATTCAAATTGTTCAACATTTCTGTGAGGAAGCGCGAGTTGAAGCCTATTTCCATATCGTCGCCTTGAAAATCACACGTCAACCGTTCTTCGGCTTTATTGGAAAAATCAATGTCTTCCGCCGATATTTTCAGTTCGGCACCTGCTATTTTCAATCGGATCTGATGCGTTGTTTTGCTGGAGAAAATTGAAACCCGACGAACCGAATTTAAAAACTGGGTACGGTCGATCACCAATTTATTGGGGTTTTCGGTAGGAATGACCGCTTCGTAGTTTGGATATTTTCCCTCGATTAAACGGCAAGTCAATTGTGTTTGGTCGAAAGAAAATTTTGCGTTCCATTCGTTGTATTCGATCAAAACTTCGCTGTCGCTTCCAGCCAAAATCCCACGCAAAAGATTCAGTGGTTTTTTGGGCATGATGAATTCAGCGGCTTCGCTGGCGGTAACATCTTCACGGGAATATTTTACCAGTTTATGAGCATCTGTAGCAACGAAAGTGAGGTTGTTTTCGGAAAATTGAAAGAAAATTCCGCTCATCACCGGGCGCAAATCATCGTTTCCGGAAGCAAAAATGGTTTTGTTCACGGCTGTTGATAAAATATCGGCAGGAATCACGGCGCGGCTTGCATCGGTCAATTCCACCGCTTTGGGAAAATCTTCCGCGGGAGCATAAGCAAGCGCATATTTTCCGTAATTTGAACTCAGTTCCAAAATATTGTTTTCCACCACCATAAAAGTCAGCGGCTGTTCCGGAAAGGTTTTTAAGGTTTCGACCAGTAAACGGGCTGGAACGGCAATTTTTCCTTCTGTTTCCGATTCGACTTCCAATTCCGCGGAAATGGCGGTTTCCAAATCAGATGCGGATACCCGCAAGGTGTTTTGGTTCAATTCAAAAAGAAAATTGTCCAAAATGGGCAAAGTATTATTGTTATTGATGATTCCGCCCAAAACTTGAAGTTGTTTCAATAGATAGGAACTGGAGACTATAAATTTCATCGTTGCTTGCTGTTTGTGTTATTGGATTACAAATATATTTTAAATGTTTGTGGTTCTATTGACTTGCGCTACAAATTTATTAACACCGAAAATCATAAACACTTGATTTGTTGCATATTCGGTTTAAACTTATGAAAAATCATTTAGGAACTATACTTTTTTCTGCGGAAAAAAGTAAATGTCCAACCAAAAATACCCAACAATACCAGTGGCAACAATAAGTTGATTAGTTGCCATTGCAAACGTTGGCTTGCGATTTTATCCGAATCCAAAAAAGCGAGTTTCAGTTTCTTGGAACGGATTTTCATTAAGCCCGTGTCGTCCAATAAGTAATTTACCGTATTTAACAGAAATTCTTTGTTTCCGTACATTGTTCCGGTGTATTGGTCGAAACCTAAAGTTAAAGGTTTTCCGTTTTTGAATTCGTTTTTGATAATGTCGCCATCGGAAACAATCACCATTTTGGAAGGTTTCCCCACATCTAAGCTGTTTTTTAAATCAAAAGGTTTAATCCTATTTTTATAGGTGGAAATGAATTTTCCTTCCAACAAAACAGCAAGGGATTGCGGCCCTTCATTGAACGTTCCAAAATCCGGGGTTTGGCGGATGGACTCCAAACTTATGAACATAGGCGTTCCCTGTGTTTTCGAATCGGGGGAGCTTTGCAACAGAATAGTCGTTTTCAACGCATTTTGCAGGGTGTCGATGCTGTTTGCAAAATCGAATTTAACCGCACTGATATTATTGGTGATCGAATGGTTTTTATCGGAAATCGCCAACGGGGAATAAATCCAAGGAAAAGGTGTTAACTGAAGGTCTTTTCCGCTGCCACTGGCAAGAATGATGGGCGCGGATTGCAAACTGCTCACCAAAACCGGATTGATTCGAATCCCTGCTTTGAAAAAGAAGTCGCGTAGGTTCAAATCGGTCGGAAAAGCGAGCGCTTTTTGGCTTGGGTTCAACAAACTATCTTTGTCCACCGCCACGGTTTCCACAAGCCACAGCATTTTTCCTCCCTGCATCAAATACTGGTCTAGCACATACTTCTCTTTTTCGGTAAAGGTTTCCGTTGGTTTTGCTTCAATTATCAAATCGAATTTAGAGAGCTCTTCGAGGGTTTTTCGCGGAACCTTTTCAACTGAATCCAAGGTAAAAGGAGCAATTCGGTAATATTCTTGCAATGTTTTGAAAAAATCGGCAATATTTTTATCGGGCAGTTCCCCATTGCCGCGCATCACAGCAATTTTCTTGCTGCGTTCATGCACCAATTTGCCAAAAGCATCGGAAAAAGCATACTCCAAATTCTGAATGGAATTATGAACCATTTCTTCATTTGAAGATTGAATTTTCTTTTTTAATAAATGAATTTTGGCAGATTTGTTTTGATAGTTCGCCACCGCCCACGGAAAAATAATTCGGGTGCTGACCTTTCCGTTTTCACGAATATTCAGATTTTCGGGTGTCATTCCGGAATTATAAAAATCGGTGGCGATTTCCATGGCTTCGCCGCCTTGCGCCAAAGGATTGACAAATTCATATTTCAATTGCGGATTGTAGGCCGCGAATTCTTCCAATATTCGTTTGGTTTCCAATTGCAAGCGTTTGAATTCGGAAGGAAGTTCACCGGTCAAAAAAATCGTAACCACCAATGGCGAATCGATTTCTTCCACTATCTCGCGGCTTGCTTCTGATAAGGTATAGCGATTGTCATCTGTCAAATCGAATCGCTGGAAAAAGTAAGCAGAAAGCACATTTATGACAATGACCATGAAAAAAACGGAAAGGAGCCGTACGGGCTTTTTGTGATTTTGCTTTAAACTCTTTTTCAACGAAACTTTTGTGAAAAACAGAAAAAGAAAGATGATGCTGATAAAATAGATGAAGTCGCGTGTGTCCAATACGCCGCGGCTTATGCTTTCGTAATGAAAAGCAATCCCCAAATATTCCAGCCCATAGGTTTGCGAACCGAAAATGCCGATTTCAGAGATACCTTCCAATCCGAAATATACTAGGAAGCAGAGCAAAACCGCCACGAGAAATGCCACCAATTGGTTCTCGGAAAGAGTGGAGGAGAACAAGCCGATCGCGGTGTAGCAGCCTCCCAAAAACACTAATCCGAGATAAGAACCGAAGGTTGCGCCAAAATCAAAATTTCCTACCGGATCGCCCAGTTGATGGATCGTGAACACATATAAAAAAGTGGGGATCAATGCCAATAGCACCAAAATTAGGTTCCCAAAATATTTTCCGAGCAGCAGTTGCCACGTCGTAATGGGTTTGGTAAAAAGCAATTCCAAGGTGCCTTGTTTCTTTTCTTCGGAAAAACTGCGCATGCAAATCCCGGGAATCAGAAAAATAAAAATCCATGGAGCAAGCTGAAAAAACGGAGAAAGATTGGCGAAACCGAAATCGAAAATATTGAAACTCCCCTGAAAAACCCACAGAAAGAGTCCGTTCACGAGTAAAAAAACGGCGATCACCAAATAGCCGAGAATGGAGGAAAAAAAAGTATTGATCTCTTTTCGGAAAATGGCGAACATTGCTGGAAGTTGATTTACCGCAAATTTACACTATTCGAATTTTTGCGGCAACCTATTTTTTGGGTAACGGCTTTTCCGAATGTTTCGTGTCCGTTCGGTGCTAATTTGCATGTTTTTGCGATTTTTCCACATTCCTCGAAAAGCACTTTCCGTAATTGAATTTTTGACAGCTTTGTCAATGTATTTTTTATGGAGATAATTAATAAAGTCAACTGCTTCTTGTTGAGCTACAATATTCTTTAGGCGAAACAATTTTTGTGTTTTTATAACTATCTAATGTAAAGTCTTTTGTGTTGCCTGTGATTAAAAAATCGGCTTTGCAGGTTTCTGCTAGTTCTAAAAATTTATTGTCATCGAGGTCTTTTATAATTTCAACCTTTGATGTGGGGAAATATTCCACGCCCCGTTTTTCTATGTCCACAAGTAAGGTTTGGGCATTGACGGCAAAATCGGTAAACCTCGCGAATTTTTTTCTATTCAGAACATCAAAATATTCTTTCAAAACTTCATAGGAAATACAGAGCTCGATATTATCGTTGGAAAAAAGCTCAATTAGGATTTGGAAAGGATAGCCTCGTTGAATTAACGAAGAAACAAGAACATTGGTATCAATTATGATTTTGTGCATTCTTCCTGACTGCTTTGACTTCTTCTGAAATTTCATCCATTGTCATTTGGGAAAGTCCATATTTTTCAGCAAGTTCAATACTTTCATTTAATCGCTGTTTAGTCAATTCATTTCTGATGATGCCAATTAGGTCGGAAAAAGAAAATTTGTCTGATTTTAATCCGAATTTGTTGAACTCAACTTCTGATATAGATATGTTTATTGTTCTCATTTTGTCAGTTTGGTATTTCAAATTTACGAACTAATTTTGATTTTCCAAGTTTTTAGCAGTAGGCATCCCGAAGAATTTTTAGAATACTGAATATTTAAATGATAATTTTAGATTTTCTTTTCCTTTTTTTAAGAAGGTCGGAAAGAGGCCTCTATTTTCCTCACGCTCCAAGCTTCCGGTTTTTCGGCGAATTTTTTTTTGGTCTCCGCCCAAACACTTTCAAACAATTTTGAATGCCGGTAATTTTCCAGCGCGGCTTCACTTTCCCAATGACTGTAGGTGAAAAAGATTTGCGGATTGTTTATGTCTTGGTATAATTCCAAAAAAAGGCAACCTTCGAAATTCCGGATAAAGGTTTTTTTCTCTTGAAAGAGCGATTGGAAATGTGCAATTTCATCTTTTTGAAAAATCATTTTTACAATTCGTATCAACATCACAAAAACTTTAGCGTTATGGAATCCATTAAATTTAATCCGAAAAGGGTTGAAGCACTGCCCACGGTGTGCGGATTGCTCTTATAAATGGCGAGTTCAATATATCCTGAAGAATTAAAAAGCGCCAATTTTTTTCCATCTTCTTCACGTTTTTCTTTTGAAAGTTCAAAATTTATGGCCTGACTATAGGTTTCATGGATTTTTTCAAAATTAATCGACCGGGCACTCAGCACAAAGTCCCTTCCTTTTCCAACTGTTTCGAAAAACTTTTTGCTGATATTGCTCACCACATTTCCGTAATTATCAATATAAACCACGTGGCCCACGATTTGGTTTTGTTCGCTGTTCACGTA
>DASSWN010000054.1:0-5957 GCA_035704905.1 Flavobacteriaceae bacterium
ACCTATTAGACATTAAACCTTATACATTATTCATTTATCCCGTAAACCAAAACCCGGTCATTTTCGCCTTTCACGGTAAACCACATCTTGCCTTCTTGATTTTGCAAATCGATGCCGGAATTGCCGTAAACAGGAAAGCCGGACAGTGAATTTCCTTTTTCATCGAACAAGTAAACCTTGCTCGCTTGTAAGTCGGTAAGGCTTACGTAGGTTTTTCCGTCTATTTCAAAGATTTTTGGGGAAGTGTATTTTCCATAATCGAGTTCCAATTCCTGGCCGTTTATGCTTAAAATATTTTCGGAAAGGCTAACAAAGGTTTTTCCTGAAACCGCAATTTTAGAATCTTCCTGAAGTTCGAGTTTTTGGGTGGAAACATTTCCGTTTTCATCGATTTGCAGCAAATTTCCTTTTGCGTTCATGGAAGTGAACTTTCCATCAAATAAAAACCACGGATTTTCGGAAAAATCAAGTTTCTTTTCAACATTGATCCGCGGTTTTCCCTGCCGGTTTAAAATATTCAATTTCCCTGAAACTTCGGGAATTACGATATAATCTTTCGTGCCGATCCGGAAATGTTGGGGAATTCCCGCCACGGAAGATTTTGCTTTATTAAATTCAAACCCTTTTACTTTTTTCCCTTGGTTGTCCCACATCGAAACTTTTTCATCCTGAACGACCACGAAACGATAATCGCGGCTTCCCGCATAATCGAAAACGGCCAAAGGCTGCGTGATCGGTGCATCGAATTTTAATGGAAAGGGCGAAACTTCGGTTCCATCGACCCCTAAAACATAAAAGTTATTCGAGGTAACAAAAGCCATTTGCAATCGCGTGTTTTTATATAAATCCACCGTTTTTATTTCACCTAAAATTTTTCCATCCAACGGTTTTTTCCACAGTAATTTTCCGTTGTTATCAAAAAGGTACAGCAAATTTTCGGTGTCTTGTGCCACAATATATTGTTCGCCCGTGCGCCAATATTCGAAAAATTGAGGATTTCCCAACAGTGGATTTTCCAGTTCCATCGCAAATAACTGAGAAACGCCGCCTTGTTCCATATTTTCGGCTTGGTTCAATGCAATATTGATATGTGTGAAACTTTCATCGCGGATCAGTTGCAATCCGCTTAGTTTAAAATTATTCAAGTCAAAATTTTCAAGTCCTTTTTGTAATTCAGGTTGACTTGTTTTTGTCAATTGCTGTTTTAAGTTTTCATTAATTCCCAAACAAAAAATTGACGATTCCTCGGTAAGATTATCAAGTAGGGAAACGTAATATTTCTGTTCCGAAACCACCGAACCATTTTGATAATTGGCAATGATGTTTTCCAATAGTTTTTTGTGTTCAGAAAAAACAAAGAAATGATTCAGGTGTGTGTAAAATTTCAGATTTTTAGTGTTGATAAGGGGAGAAAAAGTCGTTGCGAACGCATCTTTTTCAGAAAATGAATAAAGCATATTTCCTCGGAAACTTTCCATTTCTTCACGGTAGGGTAGAATAGCAGCCTCTGTTTTTTCCCTCGCTTTGGAAGTAAGGGCGACAACTTCCCCTTCCGGAAAATACAGTACGCCGATTTCATTTGCCGAAGCGAAGAAATCATTCATTTTTTCTGAAAGGGATTTTTTCCGATAAAGCTGAAGGTTTTCTTTAAGAATGGAAAAATCATTATACCCGAATGAGAAAAAACCGGTAGCGTTCAAAGGACAAATCTGCGCCAATTCGGTTTTTTGTGGTTGCAATCCTTTAAAAAGGTTGAGCTTGTTTTTGACCTCCAAATTGTCCGGCAAAATTCCATTGAGAAAAATTCCGTCTTCTTCCAAAGAAATGTCCAAGACGCTCCAGTTGGAATAATTTTTTAAAAACGAAGCATTTCCTTTTGGGAAAAAATGTCGGTAAAAGGTGTCGAAATGTTCAGTATCAATGAACAACGAAGCATTTCCCGAAGCCAATTTGTATGCGTTTTCAAAAGCGGCATTTTGTTTCAAACCCAAATTATAGAGTCGAATGACATTTTCAACAATTAGTTTTGAGTCACTACCAATAAAGACGTTGTCCAAAATCGTGGAGTACAATTCAAAATTTTCGGCTTTGTATTTCTGAACACTTTGCCCGTCATATTGAAAACTTCCGCTCAATTTTGATTGAAAATCGGAGGGAAACAAATCGTCATTGTTTTCGGTAATAAATGTAAAAACCACATCGCGTCCTATAATAGAAAAACAAAGCAAATTTTCATCTTTTACATTCAGGTTTTTTAGCGATTTCAATTCGGTTTCGATCGCCGAGCGCATCGGAAAATCGTTTTTTCCCAACAGTGAATTTTTGGAAATGACTTCGGAAAAATCCTTCAAATCCTTGGTTTTCAAAACCACGGACGCATCCGGGGGAACAAATCTGGATAACAAATTCGTGGTGCCGGTTTCTTCCCGGCACGACAGAAATGAAAGTACAGAAAGAAAAGCAAGTACTATTTTTTTCATAAAATAAATCAAGGAAATTTTGTTGAAAGTAATTTTTAATCAATGATTAAATGCAAATTAATCATTTTGATCATAAAAATCAGCGTTATCAGCGTTCTATATATTCCGCCGACAATAGTTCCCCTTCGGGAAGCATTCGAAAACTTTTCCGGTGATATTTTGTCATGCCGTATTTTCGGATTGCTTCCCGGTGTTCATGCGTGGGATAGCCTTTATTTTGTTTCCAATTGTACATGGGAAATTCATGATGGATTTCCGCCATAAATGCATCGCGGTAAGTTTTTGCCAAAACTGAGGCCGCTGCAATCGCCGCATATTTTCCATCGCCTTTTATTACGCAAGTATGTGGCACATTTGTATATGGTTTGAAACGGTTTCCATCCACCAAAATATGTTCCGGAACGGAGCAAAGCTGCTCAATACAGCGGTGCATTCCAAGAATTGACGCGTTCAAAATATTGATATTGTCAATTTCTTCCATCATTACATGGCTTACCGCGAACGAAACAGCACCGGTTTCGATAAGCGGTTTCAGGAGGTTTCTGTTTTTTTCGGAAAGTAATTTCGAATCGTTCAGCAGTTCATTTTCAAAATCATCTTTCAAAATCACCGCTGCCGCCGTCACCGGACCCGCCAAGCAACCGCGCCCGGCTTCGTCCGTTCCGCATTCCAAGGCTTCGGCGATATGTTTCAATAGCAACACGCCGCAAAATTAATTTTTTTTTACTGCTTTTGGTAGGTTTTGAAAAGAATATGCCGAAAAGTCGAAAAGTACATTCCCCAAAAAATGATACTTTTGTGCCAGCCGAATATGCTATGAAAAAAATTCTTTTCACAATGGTTTTCCTCCTGTTGCCCATTCTGGTTTTAGCTCAGGATAGAAAGCTGCAGAGGGCCGGAAGTTTCGATCCGAATGCGCCGGATAACCAACAACGTGGCGATGTGCCGCGTACGGTGATCGACAACCGGGAAAAGCCTCCTATTTCCGATTATAAAATTATTTCAGTAAAGGGCGACACTACGCATGTCGATACGACTTTGACGGTGCAAAAAGCCTATCGGTTCAATTATCTGCGGAAAGATAATTTCGGATTATTGCCTTTTTCGAATGTCGGAAAACCTTATACCAAATTAACGTATTCTTTTGATGAAACGCACTTGTTGCCTCAATTTGGCGCGCGCGCAAGGCATTTCAATTTTATGGAAGTGGATGACATTTTCTATTACAATGTCCCGACTCCCTGGTCGGAATTGTTTTTCAAAACCACTTTTGAGCAAGGCCAACTTTTGGATGCTTTTGCCACGGTGAACACTTCGCCACAATTCAATTTTTTCATTGCTTACAAAGGTTTGCATTCCTTGGGAAAATACAAGCATATTATGGCCAGTACTGGAAATTTTCGTACCGGGTTTAGTTATCATACCAAAAACAAGCGTTATGACGTAAAAACACATTTTGTGTCGCAAGATCTTTCAAATGAAGAAAATGGTGGATTAACGCCGCTCGCCGTGCAACATTTTAAATCGGGTGCGGAAGAATTCGATGATCGCACGCTGCTCGAAGTCAAATTTCAGAATGCGCAGAATCTTTTGTTGGCAAGACGTTTTTACCTGAACCATTATTATATACTGAAACCAGGAACTGATTCAACGCGAAACAATGAAATGCGAATAGGCCATGTTTTGAATTTCACGGATAAGGAATATCATTTCAATCAAAAGGAAGCGAGTCCGTGGTTTGGCGAAACCTACGAAAACGTGAATTTGAATGATGAACTTGAGTTTCAGGAAGTATCGAATTTGGCTTATGTGGAATATTTCAACCAGTTGATTGGCGATTTGAAGCTGAAAATTTCCCACACAGATTACAATTATGGGTACAAACGCTTGTTGATTTTGGATGAAGAGGTTATTCCGAACCGACTAACCGGAAATACTGTGGCTACCGGCGCCTCTTATGAGAAGAAAATTGGTGGTTTCGATTTCCATGCCGATGGGATGATTAATGTGTCAGGTGATTTTGAAGGGAATTATTTGAAAGCCGATGCATCCTTTCAGTATAAAGAATTGGGAAAAATCAAAGCCGGTTTTGCTCTTAATTCGCACCTACCCAACTATAATTTTTTGTTGTACCAAAGCGATTATAAGAGTTACAATTGGCGAAACTATTTTAAAAATGTACAGGTTCAGAATCTATTTGTGGAAGTTTCTTCTGAAAAATTGGTGAATCTAAAAATGGATTATTCCCAGATAACCAATTACGCCTATTTTGGTTTGGTTGAAAATGAAGATTTGGATTCTCAAGCCGCCTCGTTGGTAAAGCCCATGCAATTCACCGGAACGGTGAAATATGTAAAACTGAAAGCAAATCGTGAATTTGACCTCGGAATTGTTTCGCTGGACAATACAGTATTATTGCAACAAACGCTCGATGGTGAAGAAGTGTTTCGAACTCCAAAATTTGTCACACGCAATACATTATATTATAAAGACTACTGGTTCAAAAAAGCACTTTATCTCCAAACCGGTGTTACGTTGAATTATTTCACCAGTTTTGAAGCCAATGGTTATGATCCCGTTCTCGCGGAATTTTATGTGCAAAATGATGAGGAATTAAAGGGATTTGCAACTTTCGATTTATTTTTCAATGCGAAAATAAGCCAAGCCCGAATCTTTTTTGAACTGGAAAATTTCACTGCTATTTTCACCGACAATGCCAATTTCTCCGCTCCATCGTATCCCTATCGCGGATTTGCCGTTCGGTTTGGCTTGGTTTGGGATTTCTTTTTGTAGATGTTCTCTTTTTTCAAGACTTGTCACCCTGAATTCATTTCAGGGTCTCTCACGGGAAACGCAATAAAAGGAGTTGAAACGAAGGATGCTGAAACGAAAGATGCTGAAACAAGTTCAGCATGACAATTTATTCTTCTTTCAAGACTTGTCACCCTGAATTCATTTCAGGGTCTCTCACGGGAAACGCCAATAAAAGATGCTGAAACGAAAGATGCTGAAACAAGTTCAGCATGACAATCGATCTTCTTTCAAAGCTTGTCACCCTGAATTCATTTCAGGGTCTCTCACGGCAAACGCCAATAAGAGATGCTGAAACAAGAGATGCTGAAACAAGTTCTTCTTTCAAGAGTTGGTCACGGGAAAGAAGACGTGCAAAAAGGAAGGATTTGTTCCCGGCAAAGGACGCAAAGTCTTTTGGAACCAATTTGAGCGTGCACGTTTATCGGTTTCAAAACGCTCACTAATAGCCACTTAAAACAAGGCCAAAAAACTTTTTAAAAAATTCTTTAAAGAATTGGTTGCACAAGCAAAAAACCGTTGTACATTTGCACCCGCCAAACGAGGAAACGAGGCTTGGCAAAACGCTCTTGAAAGACGGGAAAAAAAATAAAAATTTTTTCTTGTTGGATTAAAAAAAGCTTGTATATTTGCAGCCGCTTAGAAAACGAGCGAAGTTCATAAAAA
>DASSWN010000004.1:0-8367 GCA_035704905.1 Flavobacteriaceae bacterium
TCATAGGCAATGCGAACTTCCACATTCTGTTGTGCTTTTTCACAAAGTTTGTCGATGACTTTCGTGCCTATATTGTCAGAATTAAAAATATAATATTCGAGGTGAATATGGTGTTTTGCCTTTTCGAAATCTTCAAAAAGAAGGTCGTATTTTTTTTCGCCATTCACCAAAATTTTCACCTCATTTTTAAACGTGAGCGGTTTACGTTGGTTATTTTGCAATAGTTTTACAAGTTTGACTTTATCGTCAAGAAATTTTTTCTCATATTCCTCCAATTTCTCTTCGGAAAGCAATAATTTTTTTTCCCATTCTTTCACCTTTTGGTTATCGAAAACGCCTTTGCGACGAAACATTTTTTCTTTGCGATATTCCTGCCCGAAAAAGTAATAAACCACGATTCCGATGAATGGAAGCAGCAACATTGCCAAAATATATGAAAGTGTGCTGACGGGGTTGCGGTTATGTCCAATAATAAATGCAGCCAGAATTAGTACAATGACATAATTAATAACCAGCAAAATGGCCCATATATGATCAATAAAGTAGTCCAGCATTATGGATTTTTGGAATAATATCCCGAAAGAGGGATTTTAATTTCGTAGGTTTTCCCCCGTTTATTGTCCAAATGATCTTCGCGCAACCAAGGATTGTGGATTTTGAGAATTTTGTAATTGATACCGAAATGACGGGCGAATTTCGGAAAACTGGTCACTATGGAATCCACCTTCACATTTTTGGTTGGAACCAGTGAATACAAATCCCTTTCTTCAAAATTGAAACCATAAGCCCTTGGATTGCTAAATATTTCTTTTAGTGCCAGAATTCTAAAAACATAACGGCTGGTTTCCGAACCCAACAACAAATCGTAGTAATTGGTCGTTTCTTGACGTTCTTGTTGAAAGGAAATTCCATTCATTCCGGCGTTATAGGATGCGGCTGCCAATGTCCACGTGCCAAATTTTTCCTTGGCTTTTTTTAAATAAGCACAAGCGGCTTCGGTGGATTTTTCAATATGGTAACGTTCATCGATATTATCGTTTATTTCCAAACCCAATTCTTTTCCGGTGCTTTCCATAATTTGCCAAAATCCGGTGGCACCAGCCGGTGAAACAATTTGCTCCAAACCACTTTCGGCAGTGGCCAAATATTTAAAATCGTCGGGGATACCATTTTTCCTCAAAATGGGTTCAATAATCGGGAAATATTTATGTGCGCGTTTCAACAATAACAAACCATTCGATTGCCAATACGTGTTCACCAGCAATTCACGATCCATGCGTTCATAAATATCAGGGTTTGAGAGCGGAACCGGTTCGCCGGCAAAATCCATTTTTTCGGGCACGGGAAGAGCATATACATTGTAATCTTTCACAAAACTATTGGTATCGACAGGCTGAAGATGCAACATTGGGGCGTTCATCTTTGGCAATTGCACGGCATTTATGCTCAAAATCAGAATAGCCGCTATTCCAATGATTCCAAATAAGTATTTAACAATTTTCATTTTCTCCTTCTTTTTAAGTGATACTTTTAATTCAAGGCTACAGTTTCCCTTCACAAATAATTCTTGGCAAGTTTCTGTTGAACCATCGGTATTTGTTAATGATCATTATGTGGGTACCCGATGGTACAACTATACAATTTTTAATATATTTTATGGGGAACACAATATCTTTTTCTCCATGAATATGCACAATTCCTTCGAGGGGCTTTTTTCGTTCCCAGAAAATCATTTTTCGAAAACCCCAATCCAAGTAATGCTTGTTCTTTACTTCCATGTAACGTTTGTACAATTTCAGCCGTTTTTTCACAAATTTTCCCAAAGGAAGAAAATCGAGTTTTTCTACGTAATTTACCATGAAGGTGGGCAGCAAATGGTATAAACCGGTAATTCGGGCCCAGCGCATTCTTCGTGGAAGTTCGAAACGGGTTTTGACGCTTGAAATAATGATCAACCGCCTCAAAGATAGAAATTCACTCATCGCTTGCACAACTATACCTCCCAACGATACACCGATCAGAACACAATTTTTATGCTCTATGTCCTGAACCATTCGCAACGCATAACTTTCCAGAGACTCTTTTTTTTGGGGAAGTTTCCATTTCAGGAAATGCATTTGAAAAGTTTCTTTGGGAAGCTTTATATATTCAAAAATTTCTGGACTGGCCGCCATTCCGGGCATAAAATAAACATGGATGATTTCGGATGGACGGTTCATTTTCTTTTGTCGAATATAAGTAAATTATCGCGTAAAATCGTAACTTTACCAAAACTATAATATAATAGTCTCTTAAAGGAAGAACTAAAATTTGAAGCAATGAAAGAAGATGGCGCGAAGCAAGAGTTGAAAATCACCAACAATGAGTTTTTAAGGCAATTTGAAGCCACAATTCAGTCGGAATTGGTTACGATTGAATATGCGCAGCAAGATCGAAAAATTTTTTTGACCAAATTGAATATGAGCGAACCGCTAAAGAAAAAAGGATATCTTGATCAGTTCGTGAAACTCGTTTTGGATGCCATTTCGGAGACCAATTTGCGGGTTATGCCAACAAGTCCGGAAATCGCCAAATTCTTCAAAAAAAACCGGCGCTATAAGAATCTGCTTCCCGTTGGAATAAATATTTAATATCAATGCATTGAACTTGCAACCTGCGCTGCTTTCTCTTTCACAAATTCGAAGCGAACCAATCCATCTTCGTCAATTTCTGTCAATTCCACTTTGTGCAATGTGTTTACATAGGCTGGATTCCACGGTAATTTCACTTTCACATAATTTTCGGTGAAGCCGTGAATATAGCCCGATTTATTCTCGCTTTCCAATAAAATCGTAGCTTGTTTCCCCAACTGGCTTTCATAAAACGCCCTTCGCTTTTTTACCGAAAGGCCTCGCAATAATTTACTGCGTTTTTTCCGAACATTCATTGGCACCCTTCCGGGCATCTTCGCAGCCGGCGTATTTTCCCTTTCGGAATAAGTAAAAACATGTAAATAAGAAATATCGAGTTCGTTCAAAAAACGATAAGTTTCCAAAAAAAGTTCTTTCGTTTCACCGGGAAAACCGACAATCACATCCACCCCGATACAAGCTTGGGGCATGCGGTTTTTAATCTGTCGAACTCGGTCCACATACAATTCGCGCATATAGCGACGGCGCATCAGTTTCAAAAGGGCATTGCTGCCGCTTTGCAGCGGAATATGAAAATGCGGCACAAAGGAATTGCTTTCAGCCACAAAATCGATGGTTTCGTTTTTCAGTAAATTGGGCTCGATGGAAGAAATACGTATGCGCTCCACCCCATCGACTTGGTCCAAATTTTTTATTAGTTCCAAAAAAGTATGTTCGTGCTTTTTATTGCCAAATTCGCCTTTGCCATAATCACCGATATTCACTCCCGTAAGCACAATTTCTTTTATTCCTTTGGAAGCAATTTCCGATGCATTTTTTAGCACATTTTCCAATTTATCACTTCGGGAAATACCGCGCGCCAAAGGAATGGTGCAATAGGTACATTTGTAATCGCACCCATCTTGAACTTTCAAAAAAGCACGTGTGCGATCGCCCAAAGAATAAGCGCCTACATAAAAATCTGCTTCATTGATTTCACAAGAATGAACTTTTCCTGGCTGGTCGGATTTTGATAACTGATTCAAATAATCGGTTATTTTAAATTTTTCGGACGCTCCCAATACCAAATCCACACCATCCACATCGGCAAGTTCTTCGGGTTTAAGTTGGGCATAACAACCAATGGCAATTACAAACGCGTCTTTGTTTGCTTGTTGCGCATGTTTCACAATGGTTTTAAAGCGCTTATCGGCATTTTCGGTTACGCTACAGGTATTGATTACATATATATCGGCCTCTTCGGAAAAATCGACCCGTGAAAACCCTTCTTTTTCAAAGGAACGCGCAATAGTGGAAGTTTCGGAAAAATTCAGTTTGCAGCCCAGGGTATAAAACGCCACTTTTTTTTGATCGGCAGGCATAATTTGATTTTTTAATTCAATTTTGCAAAGATAGGGCTTCTTTTTTGGTTTTTTCGGTTGCGATAAGTAGCCTTGCCTTTCTTTGATTTTAAAGATAAAACAGTATTTTCGTGTTTCTCAAAATCCCAATCGCTCATCACGGCAATTATGGCTCCATTGGATATTATTGTTTTGGTTTCCACAATATTGTTCATTGTGGTTTACGGTGCCTATAAAACCCTGGGCAGCAAAAATGTGGAAGATTATATTCGGGGAGGAAACGAAGCGAGATGGTGGACCGTTGGAGTTTCGGTCATGGCCACACAGGCAAGCGCCATTACTTTTTTGTCCACTCCCGGTCAAGCTTTCCACAGCGGAATGGGATTTGTGCAGTTTTATTTTGGTCTTCCCATTGCGATGGTGATTATTTGCATGGTTTTTATTCCTATTTATCACCGTTTGAAGGTTTATACGGCGTACGAATATTTGGAAAACCGCTTCGATCTAAAAACGCGTTCGCTTACCGCCATTCTTTTTCTTATCCAGCGCGGAATGTCTGCCGGAATCACCATTTTTGCACCGGCAATTATTCTTTCCGCCGTGTTGGGTTGGGAGTTGACCACCTTAAATATTCTGATTGGAAGTTTGGTGATTCTTTATACTGTTTCTGGCGGAACAAAAGCCGTGAATGTTACGCAAAAACAGCAAATGGGCGTGATTTTTATGGGAATGATGGCTGCTTTCTTTATCATTATAAATTATTTGCCAGAGAATATTTCATTTTCCAACGCCTTGGAAATTGCCGGTGCAAACGGAAAATTGGATGTTCTTGATTTTTCGTTCGATTTTGATAACCGTTATACTTTTTGGAGTGGGATCATTGGCGGAACTTTTTTGGCTCTTTCCTACTTCGGCACCGATCAAAGCCAAGTGCAACGGTATCTTTCGGGGAAATCATTGCGTGAAAGTCAGCTTGGAATGCTTTTTAACGGACTGCTGAAAGTTCCGATGCAATTTTTCATTTTGCTGACGGGCGTAATGGTTTTCGTTTTCTATCAGTTTAATTACTCCCCCTTGAATTTTAATCCCGCCGCACAACAAGCGGTCACCAATTCGGAATATTCCGGGGAATATGATTTGCTGAAATCTGAATTGAAGGAAGTACAGGAAAAACAAAAGGAATTTGCCGTGGAATATGCCAAAATTCCAAATGAAAACAAGCTAAAAAAAGCAAAGCTTCAACAAGAAATGTCGCGGTTGAACCAAACCGCTTTGAACCTTCGCGAACAAGCTGAAATTGTGATTCACAAAGCCGATGCAACGGTGGAAACCAATGACACCGATTATGTTTTCATCCATTTCATACTGAACAATCTGCCGAAAGGAATTATCGGATTGTTGTTGGCAGTCATCTTATGCGCCGCGATGTCGTCTACTGCAGCGGAATTGAACGCGTTGGCTTCAACAACAACCATTGATTTATACAAACGAAATGTTCCGACAGAAAAACCGAAGGAACATTATGTGAAAATGACAAGGTGGTTCACCTTTGGTTGGGGCGTGCTGGCGATTTTATTTGCTTGTATAGCAAATTTGTTCGAAAATCTTATTCAGTTGGTAAATATTATTGGTTCCATTTTTTATGGGAATGTATTGGGAATTTTTCTGCTCGCCTTCTTCATTAAGTTTGTAAAAGGCCGGGCGGTTTTTATTGCCGCAATCATCACCCAATTTATTGTTATTTTGGGCTGGTGGTATGACTGGATGCCTTATTTATGGTTGAATTTATTCGGGTGCGCGCTGGTAATGGGAATTGCAATACTGCTGCAAAATGTTGTGAAAAACCGTTAATTTTAAAGGTGGAGATTCTTTTTGCAACTTGACTTTCAAAAAACACATAAAAAAACCGTCCCAAATCTGGGACGGTCTCAATATAAAAGAGTTCCTTAAAAAAGGTTCTTACATCATTCCGGGCATTCCGCCGCCCATTCCTCCGGGCATTCCGCCACCATGCTCTTCTTCTTTGATATCCATCAAAGCACATTCGGTGGTCAAAATCATTCCAGCAACAGATGCAGCGTTTTCCAATGCAATACGCGTCACTTTTTTCGGATCGATAATACCCGCTTTCAACATATCGACATACGTTTCAGTTTTCGCATCGAAACCTTTGGTGCCTTCCATGACTTTATTCAAGACAACTGAACCTTCCCCACCGGCATTTTCAACGATAATTCGCAAAGGAGCTTCAATAGCTTTGTTCACGATTTGCACACCGGTTTCTTCATCGGCATTTTCGGTTTTAACTTCCTTTAAGGCCGCTTTTGCGCGAACAAGAGCAACACCACCACCTGCAACAATTCCTTCTTCAACCGCAGCTCGAGTGGCATGCAACGCATCGTCAACACGGTCTTTTTTCTCTTTCATTTCAATTTCGGAAGCCGCCCCAACATAAAGAACAGCTACTCCACCGGACAATTTGGCCAAACGCTCCTGCAATTTTTCTTTGTCATAATCACTAGTGGTCGTTTCGATTTGTGACTTGATTTGGTTGACCCGGTTCTTGATCATTTTATCTTCGCCGGCACCGTTTACAATCGTGGTATTATCTTTATCGATAGCCACTTTTTCAGCAGTTCCCAAATGTTCCATGGTTGCGTTTTCCAACGTAAATCCGGTTTCCTCAGAAATCACGGTTCCACCGGTCAAAATAGCGATGTCTTCCAACATAGCTTTTCTGCGGTCACCAAATCCGGGTGCTTTTACGGCTGCGATTTTCAATGAACCGCGCAATTTGTTCACCACTAAAGTGGCCAAGGCTTCACCATCGACATCTTCCGCGATAATCAACAAAGGTTTTCCGGATTGTGCAACAGGTTCCAAAACCGGAAGCAAATCTTTCATAGCGGAAACCTTTTTATCGACGATCAAGATATATGGGTTTTCCAAATCAGCGGTCATCTTTTCCGTGTTGGTCACGAAATATGGGGAAAGATATCCGCGGTCGAATTGCATTCCTTCCACTACGTCAACGTAAGTTTCGGTTCCTTTGGCTTCTTCCACGGTGATTACACCTTCTTTTCCAACTTTTCCAAAAGCTTGGGCGATCAAGTCACCGATCAAATCATCATTGTTGGCAGATATGGAAGCTACTTGTTTTATTTTTTCTGAAGAATCTCCAACTTCTTTGGTTTGCTTCTGCAAATCATTGGTAATTGCCTCCACAGCTTTGTCGATTCCTCGTTTCAAATCCATCGGATTTGCACCGGAAGCAACGTTTTTCAAACCTTCTTTCACTATAGCTTGTGCCAAAACAGTTGCTGTGGTCGTACCATCACCAGCAAGATCGTTGGTCTTTGAAGCCACTTCTTTTACCATTTGCGCACCCATATTTTCCAATGCGTCTTCCAATTCAATTTCTTTTGCCACGGTTACGCCATCTTTGGTCACCACTGGTGCACCGAAAGATTTGCTAATAATCACATTGCGACCTTTCGGACCCAAGGTAACTTTCACGGCATTTGCCAATGCATCCACGCCACGTTTTATGCCGTCGCGCGCTTCAATATCGAATTTAATATCTTTTGCCATTTTTTTTAATTTTTTATTATTTATCCCCAATTAGTTTAATGAGGAAGCTTTTAGTTAATAAACTGATTTTTTCTCTAATTAGTTTTTGCGAAAATCGGCTATACAATTGCCAAGATGTCGTCTTCGCGCATCATCAAATAATCGGAACCTTCCAGTTTAAGTTCCGTACCGGAGTATTTGCCATACAGGACCATATCGCCAACCTTGACAGTCATTTCATGTTTTTTGGTACCCGCACCGACAGCAACTACTTTTCCTTTTTGAGGTTTTTCTTTAGCTGTTTCGGGAATATAAATTCCAGAAGCCGTCTTTGTTTCGGCGGCCAATGGTTCAATAAGAACACGATCCGATAAAGGTTTGATTTTTAATTTCATGTTTATAAATGTTTTTTTGGTTAAGTATAATATTGGAGGTTCCTTTCTAAAATTATGCCACTCGGAAAAAACTGACATATTTAAAAAAAAATGCCAGCTTGTCAGAAAGCTGGCATTTTCAATAACTGATTTGCAACGCGAATTGGCAGGTAGCCGTGCAAAAAAATTTATTCAGATTGGGTTCCCGGAACGGTTTCAACAGGTGTCGGTGTTTTTGCCGGGGTTGTGTTTTCCATTCGATCGCCACCAATAACTTTGGATTCGGGAGTTGATCTTGATTGAATAATTGTAAAATTCGACAACAAAATAAGAACAAGTAAAAGTGTTGCCAAAGCCCAGGTACTTTTATCCAAAAAATCGGTGGTTTTTTGCACGCCTCCCAATTGTTGGGTTCCGCCCCCTCCAAATGAGGAAGAAAGACCACCGCCTTTT